>NZ_CP012024.1:2149750-2451500 GCF_001050115.1 Bacillus smithii | reverse complement strand
CAAATATAAGATTAAATCTGTTCAAGGTCCGGACGATTATGAATCAATGCGAGAAGTGGTTCGAAGACGATATACAAGGGTATTAAAGGAACAATTGCCGCTTCCCGATTTAATTTTGATCGATGGTGGAAAAGGGCAAGTCGAAGCCGCAAAAGATGTATTGGAAAATGAACTCAATTTGTCGATACCGGTTGCAGGGCTTGCTAAAGATGAAAAGCACCGCACATCAGAGTTATTATTTGGCGATCCTCTGCAGATTGTCCCATTAGAGCGGAACAGTCAAGAGTTTTATTTGCTGCAAAGAATTCAGGATGAAGTGCATCGTTTTGCCATTACCTTTCATCGGCAGCTGAGGGGAAAAACAGCTTTTCGATCCGCACTTGATGATATTGAGGGAGTCGGACCGAAAAGGAAAAAACTTCTGCTAAAACATTTCGGATCATTAAAAAGAATGAAAGAAGCAGAATTAGAAGAGTTTACGAAAATCGGTATTCCCGAAAAGATCGCCCGCAACATTAAGAAAAAGTTGAAATAGCGCGTTGTCATAAAAATCCCATTATGCTATAATATCCTAAAATTAAATAAAATCACTTTCATACGTAAAAGTGATGATAGAGGCGCGGAGTTCAAGAGTACAAGCTTGGAGAAGAATGAGCTTCCATGAAAAGTTTGGAAAGGGGACGGCCGCCGAAGCAGTGAAAGGCTCATTCCTTTTTCTGCTGGTTCTGTGTTTAAGAAATGCAGAACTGTCAAGATGGTATCGTCTTGGAGAGCTATCTCACGCTTGATGTATTTTCTTATTACATCTTCACAGGCAATGAGATTTGGTTCTCATTGCCTGTTTGCGTTTTAGAAGTGAATCAATGAAAAGGCAGGGGATCTTTGTTGGGACTCATTGTTCAAAAATTTGGAGGAACATCTGTCGGTGATATAGACAGAATTTTCAATGTGGCCAATCGTGTAATCGAAGAAAAAAAGAGAGGAAATGATGTGGTGGTAGTCGTTTCCGCAATGGGGAAAACGACCGACCAGCTTGTCCAACTCGCTAAGGCCATCGATGATCATCCTCCCAAAAGGGAAATGGATATGTTGCTGTCGACTGGAGAACAGGTGACGATTTCGCTTTTGACAACTGCTTTGATCAAAAAAGGGTTTGAGGCCATTTCATTCACTGGATGGCAAGCCGGCATTCAGACGGAAAAACTTCACGGGAATGCGCGTATACTCAATATTGAAACAAAAAAGCTGACTAGTTTGCTTGAAGAAGGAAAGATAGTGGTCGTAGCCGGTTTTCAAGGCGTCACAGAAGACGGTGAAATTACGACTCTCGGGCGAGGAGGATCGGATACAACGGCGGTGGCGCTGGCGGCGGCGTTGAAAGCGGAACGCTGCGACATTTATACCGATGTGACTGGCGTGTTCACCTCAGATCCAAGATATATCAAAGGGGCGAGAAAACTTTCTTCCATTTCTTATGATGAAATGTTGGAGTTAGCCAATTTAGGAGCAGGTGTTTTGCATCCGCGCGCGGTTGAATTTGCAAAAAATTACAGCATCCCGCTTGTTGTAAGATCGAGCATGGAAAGGGAAAATGGAACGATCATTGAGGAGGAAATATCGATGGAACAGAATTTGGTGGTAAGAGGCGTAGCATTTGAAGATGACATTACGAGAATTACCGTAGAAGGCTTAAAGGATGAAATCAACAGCTTATCCTCCATTTTCGGCGTTCTGGCGGATCATGGCATCAACGTCGATATTATTATTCAAAGCCGCATCCATGATCAAACTGGCAGTGTGTCGTTCTCTATCAAAACGGATGATTTGCATGACACCATCCATGTATTGGAACGAAATAAAGAAAAGCTTGGATTTGATTCTATTACATATGAGGAAGGACTGGCAAAAGTATCTATTGTAGGATCCGGAATGATTTCCAACCCAGGAGTTGCCGCTGAAATGTTTGCCATTTTGGCTGAAAACCATATCTCTGTCAAAATGGTCAGCACTTCGGAGATTAAGGTGTCTACAGTCATAGATCAAAAAGATATGGAAAAAGCCGCTCAAGTCCTTCATGATGGTTTTGGGCTTGCTCAACAAAAAACAAAAGCGACGATCTGATCGTTGTCAAATGATTAAAAGACGGATGTTTTATTGCCCATCCGTCTTTTTGGCTTATGTAGAAAAAAGAAAGAAGCTGGGGAAAGCAGATTCTCGAAACCATAGTTTCTAAGACAACTATTTTAATGCAAATAGACGAGAAAAGATGCCGTTATTCCCATTTCACGAGAAGACGGACTTTTTTGGAACGTTTATGTACCTCTTCTATCGCTTCGGCAGTCACGTTTTTCTGCGTTTGAATTTGTTCCGCTAAAAAACCTGCTTCCAACGAAAAAAATGGTTCAGAATATATGTCAAATTTTCGTAATACAATAGGACCTGATAATTCAAACAGCAACTCTTTTTTTTCTTCTTTTATCACCTGGAGCGTTCCCCAGCAAGCTTCTTCAAAAAAAGAGCAGATTTCATCTATAGATAGAAGAGGAAATTTTCTTGCAAGCTGTTTTCCTGCCCAATAGAAAATGTCCGCCGTGTCTTTGCCGAATATTTCCGGTAACAAAATATCCCGGTACAGCTCATAGGCGAACATCGAAACAGATTGCGGCTCTTGTGGAATAATGTCTTTATGATTCTCCATTTGAAATCCCTACTTTCTGTATCCATTATATACAAGACTGATGGAGATGAAAAAACTTTTTTTCATTCCACGATCGATTTTTTATAGGTGTGGAATATTTGTCTCTAAGCTGAAAAATATTTATATTCTGCTAAAATACATTCTGTTGAATTGATCGACTTTTTTTATAATTGGTCATTTTATTAATATAGAAAAATATGTAGACGTTTTCTTGACGCTTTCCAGTGATGGGGTTACAATGAACTTGTCAAATAATTGTTACAAAATGATGGCAGTTGCCAGAAAACATTTCTTTTTGTAGAAATGTTGATTGGCGGCTCATAACCAAGGGGGGTACCGTATGGCAGGAAATCGTGAATTTTTTAATCGAAGGCTTCATTCTTTACTAGGTGTAATTCCGATAGGATTATTCCTGACTGAACACTTGATTGTGAACCATTTTGCCACTAGGGGAGCGGAATCTTTTAACCGTGCGGCGAAGTTTATGGAAAGCTTGCCGTTGCTTTATTTATTGGAGATCGTGTTAATCTTTTTGCCGCTCTTATATCACGCAATTTACGGCTTATATATTGCGTTTACGGCGAAAAATAATTTGGGAAATTTCGGTTATTTCCGAAATTGGATGTTTTTCTTGCAGCGTTTAACAGGAATTTTTACGCTCATCTTTGTTGTATGGCACGTTTGGGAAACACGCGTTCAAGCAGCCATGGGGGAAGAAGTTAACTATGATATGGTAGCTAATATTCTATCAAATCCATATATGCTAGCTTTTTACATAGTAGGGGTTGTATCGGCCATTTTCCATTTTTCGAACGGCTTATGGTCTTTCTGCGTAAGTTGGGGAATCATTGTGACGCCTCGTTCTCAACGCGTTTTCACGTATGTTTCACTGTTGGTATTCGTATTGCTTTCGTATGTCGGCCTTTCTGCTTTGTTCGCTTTTGTATGAGATAGGCAGATGGATGATGTACATCATTAGGTAAAAAAGGAGTGAGTGTCCATGAGTAAAGGAAAGATCATCGTAGTTGGAGGCGGCTTAGCCGGCTTAATGGCAACAGTGAAAATAGCGGAGTTAGGAACTCCGGTGGATATATTTTCATTAGTTCCGGTAAAGCGTTCTCACTCTGTTTGTGCTCAAGGTGGCATTAACGGAGCTGTCAATACAAAAGGTGAAGGAGATTCGCCATGGATTCATTTTGATGACACGATTTACGGAGGAGACTTTTTAGCCAATCAGCCTCCTGTAAAAGCAATGTGTGAAGCGGCGCCTGGAATTATCTCGCTGTTTGACCGCATGGGCGTTATGTTTAACCGGACACCGGAAGGATTGCTTGATTTCCGCCGTTTCGGAGGAACTCAACATCATCGCACAGCATATGCCGGTGCGACAACTGGACAGCAACTTTTGTATGCTCTTGATGAACAAGTGCGCCGCTATGAAGTAGCGGGATTAGTAACGAAGTATGAGGGCTGGGAATTTCTTGGCCTTGTCTTGGATGATGAAGGAGTTTGCCGGGGCATCGTAGCACAAAACTTGACTACTATGGATATTCAAACATTCCGTGCTGATGCCGTTATTATGGCTTCCGGCGGACCGGGAATCATTTTTGGAAAATCTACAAACTCCATGATCAATACTGGTTCTGCTGCATCGATCGTCTATCAACAAGGCGCTTATTATGCTAATGGTGAATTTATTCAAATTCACCCGACCGCGATACCGGGAGATGACAAACTTCGTTTGATGAGTGAATCTGCCCGTGGTGAAGGCGGCCGTATATGGACATATAAAGATGGAAAACCATGGTATTTCTTGGAAGAAAAATATCCGGCTTATGGAAACCTTGTTCCGAGGGATATTGCTACACGTGAAATTTTCCACGTCTGCGTTGACTTAAAACTTGGAATCAATGGGGAAAACATGGTATATCTTGATCTTTCCCACAAAGATCCGCATGAATTGGATGTAAAATTGGGCGGTATTATCGAAATCTATGAAAAATTCATGGGTGAAGATCCGCACAAAGTTCCAATGAAAGTATTCCCAGCGGTTCACTATTCAATGGGTGGACTATGGGTTGATTATGAACAACGTACAAATATTCCAGGGGTATTCGCTGCAGGTGAATGCGATTATTCACAACATGGAGCGAACCGCTTAGGAGCTAACTCATTGTTATCGGCCATTTACGGTGGAATGGTTGCCGGACCAAATGCTGTGAAATATATCAATGGCTTGGAAAAAAGCTCTGATGCTATATCTTCTACTTTATTTGATCGTTACAGAAAACGAGAAGAAGAAAAATGGAATCAAATTCTTAAGATGGACGGAACGGAAAATGCCTATGTTCTTCATAAAGAACTCGGCGAATGGATGACCGCTAACGTAACGGTTGTGCGTTACAATGATAAACTATTAAAAACCGATGAAAAAATAGTTGAATTGATGGAACGCTGGAAAAATATCAATATTAACGATACTGCTAAGTGGAGTAACCAAGGGGCCAGCTTTACACGTCAATTGAAAAATATGCTTCATCTTGCTCGAGTCATTACCATTGGTGCTTATAATCGAAATGAAAGCCGTGGAGCCCATTATAAGCCAGAATTCCCTGATCGTAATGATGAAGAATGGCTAAAAACAACAATGGCGAAATTTACTGGAGAAGACAGTGCGCCAGCTTTCCACTATGAAGATGTCGATATATCTTTGATTAAACCGCGTGTTCGTGATTACACGAAAAAACACTAAACTATGGAGAAAGAGGCGACATAATGATGAGTGAAAAGAAAACGATCCGCTTAATTATAACTCGCCAGGATAATCCGGATTCAGCCCCTTATGAAGAAGAATTTGAAATTCCTTATCGTCCGAATTTGAATGTCATTTCCTGCTTAATGGAAATTCGCCGCAATCCGGTCAATGCTAAAGGGGAAAAAACAACTCCGGTTGCTTGGGATATGAACTGTTTGGAAGAAGTGTGCGGAGCTTGTTCGATGGTGATCAATGGAAAACCGCGTCAAGCATGTGCTGCTTTGATCGACAAATTGGAACAACCTGTTCGTCTTGCGCCGATGAAAACATTTCCGGTTATTCGCGATTTGCAAATCGATCGCAGCCGTATGTTTGATTCGTTGAAAAAAGTGAAAGCTTGGATTCCAATTGATGGAACTTGGGATCTTGGACCTGGCCCACGGATGCCTGAGAAAAAACGCCAATGGGCTTATGAATTGGCAAAATGCATGACTTGTGGTGTTTGTTTAGAAGCGTGCCCAAACGTTAACAGTCATTCAAACTTTATGGGACCTGCTCCACTGTCACAAGTACGGTTATTTAACGCTCATCCAACCGGTGCTATGCACAAAGACGAACGTCTTGATGCTATCATGGGGGATGGCGGTCTTGCAAACTGCGGAAATGCGCAAAACTGTGTACAAGCATGCCCGAAAGGCATCCCGCTCACAACTTCCATTGCGGCGCTAAATAGAGAAACGACCATCCATTCCTTTAAAAAATTCTTCGGAAGCGATTATATGGTGTAATGTCTTTCCAAAAGCCTCAAAAGCCTTCAACCAAGTGTTGGAGGCTTTTTTTACAGACCTAAAGTCCAGAATAGATCATATTGCCTTAATAAGCGAGAGTTAGTCAGATTCATATGTGAATTTTATATGGTGAGATGAGAATGCCCTTTTCTTTTGATGATGAGAATTTTTTGGAAAGGATTTTATACCATATTTAATCACTTGAGCTAAAACAATACCTTGCATGGAATCCACATTTTGGAAGTGAATCACAAAAACGCAGTATGAGCATATAAGAATACAATGAAAGAAAAATGGTCAGGTGGGGGATTATATTATTTTTGTCGGACAATGATCGATCATGCTGTTCTTAAAAAAGAACGTTGATGGCAGACTGAAGCGAATGTCTTAGGAGAAAAAACTATTTTTCGCCTATTTCGCAACCCTTGCCTTTGTGAAGTCACTGATATGCTGGATTTTTCATATGATATCATGACGACGCTAGACCCATCCCTTTTGTTTTAAAGCTGGCGAAGGCAAGGAGGGTAATTATAGTTGAAGGATCGCGAATTTTCACATAAACCATTGCTGACCAAAAGAGAAAAAGAAGTTTTCGAGCTATTGGTTCAAGATAAAACAACAAAAGAAATCGCCAAAGAACTATTCATCAGCGAGAAAACTGTCCGGAACCATATTTCGAATGCCATGCAAAAATTAGGTGTCAAAGGTCGTTCTCAAGCAGTAGTCGAACTCCTACGTATGGGTGAATTAAAACTATAGCGGCGACCGGCGTGTCAATGGGCATGCCGGTTGTCTGTCTGTCCATACTTGAATACGTTAACGTACGACTATAGGTGATTTTTCGGATCATTAACAGATATGTTGATCATTGTGATTTCATCTATCTGTTTGATCTCAACGATTTTAACACTGTACAACCAACGATTATTGGATGCGCAAGTTTTTGAAGCTGTTTATTCAATAAGTTTTTGAGTTTACCATGGATGAATGATTTCAAACAAGGCCAAATGCCTTTTTATGAATCTTGAATCTGTATTAGAATTCATCAATGCCTTAATCCAACCCACCAAAGGACTTGCATTTAAGTGAGGAACAGCTGCTTTTCGTTGGTAAGGATAATATAAATGAACCTTTTATCAACATTCGTTAAAAAGATGTTGAGAGCCGGTAAACAGAATGGAGCATTCAAGTAAATCAGTTCTTTCAGATGCTGTAGCCTTTTAGAATTCATTTGCTGTGCATCTGATGGCAGCTGTTTTTTCGAAGAGGAACAATGGACTGGCTTATGTGGAATTTTTTAACACTTCCAGTCCTATCTTTTTGTTTACGGTATGCATCGTTTTGAAGGAAAAGCCCGTCTCATAACGAAGGAATGTTTTGGAAAGAAGAATAGAGTGAAGGGGAGAAACTGAAGTAGAAATTTGTGACGTAGATCGGAAAACACATGTTCAAATTACGTTTTCAATCGATCTGTGGTTTGGGATGGTGAATGGCAAAGTTGTAACCAGCTATCAGTCTACCCCATTCAGCTCGATCTGTTAAAAAAGAATATAAATAGAATAAAGAGATTGCTTCAAAATGGTGGGATTTCCTTTTGGGGCAATCTCTTGTTTTTGCGCAGTTACTTACTTATATAATTTCAATAAGATTTGGCTATGTTTTAAAATCCCCTTAGTAAAAGCAGAAATAACAGGATCGTCTTTGGTATTCAGAAAACTTCTTTCTCGATCCAATTTGATCTGTGTTTATCGGATTAAAACGTAAAATGTTAATTCATTTTTATTCAAAAGCTTTTCTTAAATTGCAATATTAAATGCAACAAGTATTGAAAGACCAGATAACCCATGATTAAGTAGAATCGGGACACTCTGCGCAACTTGACGTGGAGTGGCGGGCATGGTAGCCTGGTTGGCCCAGCCAGTACCGTATACCTGGCTTCATGGCTGGTAGCCATGCCCGCAGAGGCTCTTTGTCAAGTTGCTAAAAACCAACCCTTTGGGTTAGCTGGCTTAAGGTTAAGAAGCTAAGCCAGCTAACTCTATTTGGAAACACTCCTCAGGTGTACGATAATTGAGGATCTTCCTTGGAAGATGGTTACACCAATTTTCAACATAGGTAATGGTTTCGTCTGCCACAGAGGAAATGGGTCTCCCCTTTGGTATGAAGCGCCTAATAAGGCCATTATGACGCTCGTTGGTTCCTCGTTCACAGGATGTGTAAGGGTGTGTAAAATAAACCTCTGTTAGATCTTTTTCAACACTAAGGCCGAGGTCAGCAAATTCAGAACCGTTATCAGCCGTAATGGTTTTAAACACTTTAGAGAACCGATTACCATAAGACACTTTCAACTGAGATATGACTTCTGAAACGGATAGACTATCCTTGGCTGTCACTCTCAAAATTATTTCTTTACGGGTTTTGCGCTCAGTAAGAGTCAATAAGGCCTGATCTTTAGTCTTCTTGCCTATAACCGTATCAATTTCCCAGTGACCAAACTCTTGGCGTTCATTGACTTCAATTGGTCGCTCATCGATACTGCGTCCTAAGATCTTCTTATTCTTCCGGTTACGTTTTTTCTTGGTGTTCAGGGTAATTTTCATAGGTAGGTCAATGTTTTTAACGCCTATAAGTCCTAGATCAATATAGTTATAAAGGGTCTTGGTGCAAACCATTTTGTCTTTGAATTTCCCATCACGTTTGGCTCTCCCACATACCGCATCAGGAGACCATTTCTTATCAAGGATCTGAGTTTCGGCATACTTAATAAACTCGATGGCATCGTCTAGTTTTAGCTTGCGGCCACAGGCTTTCCTGTTTCTCTCATAGAGAAGTTGACCTGTGTCTGGAAAATAGACATGAACAATTTTCCCGTTGCTTTTTCTTTGTGGCACTGTACCTCTTCTTAACTCACGGGAGATGGTGCTTTTGTGACAACCAACATAATCTGCAATCTCCTGTTGAGTCTTACCAGCAGCGTGTAAGGCCGCAATTTTCCCACGGTCATAAGCCGTTAAGTGTTTGAAATGCCGAGCTCCTATGGTAGAATTAGTAATTGCCATAGATAAATCCTCCGTATCGATATTGTTTTAGTCGACTTAATCATACGTGGTTTATCTATGGTTTTTCATTTTTTATGCTTGTTGCATTTGATTATACAACTAGCCTTCAAAAGCTTTTTTGTAAACAAGAGAAAAATTACGAGAAATATCATAAGAAATCGAAATCATTATATTCCTATAGAAAGTGAAAATGGGTATTTATAACTCTTATCCTGAATCCGTGACAAAACATCTTTACAATGGTCGCAAACCGTTGATACGATAAGGAAAAACGACGTTGACGATTCTTCATCAAGTAGGTGATGTGATGAAAGATTTCCCGATTCGGTTTGTATTGACAGATGAAGCGATTACCCCAAGTGCTGGGCTTGCTCTCGTTGGCTACTTACTCCATCGAACGAAACTGGATAAACGGGTAAACGCACTTCGGCTTCCAACGGTTCGTCGAGAAGTGCACATTTCCCATAGCGATGTCATTCGCTCGATGATTGGCTTGCTTGCCACAGGAAAAACGGATTTCGATCATATCGAAGCGTATCGTCAGGACGATATCTTTTCGGCATCGATGGGGATTCAGCACGTGCCTTCCTCTCCAACCTTGCGACAACGACTCGATCAGCTCGCTTGTCTTCCGATGACCGAAACGATTCTTTGGGAGGAGTCCATACGTCTGTTGATTCAACGACATGCCACTTTGTCCCCTTGTTGGACCAAAGGAAAGACGACATGGCTTCCCCTTGATATAGATGGTTCCCCATTTGACAACTCCGATACGAAAAAAGAAGGAGTCAGTCGAACGTATAAAGGATTTGACGGTTTTACACCGTTGTTTGCGTATGCAGGGAAGGAAGGGGATCTCGTTCATGCCGAGTTGCGTCCAGGGAAACAACATGTGCAAGACAACATGCCCTCGTTTTTAGTCACCGCTATCCGTCGAGCTCGTCAACTGACTTCATCTCGTCTGCTTGTTCGCATGGATGCAGGAAACGATGCAGAAGCGAATGGGCACGTATGCCTAAAGGAAGACGTGGACTTTGTCATCAAGCGAAACTTACGCCGAGAATCGAAAGCGCTTTGGTTCCAGATCGCTTCGCAAAAGGGCAAACGTGTCGATGATGGACAAAGCGAAGGAGTACAAACCTATGAGCTATGCCTTCCACAGAAGGCAGCGATCGATGGAAACACGTATACGTACGTTCAAGTCACCCAAGTGACGGAACGGACGATGGAACGCAATGGACAGCTGATGCTCGTTCCTGATTATGAAGTGGAAAGCTATTGGGTGCGGCTCAAAGGATACGAGCATGTTCGAATGAGCGATGTGCTCGCGTTGTATCATGACCATGCGACAGGCGAACAGTTTCATAGCGAACTGAAGAGCGACTTAGATTTAGAGCGGCTTCCATCTGGGAAGATGAAAACGAATGCGCTCGTGTTGGTCATGGGAGCCTTCGTTTACAATCTTCTTCGTCTGATTGGACAAGATCTATTAAGCGATCCGAGACATCCGTTGCACCACAAAGTGAAACGCCGCCGCATCAAGACGATTATTCAGACGGTGATCACGATGGCAGGGCGACTCGTCCGTCGATCACGACAGATCTGGATGAAACGGACGCGAAGGAGTGGCTATAGCGAGCCCCTACTGAACGTCTATCAGAAATGGAGAGAGGCAAGATAACGAACGAATGTTCGGGCACTGATGTCCAACGTCACTCCCTGTGCTTTTTTGTCTATTTTTTTGGTTCGTATACCTAAAAAAAGAGATTTGTTCCATTTTCGGAAATAGAGATGACATAGGTCATAAGCATAAAAAGGGTTTTATGGATTATCAATCCATCAAAATTACAACAAAATCAAAGTCGATTTCAATTCATCACGGATTCAGGTCCTAATGTATATTGGAAAAATTTAGAGGTTGATTTTTGTGCGATTCAGCAATCATTGATGGATGGCCATGAAACGAGAATCCCTCCAGGTACATACCTCATAAATAGGCCGATTGAACAAGAGAATATGCGCCTGATTGGTGAGGAAAGAGGCAAATCTAAATTGGTTCAAACGGACACCACTCAGCCTGTGCTCATCACAGGTGGCGTTCCATACATATCTGATTTATACATCGGTCATTCTTCCCTTCCTTCTTCTAAAGAGAAAGTTCCCAATGGCACCGGAATCTACTTAAAAACTGGATTACGAGACGGAGCGGTTCTGGAACGATTGTATATTGAAAGTAATACTAGCGGCATCTATCTTCGTGAAAACAGCAAAGTTCATCTCTATTCTTCCTCTATTCGTGATATCCGTATTACTCGTTTTCGTCACTCCGCCATGTATTTGGCAAGCAGGGGAAATACAGGAAATGTCATATCGAATATATATGCGGTGAATTGGAATGACTACAACAAAAAAACAAAACTGCAAGCGAAATACGGTATGGTACTAAAAGGATTTGATGATGGGATTATTATGCAGTTGAATATCGAACATGGTTTATACGGCAAGGGGATCATTCTAAGCGGAAGCAACATCGATCTCGACAGCATTCACTTTGAAGGATACGAACCGAGTGAAAACTATGGTTCTTTTTTCTATATAGACGGAGATTCGAAAACCACTATCCGAAACACATCTCTTGTCTACAGCCGATTCGATGAAAAGAAAGCGCCGAATTACTCCATTCTTTCCGTAGGGAATAACGCCAACATCGTCATGGACGGTTTTCGTGAAAGAAAAAATAACGTTATCGGATCCCCTCGTTTACGAAAATTTTACGGGACCTCTACAATCGAAAACAAAGCGAGTATCAAAGCGGATAATTTTTATATGGAAGACAGGCTGTTTCGAACGGATGATTACTTTCCCATCCATCCTGTGATCCCGATCGTACGGCAATACAATAATGAACGATATTTTTGGATGGAAGGAGACACAAGGCATTTTGTGAAATCATCCATGCCCCAAAGCGGCACCTATCAAAAAGGAGATATTGTTCATAACGCAGATGCCGCTAAACAACTGGCTAAAGGCAAACCATTTGTCGAAGAATGGATTCGTCTAACAAACGGAAACCGCCATATATTAGGAAAAGACTGGATGAAAGTCAAAAAACAAGTAAAATAGCTTTTCTTTTTTCTCTTTCAACAAGCTAAAAGTCGGTACCCCATAAGGAATAAATCTTAGTGGGATGCCGGCTTTTTTTATTTAAAAGTAGTTTAGAATAAATAAATATGCATGTGATAATCAGTTTGTCTATTGGAATACCAATTACTTTTATATGAAAGCGACTATCCAACCATGTGATTACAAATTTTTCCGGTTTAGTAAAAATGAATCTTGATTTCTTACGTTTGTGTTGGTATACTCAAGTTACTACCTTGTTTTGCAAGTCAGTATCTTTTTTTGGTTAGGTAACTTGTTTAACAAGATACCGTGTTTGATCATGGTTCTGATCTTCCTAAGTTTTGGCAAGATAGAGGAATGTGTGGTGAATGATCTTTGTCATTAAAAAGTCAATTGCTGAAAGGAGTTTTAGAAGGATGTATTTTGGCGGTGATTGCCCGTGAAGAAATTTATGGGTATGAATTAAGCATGAAGCTGGTCGAGTATGGATTGACGTTTGTGAGTGAAGGAAGCATTTATCCGGTGCTTCTGCGCATGCAAAAAGAGAATCTTATTTCTGGAACTCTGAAAGATTCTCCGAACGGTCCAAAACGAAAATATTACCGGTTGACCGATTCAGGGCGACAACAGTTGGAAGAATTTAAAGAAAATTGGATGGACCTGAAGGTTGCAGTCGATCATATTTTGAATCAAAGGAGTGAGAACCATGACAGCAGAAGAGATGATCCAAGTAAACAATGAACGACGGAAGCAATTGAACGAGGAAAACAGGAAGTATTATGAAAACATGCTTGTTTATTTGCGGCTCAGTTCCATTCCGGAAAAAAAGACGGAGGAACTGCTGCTGGAAATGCTGGACCATTTGCTGATCGCCCAAGAAGAAGGGCGGTCGGCGGAAGACGTATTTGGCAAAAATCCGGAATCCTATTGCAAAGAAGTCGTGCAAACAATGGGCAAACAATCGTATTTCAGGTTCAGTCGTTTTGCCTTCATCTTTGGGATCGGCTTGTATATTGTTTTTTTCATAGACGGCATTTCCCGATTGATCATTTATCCTTTGTTAAACCAATTTACCGATCTGCCTCCGGTAAAAGGGTTTTCTGTTGATTATTTCTTTACACCTATTTTTATGTGTCTTGTCTTCGACATTATTTTATTGTTTCTGAGGGAATCCACGTTTAAGAAATTTAGCGTCCGCGTATTATTAGGATATGTTTTTCCTATTACGATCGCCTATTTTTTACCGCTCGTCATCTATTTTTTCTTAAAAGATATTCTGCCTGTCATTCCGATACCTGCATGGGCTAGTTTGCTGATCGGTCTTTTGCTTTGGAGGATCCATAAAGTTGTGTTTAAGCATGTGGATATATTTTGACAGATATTTTTCTAATGGCAAAAAGGTCATGTAAAGACGCTTTTAACAAAAGAAAGCTCTCTCGACAATTGAGGAACGGATGAGTGATTAAAAATGGAAGAAAGTTGTACACATCTGAAAGAAACCGGGATGACTTTTAGCCATAAGAGTGAGTTTCTTGTCTGTTGTTTTTGAAAAATAAGGATATTCCCACATTGTTCCGTGAAAAAATAGGCGGATCTTCACTCTTGAAAAACAAAGTAAAAAACGAGAAAATGTTTGATAGACTGCTGAAGCTTCTTTTCTCATAGAGTTCGTTTAGAAATGAAGAAACTAGGAAACTTTTAGAGCGAAAAGAATGTCGGTTTAGGAATGAAAATTTTCATATATACATAAAGAAATAGAACAAAGAGGCATTCTCAATGGCTCATGGAGATAAAGGATATAGTCTTTGAGTTTTGAAGCATTTCTTTTCAGAAATTGAAAAAACGAACGAAACGTTTGTAAAACGGCGCTGCCAATTTGCCAATAAGAAAATATTGCGGAAGATCCGTTCGTGCCGTTTAAGGGAGAAAAAATGAAAAAAGTGTTTCAGCAGCAATGGTTTTTATCGCATATTTAGAGAGTGATCATCTAAAACGGATGACATGATCAGAAAGATGCAACCAGAAAATACAAAAGAATGAGGCGAGATACGTTGATAAACAGGCCAATAGGTGTAATAGATTCCGGAGTTGGGGGTCTTACAGTTGCTATTGAGATCATGAGGCAGCTCCCTCATGAAACGATATATTATATTGGTGACACAGCCAGATGTCCTTATGGGCCTAGACCCGTGGAAGAGGTCAAACAATTTACTTGGGAAATGACCCGCTATTTGCTTCGTTATGATATCAAGATGCTCGTGATCGCTTGCAATACAGCAACGGCTGCTGTTCTCGACGAGATTAGAGAAGCACTCGACATTCCGGTTATTGGAGTCATTCATCCCGGAGCGAGAGCGGCTATTAAAATGTCAAAACATTTTCGTATTGGGGTTCTAGGTACGATCGGCACTATTAAAAGCCGTGCGTATGAAAAAGCTCTTCATTCTATCAATAAGAATGTAAAGATCTTTCCGCTTGCATGTCCTAAGTTTGTTCCTTTGGTAGAAAGCGGGGAATATCATAGTGCCATGGCCAAAAAAATTGTAGCGGAAACATTGCTGCCGCTCAAAGATAAACAATTGGATACGTTGATATTAGGCTGCACTCATTATCCGCTTCTTGAACCCATTATTTCGTCATTCATGGGCGAAAATGTTGCGGTGATTAGTTCAGGAGAAGAAACAGCAAGAGAAGTGAGCGCCATATTGCATTATAAAGAACTTTTAAACATGGAGAAATCTTGTCTCCCTAATCGATTCTTTACAACTGGATCTAAAGAGCTGTTTTATAAGATCGCTTCCGATTGGCTCCAAGATCCAACGATAGATGTTTCTACGATTCGTTTAGATGAAAATGAACTCGTTTTTTAAACTGCGGCGAATTTCTTTTGGAAAACGGTCTAATTTTCCTCACCAGCTCGTATACATGTAGTACAAACTGTGTGAGGAGGTTTCATGATGGTCAAAAAGAAAACTCTCGTCGCGGCGGCTGTCATTTTATCGTCTATTTATTTGACAGGATGCGGATTGCTCGGCAGCAATGAAAAGAAAGAGAACATTGATCCACCGCAAAAAGTAACTTATTTAAAAGAGGACGGGTCCTTAAAAGAATTGCAACATCAATCTGCTCAGGACATGAAAAAAGAAGACGTAATGATGACAGATTTGTATCTGATAGATAAAAACGGTTATGTAGTATCGCAGACGCTGCCGCTTCCCAAAACGCAAAGCATCGCCAAAGAAGCGCTTGAATATCTAGTAGACGACGGGCCGGTGTCAAATATGCTTCCGAACGGGTTCAGAGCGGTGCTGCCGGCCGGCACGGAAGTACGAAGCGTTCAAATTAAAGATGGAAAGGCCATCGCGGACTTTTCTCCTGAATTTAAAGAGTACAAAGCGGAAGACGAAAAGAAAATTTTACAGGCTATTACTTGGACGTTGACGCAGTTTGACGCGGTGAAAAAAGTCGAACTGAGAGTGGACGGCCAGCCATTAAAAGAAATGCCAGTGGATGGGACAGCGATTGATCCCAATGGATTATCCAGAAACATCGGAATTAATTGGGATGTTGAAAACGTGGTCGACATCACGAATACAAGACCGATCACCGTTTATTATTTAGCTCAAGACGGAGAGAATTATTATTACGTCCCCGTCACAAAAAGAGTGAGCAACAATAATAAAGATAATGTTACGGCGGTCGTCAATGAGCTCATCAAAGGACCAAGCCCTTCGTCTGAACTGGTAAGCGAATTTATGCCGGATGTGAAACTGATTAGTGCTCCGGTGGTAAAGGATGGAAAAGTCACATTAAATTTTAATAAATCGATTTTAGGTAGTTTCGAGGAAAAAATGATCTCCAAAAATACGTTAAATCCTCTTGTGCTTTCTTTGACAGAACAGAAAGGGATTAAAAGTGTAACCGTTGAAGTGGATGGCAAGACAAACTTAGTAGACGACAAAGGAAAACCCATCAGCGAAACCGTTTCAAGGCCCGAGCATGTCAACACCGGTAGTTTCTAAAAAAATTTTTTTGGTATATTATATAATAGATCAAAACAGAGGTTGGCAAATGCCACCTCATTTTTATTGGACATATCGAAAAAGCGAAGCGACTGAAGAGTCAATAAAAAATCGTTCTCACGGTAATGGTGGAAGTTTCGGCCTTGCGGGGATTTTGCCGTGGGACAGGAGCTGCAGCTTAAAAGGAGGATCTATGGTGCGAGTAGATGGAAGACAAAAAAATGAATTAAGAGCGGTTAAGATCGATACGGATTTTTTAAAACATCCGGAAGGCTCCGTGCTTATCACCGTTGGAGATACACGGGTTATTTGCACCGCTAGTATCGAAGACCGTGTTCCCCCTTTTATGAGAGGGTCCGGTAAAGGATGGATTACAGCGGAATATTCCATGCTGCCACGGGCAACTGAGCAAAGAAATATAAGAGAATCTTCCAAGGGAAAAGTATCAGGAAGAACAATGGAAATTCAACGATTAATTGGGAGAGCTCTTCGGGCGGTTGTCGATTTGGAATCCATTGGCGAAAGAACGGTATGGATCGATTGCGATGTCATACAAGCAGATGGCGGAACACGCACCGCTTCGATTACCGGCGCCTTTGTAGCGATGGCAATGGCGTTGCATCAATTATCTATTCAAAAAGAAATGTCGACTTTTCCGGTAACCAATTTTCTGGCTGCTACTAGCGTAGGCATTTTACATGGAGAGGGAGCAGTATTAGATTTAAATTATAAAGAAGATAGTGAAGCAATGGTGGATATGAATGTGGTCATGACTGGATCCGGAGATTTTGTAGAAATTCAAGGAACAGGAGAAGAGTCCACATTTTCCCATTCGCAGCTTCAAGAATTATTGTCATTGGCAGAAAAAGGGTTGCAAGAATTGATCGACATTCAAAAGCAAGCGCTAAGCGAAATAGCAGTGAAGATAGAAAGAAATATGTCAAAAGGTGGAGAAGCAAATCGATGATGCGAGAAGTTGTGATCGCCACGAAAAATAAGGGGAAAGCACTTGAATTTGAGCAAATGTTTCAACCGTTTCAGATTCAGGTAAAAACGCTTCTTGATCTTCCTGAATTCCCGGAAATCGAGGAAACGGGTGCGACATTTGAAGAAAATGCGATCATCAAAGCGGAATCGGTCATGAAAGAGACAAAAGCCATGGTTATGGCAGATGATTCAGGTTTGGTGATTGACGCGTTAGACGGCCGGCCGGGCGTGTATTCGGCCAGATACGCAGGTCCTGAAAAAGATGATGAAGCCAATATACAAAAGGTGTTAAGGGAATTGGAAGGAGTTCCTCTTTCAAAACGGACAGCTCGTTTTTATTGTGCTCTGGCTCTTGCAATTCCGGGACGAGAAACCATAACAGTGAACGGGACATGTGAAGGATTCATCACCTTTGAGAAAAAAGGGGCAAATGGGTTCGGATATGACCCTATTTTCTTTGTCCAAGGTTATGAGCGTACGATGGCGGAATTGCTTCCAAATGAAAAAAATAAAATCAGCCACCGCGCCGAAGCGTTGGCAAAAATGAGAACGATATTGGAACAATTGGAAAGGGAAAGTGTACTATGAAGCTTCTAGTTGTAAGTGACAGTCATGGGGACACGGAAATTTTAAAAGATTTAAAAGCACGCTACGAGCAAGAGATGGATGCCATGTTTCATTGTGGTGATTCTGAACTTCCGGCAGACAGTGAAGTAATGAAAGGCTATATTGTGGTTAGAGGAAATTGCGATATGGATGATCGCTATCCTTATGATATCGTGGAAGAGATAAAGGGTAAGAGAATATTTATGACACATGGACATCGCTACGATGTCAAAGCGTCTTTCTCGAAACTGAAACAGAAAGCAAAAGCAAACAAAGCTGATTTTGTGTTTTTCGGTCATTCTCATCAAGCGGTAGCGGAAAAAATAGGCGAAACGTTGTTTTTGAATCCGGGGAGCATTCTCTTGCCGCGAGGTAGAAAAGAAAGAACCTATGCAATCGTGGAATTGGATGGAGACGATTCGGTTGTTTATTTTTATAACGAACAACATCAGCTGTTAACGGATTGACAAGCGGCATTTAATACATAGAGAAGAACAAACTGGCAATGGTTTTGCCTTTTGTTCTTCTTTATCTGAAAAAATAATCGAATGTTCTTTTTCAACTTTTTATAAAAACGGGAAAAAATTTTTTCGGTTTAAGAAATTTTAAGAAATTTTGGCTAGTTGTATAATCAAATGCAACAAGCATAAAAAATGAAAAACCATAGATAAACCACGTATGATTAAGTCGACTAAAACAATATCGATACGGAGGATTTATCTATGGCAATTACTAATTCTACCATAGGAGCTCGGCATTTCAAACACTTAACGGCTTATGACCGTGGGAAAATTGCGGCCTTACACGCTGCTGGTAAGACTCAACAGGAGATTGCAGATTATGTTGGTTGTCACAAAAGCACCATCTCCCGTGAGTTAAGAAGAGGTACAGTGCCACAAAGAAAAAGCAACGGGAAAATTGTTCATGTCTATTTTCCAGACACAGGTCAACTTCTCTATGAGAGAAACAGGAAAGCCTGTGGCCGCAAGCTAAAACTAGACGATGCCATCGAGTTTATTAAGTATGCCGAAACTCAGATCCTTGATAAGAAATGGTCTCCTGATGCGGTATGTGGGAGAGCCAAACGTGATGGGAAATTCAAAGACAAAATGGTTTGCACCAAGACCCTTTATAACTATATTGATCTAGGACTTATAGGCGTTAAAAACATTGACCTACCTATGAAAATTACCCTGAACACCAAGAAAAAACGTAACCGGAAGAATAAGAAGATCTTAGGACGCAGTATCGATGAGCGACCAATTGAAGTCAATGAACGCCAAGAGTTTGGTCACTGGGAAATTGATACGGTTATAGGCAAGAAGACTAAAGATCAGGCCTTATTGACTCTTACTGAGCGCAAAACCCGTAAAGAAATAATTTTGAGAGTGACAGCCAAGGATAGTCTATCCGTTTCAGAAGTCATATCTCAGTTGAAAGTGTCTTATGGTAATCGGTTCTCTAAAGTGTTTAAAACCATTACGGCTGATAACGGTTCTGAATTTGCTGACCTCGGCCTTAGTGTTGAAAAAGATCTAACAGAGGTTTATTTTACACACCCTTACACATCCTGTGAACGAGGAACCAACGAGCGTCATAATGGCCTTATTAGGCGCTTCATACCAAAGGGGAGACCCATTTCCTCTGTGGCAGACGAAACCATTACCTATGTTGAAAATTGGTGTAACCATCTTCCAAGGAAGATCCTCAATTATCGTACACCTGAGGAGTGTTTCCAAATAGAGTTAGCTGGCTTAGCTTCTTAACCTTAAGCCAGCTAACCCAAAGGGTTGGTTTTTAGCAACTTGACAAAGAGCCTCTGCGGGCATGGCTACCAGCCATGAAGCCAGGTATACGGTACTGGCTGGGCCAACCAGGCTACCATGCCCGCCACTCCACGTCAAGTCGCGCAGAGTGTCCCGATTCTACTTAATCATGGGTTATCTGGTCTTTCAATACTTGTTGCATTTAATATTGCAATTTAAGTTTAAGAAATTTTTTCGGTTTGTACAAAAAAATGATTGACATTTATTTTGGATGTTAATATAATTAAAAATGTCCTTGATGAAATTGAAAAAATGTCCCAGTAGCTCAGCTGGATAGAGCAGCGGCCTTCTAAGCCGTCGGTCGGGAGTTCGAATCTCTCCTGGGACGCTAAAATTGTATAAACGCAGTATTGACGCGGTATTGTGACGTTTACATAAGCGTTAAAATAACGCTAAATGCTGCCGAGACGATGAACGTCTTGCCTAGTGAACGTTGGACGATATGTAACGTATCGTTCGACGGTAGCCGTTAAAGGAGGCTACACACAATGGCAAGGCGTTTTTTGTATGCCAGGAAAATGGCGGATAATAAAGAAGCGACCAAAATAAAAGGAAACAAAGATTTAACTTCGGCTGGAGTGTTTGAATGATTGATTAGAGCAAAATCGGAAGTGAAGTGATGCGGCATGATTACAAAATTTGATAAAATGCCACCAAGATAAAAAGAAGCCCGGAAACAAGAGATGAGTATTTACCTAATAGTTTGGAGATCGTTCCCTTTCCGATTTTATTACCAAGCCAAATCGTGATAATTCCCCATATGGTGATGCTGATTACTGTGGGCCAGATAAATAAATGATTGGAAATGGCCGCCCCGAAACCAGTGATAATATTTGAAAAGGAAAGAGTGAATCCGAGAAAGATGCCTTGACGGATTCCAAGATTTTGAATCTTTATATGTTGTTTTTTACCGAAAATCAATTGATGACCGTATTCACTATAAACAATAAATAGACCAATGCTGCATAAGACACTGAATGAAACCCACGCAGCCTCCTCCGAAGAAATATATCTAGAAATAAATGGTCCTAAATATACACCAACTAATGCAGTGACAAATCCAATCAAATTGACAATGAAGTTAATCCAAAAAGGAAATCGAATTTTTTTTAGACCATACGCTATTCCTACAGTCGTGTTATCCAAATTAGAACTGATTCCAATGAGATTGATAATTATAAAAAGTGTGAACCAATCCAAATTATGATCCCTCTCTTTTCGAAATGTCATTTCTCCGTAAGTATAGGTATATGAACATATATCGTTTTCAAGGCTAGTCTTATCCTATGATGAAAAGATGAAATGATATAGGACAAACACAGAGGGTCATTAATGTCATATATAAAATTAGACTTTTGATTGGCGTTGGACAAACACGAGTCAGTCAAGACTTTGTGGGAATTTTTTTGGTTCGCTGAAAATAGATGTAAGTCATAGGTTAGCGAACCATTTTTTTGAATTTCATCCGTAAGCGCTTTCGGACTCTCATCCCTTGCCATGACAGACGAATATGTATACCTTTTTTTACCATCCCTTGAATTCAGACAGGGCATGATAGATCGGAGTCCCGGACGATTGCTGTAAATATGGCACGTTATTCCGCGTTACCTCTGGAAGAAGACGGCGGATGCGTTGTTTCGCCTTGTTCACGATCGTCTGTTTGGTAGATGCCGTTTCCTCCGCCGGATGCGACGATTCTTCTCCTAAACGATGTCCGAAAAGACGAATCCCATCCATCCGGGCAATCATTGCCTTGAAAAACGCCCTGAGTCCCTTGTCTGTCCAACTGCGGCGGTATTTCACCCGATACGCCAGCTGGCTCATCACGCTTTCAGCCCTCCCCATCGGATACATGCCCGTTGTGTCCACTCCTTGCTCCTTCAGCCATTCCCGGTAATCACGGATGCATCCCGGCATCGATTCGATCCGGTGGATCAAGGCAGCCAGCTGTTGTTCTTTCGCTTCGTCCCCCAGCGTGCCGAGGGCGCTGTTCAGTTCCACAAGCAGCTTCTCTTCATCCTGCTTCGCCAGCTTTTGCCGAATCGCCTGCCACCGTGGATGGCCCGAGAGGCATTGGCGCAACTCACGCGCCACGTGGAATCGATCCAATTGGAAGCAGACCCGTCCTTTGAAATACTCCCGGCACGCGGTAATCCATGGAGCGCCGTCCCCGTTGATGACAAGAAGATCCCGACACGGATCATAGGCATATTCGTTCATCAAAAATTCCTCGAAGCCTTCCCACACCTCCCCCTTGCCTTCATGGACGTAATGGCGCTGATTCACGAATTCGATCCGTGAGCCGTTGCGCTTCCATCCTTCGTGAACGGTCAGGATTTTGTCTTCCTTGGCCCGTTTTCCCTTCCCTTGGAGAGAGACAAACAGTCCATCGGCCTCCACAAACAGCACCCGTCCATATCGCTGGTCAACCGGGCAGTGCAGCGGAACTTCAGCCTCGAGCACCAACTGGCGGATCGTCTCATGGCTCATCACCGGATACCCGACCATCTGGGCAAGCGTATGAGCCGCTTTGCGATAGGAAGAGCACTCCACAGCCAATCCCATCGCCGTTTCTTCTAGACAAGGGCTGATTGACTGCGATCCATCAAACGCTAAAAAGGAATCAAGCAAAAACGTGTAACGGTTTTGTTCTCGGTCTAAATAGTAGTTTCGCTCAAAGGTAACTTCGCCAAACAAGGTTTGAATCGTGGTGCGTCGTTTGTCTTTCAAGTGGTACCGGCGCTTGTCCCGGGTTTCCGCCAATTGTCGGTCGATGTCCTCCAACAGAGCCGTAAACAGCTCGGTGAAGGCGTTTTGCAAGGCTCGAAACAAATCAAGTTCGATCTCTTTCCATGTCAACGAATTTGTGGTAAGATGTTGTTGAATATTCATGGGACTCTCTCCTCCTGTTTGATGGTGTGAACAATGATCATCTTACCAGGGAGAGAGTCCTTTTTTCATGTTTCCTGCTTGGGATCCTACCGCACTTTGCTTGGTGGCCCCGATGAGGGGGATTGCGAACCTACGTTCCCAACCCCCTCATCGGGGAATTCTAAGAATTTCTCCCACAAACATTTTACTCACACGACAAACACTGTTGACTTCACGCCATTTTTCGGTTTGATAAAATATATGAATTTATATAAAATCATATCCGAAAGAAAAGCGCAGCTGGCAGGCATTAAGAAAAAAAGGTCGGTCATATTCGAAGTAAAATCATTATCGGCATGAACAACGCGAAAGAAAGTGGCCGATTCACAAGAAAAGTATAATAAATATGAGAGCGAGATGCTGGATGGATGATCATGGAAGTCATTAAGCTTTTGTTGATAAAGTCAGCTTTAGTCGAATGTGCCGGGGAAAACTTGCCAAAGTGATCGTGAAAACGATTTCTTTTGTTTTTTCTGCGTTTCCGTGCTAAACTTATGGCAACTCCATTTGAAAAAGGCGGTTCATATAAGAATGGGCAGAAGAAAGAAAAATCTCCAAAGATTTGATAATGTTGTTGTATTGCCTGGTACACGGGAAAGATTGGTTGAAAAGGGAATCCAAGCTTTGCAGGAAAAAAATTATGAAGAAGCTTCTGATTTTCTTATAAAGGCTTTGCATTTTTCCGAGGATCCCGGTGACGATGAGATTCAAATGGCCTTGTTGCTTGCCCTTTATGAATGTGGTCAATATGATGAGGCGAAAGAATTGTGCGAAGAAATGCTTCAAGCGGGAAACGGCGATTATTACGATGTAATGGATTTATACATATCAATTCTCTTTCAAATGAAGGAATATCAGCGAGCTTACATTACGCTATCTGCTCTCTGTGAGGAAAACCAAATTCCTTCCGATAAAAAAGAGCATTTTGAGAAACTTTTGCAAATAAGCCGGAAAATGGCTTCTACTTCGGCGATAAATGAATATCAATCTGACTTTGACCGTGCACCTAAATTGTTTTACGAGGATGAATCAATTGAGCAGCAAACGTTAAAAGCGGCGGAGCTAGTTCAACGAAATATTGCTCCGTATCTAGACGAATTGATTGATATCATCGGGGATGCACATTCCCATCCATTTTTGAAAACTCTTCTCCTCAATATAATGAGGGAGAAGGGAGTGGATAAAGAAATTTTCGTTCGAAAGCTTCATTTTTCAAAACGATTGATCCCAAATCAGTTGGAAGAAGTTTTTCAAATGACCTATTACAAACAAGTTTTAACCAAATTAGAGGAAGCCGTTTCTCAATCTAATCCCGTATTGTTTTCCCAATTAACAGAATTGGTGAATCGCCACTTTTTTCTTCTTTATCCATTCGAACCTGAGTTCAGCGTGGACACTTGGGCTGCCTGTACGCTCCAATTGGCTTGTGAATATTACGGGGAAGCGGAAGAAGCAGAAATTCTATGTCCGCAGCTCTTCTCTCATGACGATGCTGATCGAGAAAAATGCATGGCTTATTTGAAAGAGTTAGATGAATTTTCTGCTCCCGTCTCTTAGCTTTTTATTGAAAGACTTAGTACGTATGTTATAATGTAATGGTTATAATATGTACTTTTCTGCTTGGCTTTCTTTTTGTACACTAAAAGTACGAAATTGATAAATGATTCATTTTTCAACTATCAACTTATAGATTTGTTGTGGAGGGAATTGTATGTCAGTGAAATGGGAAAAACTAGAAGGAAACCAAGGTGTCCTTACTGTAACGGTGGATGCCGACAAAGTGAATGAGGGATTGGACTATGCCTTCAAAAAAGTCGTCAAAACGATTAATGTCCCTGGTTTCCGCAAAGGAAAAATACCGCGTCCTTTGTTTGAAAAACGATTCGGAGTAGAATCGCTTTACCAAGACGCGCTCGATTATATCTTGCCGGAAGCTTATGCAAAAGCGGTGGAAGAATCCGGAATTGAACCGGTTGATCGTCCGGAAATCGACATCGAACAACTGGAAAAAGGAAAAGAGTTAATTTTTAAAGCAACTGTCACAGTTAAACCGGAAGTAAAACTCGGCGAGTATAAAAACTTAGAAGTGGAAAAAGTAGATACAGAAGTAACAGACGAAGATGTTGAAAATGAATTAAAAGCATTGCAAGAACGCTATGCTGAACTTGTCGTAAAAGAAGACGGCAAAGCAGAAGAAGGAGATACGGTTGTTATTGATTTCGAAGGGTTTGTTGACGGCGAGCCGTTTGAAGGCGGTAAAGCGGAAAATTATTCGCTTGAACTAGGTTCCGGCTCTTTCATTCCTGGCTTTGAAGATCAATTAATCGGAACGAAAGCAGGGGATGAAAAAGATGTGGAAGTCACATTCCCTGAAGAATACCATGCTGAAGAGCTTGCTGGAAAACCTGCCGTGTTTAAAGTGAAAGTTCATGAAGTAAAAGCGAAAGTATTACCTGAGCTTGATGATGAATTTGCAAAAGATGCGGATGAAGAAGCAGAAACGTTGGAAGATTTGAAAGCAAAAATTAAAGACCGTTTGAAACATCAAAAAGAACATGAAGCGGAACATGCTTTGCAAGATGCAGTGGTTGAAAAAGCAACAG
The DNA here is from genome assembly GCF_001050115.1 of Bacillus smithii. Taxonomy (NCBI): domain Bacteria; kingdom Bacillati; phylum Bacillota; class Bacilli; order Caryophanales; family Bacillaceae; genus Bacillus; species Bacillus smithii. The sequence continues at coordinate 2,426,102 of NZ_CP012024.1, read as the reverse complement.
CCAATGCAGAAATCGATATTCCTGAAGTCATGATCGAAAATGAAATCGATCGGATGATGCAAGAGTTTTCTCAAAACCTTTCCGCTCAAGGAATGAACCTTGAATTGTATTATCAATTCTCTGGTCAATCGGAAGAAGATCTTCGCAATCAAATGAAAGAAAATGCTGAAACTCGTGTTCGGACAAGCTTGACGCTTGAAGCCATTGCGAAAGCAGAAAATATCGAAGCCAGCGAAGAAGACGTAGAAAAAGAATTGCAAAGAATGGCCGATCAATTTAACCTATCAGTAGAAGACATTAAGAAAGCACTCGGCGATCTGGAAAACTTAAAAGCAGATTTAAGAATCAATAAAGCAGTTGAATTTCTTGTGGAAAATGCAAAAGTTGTTGCATAATAGTAGTAAAACGGTATAAAAACAAGGCGCGGGTTATACGTGCCTTGTTTTATACACCAATACATAAAATATTTTTAAAATATTTTGGTAATGAGCTCGGCATATTGCACATTATATATAACACTAAGCTTTTTATTTCGTGTCTTGTGTAAAATGTGTTAAAATGCTGTACATAACTCTTTGAAGGCTTTGAAACAACGGAACGTGGCAAAGCGAAGACTCGGCAATAATTGGTTTAAGAAGAATTGAGGGGTGAAGTAAATTGTTTAAATTCAGTGATGAGAAAGGACAATTGAAATGTTCTTTCTGTGGCAAAACACAAGACCAGGTCCGTAAGCTGGTCGCCGGACCGGGTGTTTATATATGTGATGAATGCATCGAATTGTGTACGGAAATTGTGGAAGAAGAATTGGGAACCGAGGAAGAAGTAGAGTTTAAGGATGTGCCGAAGCCGCGTGAAATCCGTGAAATTCTCGATGAATACGTCATTGGGCAAGACCAAGCGAAGAAATCTTTGGCTGTTGCTGTCTATAACCACTATAAGCGGATCAACTCCAACAGTAAAGTCGACGATGTAGAACTGGCAAAGAGTAATATTTGTTTAATCGGTCCTACTGGGAGCGGCAAGACTTTGTTAGCGCAAACATTAGCGCGTATCTTAAATGTTCCTTTTGCGATTGCCGATGCGACTTCTCTTACGGAAGCAGGGTATGTCGGAGAAGATGTAGAAAATATTCTTTTGAAACTGATTCAAGCCGCCGACTATGATGTAGAAAAAGCGGAAAAAGGAATTATTTATATTGATGAGATCGATAAAGTCGCCAGAAAATCGGAAAATCCGTCCATCACCAGGGATGTTTCCGGTGAAGGAGTTCAACAGGCTTTATTAAAGATTTTGGAAGGAACAGTGGCAAGTGTTCCGCCTCAAGGAGGAAGAAAACATCCTCATCAAGAGTTTATCCAAATTGATACGACTAATATTTTGTTTATTTGCGGCGGGGCCTTTGACGGCATTGAACAAATTATCAAACGCCGTCTCGGTCAAAAAGTGATCGGTTTCGGATCGGATCCAACGAAAGGAGAAATCGAAGAAAAAGATCTGCTTTCCAAAGTGGTTCCGGAAGATTTGCTGAAGTTCGGATTAATTCCGGAATTCATCGGCCGCTTACCGGTTATCGCTAGTCTGGAACCTCTTGACGAAGAAGCGTTAATTCAAATTTTGACGAAGCCGAAAAATGCGCTCGTCAAACAATATCAAAAAATGATGGAACTTGATCATGTTGAATTAGAATTTGAACAAGAAGCACTTGTTGAAATCGCAAAAAAAGCAATCGAAAGAAAAACGGGTGCACGTGGATTGCGTTCCATCATCGAAAGCATTATGCTGGATGTAATGTTCGATTTGCCTTCAAGAGAAGATATTTCAAAGTGTATCATAACAAAAGATACCGTTTTAAATAACAGCATGCCAAAGTTAATCGGGACGGACGGAAGAATTATTCAAGAAACAGAAGAACGAAAAACGTCTGCATGACGAAGGAGCCGATGTGTTCGGCTCCTTTTTCCCCTATTTATGAGAAAAAGATAAGCTTCCCCGCTTCACTTGATCAAACCTGTTATCTGTTCGACGATTGAACCGTGAAAACGGTGAAAATGGTCGGCGCCAGGCGCTTTTGATTTATGTTTATTCCCCTCGTGTCCAGGAGATACTAGCCGTATATCGATGGTTAATCAGGAGGGGGATATAGTATGAATTGGACAGGTATTGCATTAATGATTCAAATGTTTTTTGGTGTCGTCATAGGGCTGTATTTTTGGAATTTGTTGAAAAATCAACGCACCCAAAAAATATCCATTGACCGTGAATCAAGAAAGGAAATGGAACAGCTTCGGAAAATGCGGTCGATTTCCTTAACGGAGCCTTTGTCGGAAAGAGTCAGGCCTACTTCTTTTTCTGATATCATCGGACAAGAAGATGGTATAAAAGCTTTAAAGGCAGCGATATGCGGTCCCAATCCTCAACATGTCATTATTTATGGTCCTCCCGGGGTCGGAAAAACAGCGGCGGCCCGTTTGGTGTTGGAAGAAGCGAAAAAAAATCCGAAAACGCCATTTTCTCCATCGGCCGTATTTGTGGAGATGGATGCGACTACTGCCCGGTTTGATGAACGGGGAATAGCTGATCCGCTTATAGGGTCTGTGCATGATCCCATTTATCAAGGAGCCGGAGCCATGGGACAAGCAGGCATTCCCCAACCGAAACAAGGAGCTGTAACCAACGCTCACGGCGGCGTCCTTTTTATAGATGAAATCGGTGAGTTGCATCCTATTCAAATGAATAAATTGTTAAAAGTGTTGGAGGACAGGAAAGTTTTTTTGGAAAGCGCCTATTATAATGAAGAGAATACACAAATTCCTGCCCATATCCATGATATTTTTAAAAATGGCTTGCCTGCGGACTTTCGATTAATCGGAGCGACAACCAGAACGCCTGAGGAAATACCGCCGGCGATTCGTTCTCGCTGTATGGAAGTGTTTTTTCGAGGATTAGAACAAGATGAGATCATCCAAGTAGCCAAAAAAGCTGCAGAAAAGGTCAAAATGAGCATGAGCGACAGTGGATTGAAAATTTTGAGCTCTTATGCACGAAACGGCCGTGAAGCCGTTAACATTGTTCAAATTGCAGCCGGCTTGGCGATAACGGAAGGCAGGAGAGCCATTAAGGATAAGGATATCCAATGGATCGTGCAGTCTAGCCAAATGACGCCCCGTTATGAACAGAAAATTAAAGATCATTCTGCAGTCGGCATTGTGAATGGTTTGGCTGTAATGGGATCGAACAGCGGAGCTTTGTTGGAAATTGAAGTGGCTGTCATCCCGGCAGCCAAAAAAGGGACGCTGACGATTACTGGCATTGTCGAAGAAGAAAGTATAGGCGGCCAAGGAAAATCCATACGGCGAAAAAGCATGGCAAGAGGCTCGATTGAAACTGTACTCACGGTTTTACGATCAATGGGTGTGCCTTGCCATCAATATGACATTCATGTGAATTTTCCAGGCGGAATTCCGGTGGATGGACCGTCCGCAGGAATTGCCATAGCCACCGGTGTTTATTCCGCTATTTACAAGATGCCCGTTTCTCATAAGATTGCTATGACTGGAGAGATCAGCGTCCACGGGACAGTAAAGCCAATTGGAGGCGTTATGCCGAAAATAAGGGCTGCCAAACTGGCGGGTGTCGAGAAAGTGCTTATTCCGAAAGCGAACATGCAGGAAATCATCAAAGAATTCGATGGTATTACGATTATTCCTGTGGAACATATTCGCGAAGTCATTGAACAGGCGATTGAAAAGAAAGCAGATGCAGAAGGAACGATTACGCATTGGCATAATAACCAGGAAATGCTCTGAATTTGTTAGGTCGTTCGTATGGCCTTCTGAAAACGGCTTAGCTTTTGGAATACAATCGAATATCCGTACTATGTGATGATGTAATGGCAGGATCTGTGTTCTTTTTGTTTGAATTTCTATAAATGGAGCGGGGAAGTCTGCTTGCATGAAGAAAGAAACATCCGTTTTCGGCAAGCGATCATAGAAAAGCATCATTCAGTTTCAAGACCTCCAAAGGGTTCCATTGGATTTTTCTGATTCAGCTGCATTTGATTAGAAGAATTCCAAATGGACAGGTGTTTATAAATAAGTTAGAATTGTACAAAGATCATACGAAAGTAACATAGAGATTACGGAGGTGCCAATATGAGTGAACAAACGGTCTATTCCATCCCCCTCCTTCCGTTAAGAGGATTATTGGTTTATCCTACAATGGTTTTGCATTTGGATGTTGGCCGCGAGCGTTCGATTGAAGCGCTGGAGCGTGCCTTGATGGATAATCATTTGATTTTTTTAACGACCCAAAAAGATATGAATATAGATAATCCCTCTGAAGAGGACTTATATAGGATAGGAACGTTGACAAAAGTCAAGCAAATGTTAAAGCTTCCGAACGGAACGATCCGCGTGCTTGTGGAAGGTCTTCGACGGGGCAGAATTAAAGAGTTTTATCATGAAGAAAAGTATTTTCACGTCGTCGTTGAAACCTTTGAAGAAGAAAAAATGAAAGATATCGAAACACAAGCTTTGATGCGAACGCTGCTGGATTCTTTTGAACAGTACATAAAGATGTCGAAAAAAATTACCGCTGAAACGTTCACGACCGTTTCGGACATTGAAGAACCGGGAAGGCTTGCTGATATAATCGCTTCCCATTTGCCGATTAAAATCCATCAAAAACAAGAAATATTGGAAACAGTGGCGATCAAGGAGCGGCTGCAAAAATTAATCGACATTCTCCATAACGAAAAAGAAATATTAAATCTTGAGAAAAAAATTGGACAGCGCGTAAAGCAATCTATGGAACGCACCCAAAAAGAATATTATTTGCGGGAACAAATGAAAGCTATTCAAAAAGAGTTGGGCGACAAAGAAGGGAAAACCGGAGAAGTCGAAGAGCTTACGAAACGAATTGAAGATGCCGGAATGCCTGAACATGTAAAAGAAACAGCCATGAAAGAACTCGGCCGCTATGAAAGCATTCCGACCAGTTCGGCGGAAAGCGCAGTGATCAGAAATTATCTAGAATGGCTGATTACGATTCCTTGGTCCAAAGCAACCAAAGATGACTTAAACATAAAAAAGGCCGAACGTATATTAAACAGGGATCATTACGGCTTAGAAAAAGTAAAAGAACGGGTTTTAGAATACTTAGCTGTCCGAAAACTGACACGATCCGTTAAGGGGCCGATATTATGTCTTGTAGGACCGCCGGGTGTAGGAAAAACAAGTCTCGCTCGTTCCATCGCAGAGTCGCTTAATCGTAAATTTGTCCGCGTCTCCTTAGGCGGTGTACGGGATGAATCTGAAATTCGCGGGCATCGCCGAACTTATGTGGGGGCCATGCCGGGACGAATTATAAGAGGGATGCAAAAAGCGGGGACAATCAATCCGGTATTTCTGCTGGATGAAATTGACAAGATGTCGAGCGATTTTCGCGGCGATCCATCCGCGGCCATGCTCGAAGTACTCGATCCGGAACAAAATCATGCATTCAGCGATCATTTTATTGAAGAACCATATGATTTGTCGAACGTGATGTTTATTGCGACAGCGAATGATTTATCAACGATTCCAGGACCATTGAGAGACCGTATGGAAATTATCAGCATTCCTGGTTATACGGAATTGGAAAAGATTCATATTGCAAAAGACCATCTTCTTCCTAAACAATTGAAAGAAAACGGATTGAAGAAGGGACAGCTGCAAATTCGAAACGATGCCATTCAAGACATTGTTCGCTATTATACAAGAGAAGCGGGTGTTCGCGGACTTGAACGTCAGTTGGCGGCCATATGCCGGAAAACGGCAAAAATGATTGTAGCCGGAGAGAAAAGGCGTGTGATCGTGACAGAAAATAATCTGGAAGAATTTTTAGGGAAAAAGATATTCCGTTATGGATCAGCGGAAAAAGTGGATCAGATTGGCGTAGCCAACGGACTAGCCTACACCCCTGTTGGTGGCGATACACTGCAAATCGAGGTTTCTTTGGCGCCGGGAAAAGGAAAGCTAGTTTTAACAGGAAAACTAGGAGATGTGATGAAAGAGTCGGCCCAAGCTGCTTTTAGCTATGTCCGCTCCAATGCGAAAGAACTGGGCATTGAAGAAGATTTCCATGAAAAATATGATATTCACATACACGTACCGGAAGGCGCCGTTCCAAAAGACGGACCTTCGGCAGGAATTACGATGGCAACTGCTCTTGTTTCTGCATTGACGAATCGCCCCGTTCATAAAGAAGTTGGAATGACGGGAGAAATAACGCTTCGTGGCAGAGTACTCCCGATTGGCGGACTGAAAGAAAAATCGTTGGGAGCTCATAGAGCGGGATTAAAAACGATTATCGTTCCTCAAGAAAACGAAAAAGATTTAGATGATATTCCGACAAGCATTCGGAAAGATTTGCATTTTGTGCTTGTTTCTCAAATGGATGAAGTGCTAAAAACGGCGTTGGCGGGTGATAACCAATGAACGTTCATGAAGCCGAATTAGTGATCAGTGCTGTCAAGCCCGAACAATATCCGAAAGAGGATCTTCCGGAATTTGCGCTTGCGGGTCGTTCAAATGTGGGGAAATCCTCTTTTATTAACAAAATGGTCAATCGCAAAAGTTTAGCCAGAACATCATCCAATCCGGGAAAAACACAAACGCTTAATTTTTATCGAATCGAAAACAAGCTTTATTTTGTGGATGTTCCGGGCTACGGATATGCAAGGGTTTCCAAAAAAGAGAGAGAAGCATGGGGGCAAATGATTGAAACTTATTTGACGACGAGAAAACAATTGAAATTGGTGTTGCTTTTAGTGGATTTGCGCCACCCACCGACAAATGATGATGTAATGATGTACGATTTTTTAAAATACTATGATATCCCATGCATGGTCATTGCCACAAAGGCGGACAAAATTCCAAGAGGAAAATGGCAGAAACATGTGAAGCAGGTCAAACAGACATTGAAATTCGATCCGGCTGATGAAATCATCATTTTTTCTTCGGAGACCGGAGAAGGAAAAGATAAGACTTGGAATCTTCTTGAAGCCTATTTGCGTTAATTCGGAGTCGTTATGAGCGGCGTCTTGCGATTTTAGCATTGCTGCTGTTTCTGTTTAAAGGTTTCAGAATGTCAATAAGGAGGCATGCATTGCCTCCTTATTTTCGTTTTACAAATAATAAGTAAGCTCCTACTAGAATGAGCAGTATTGGCCAAAAATGCCATAAATCTTCTTGCCCGCTCCTCAGCAATCCAAGCCAAGCAATGACATTTTGATAAAAGAGCGACAATAGGGCAAGAATGAAAAATAACATACTGTATAGGAAGCCCTCTTTTGTTTTTTGAGATTGAAGAAAGAAACCGATGGCGATGATCAAAACAAAAATTCCGATCTGATCAGGCCAATTTGGAAACTGACGAACAAGATGAAAATGGATGCCAAAACCTGTCAAAATAACGCCAGGCAGAATAAACTGATAGTCTTGTCCGCCATAAGCTTGAAAAAGAAAAGCCAATCCAACAATTAAGAGAATGGTCGGCCAAGTAAAAAAGCCATCGAATAATAGGATATTGGATTTTTGCAGATAAAAATAAGCTCCAAATCCCATTAAAATGATCCCTGGGAAAAAACGCTGTTGTTTCATTCGTAAATCCATTCCTTTCGAAAAGGTCAATGATTTGATTCTTTCGGGATAGTTTGGTATTGTAAACTTGAAATTAAAAATAAATATAATATGATAATTATTATAAAAATGGATGTCTTTCCATTTAGCCATTTTAAGGGTAAAACTAATATCTATGTTACCATATGTTCATAATTTTTTGATTCAGTAATTTTTGAACATGGTATAATAAAAATAGTATTGATTTTTGGGGGTGTCACTGTCGGCCATGCATATCATAGTAGCAGGACTTCACTATAAAACGGCCCCAGTCGAAATAAGAGAACGGCTTACTTTTGACGCAAATGATCTGGATGAAGCGCTTCGCACGCTGAAAAACAAAAAAAGCATTCTGGAAAGCGTCATTCTTTCTACTTGCAACCGGACGGAGATTTATGCGGTCGTAGATCAAATTCATACTGGACGCTATTATATAAAGGAATTCCTTTCCGAATGGTTTCATATCGAAATGGATGAATTCGCGCCGTTTCTCTTTGTTTATGAAGAAGCGGACGCGGTTGAACATCTTTTTAAAGTAACGTGCGGTTTAGATTCTATGATTGTCGGGGAAACGCAGATTCTCGGACAGGTACGCGATAGTTTTCTGCAAGCACAGCGTTCTGAAGCGACTGGAACGATTTTTAATCAATTATTTAAACAAGCGGTTACATTGGCTAAAAAAGCTCATTCTAAAACAGAAATTGGAGCGAATGCCGTTTCCGTCAGTTATGCCGCCGTGGAACTGGCGAAAAAAATATTTGGAAACTTAAACGGCAAACATGTATTAATTCTCGGTGCGGGAAAGATGGGGGAATTGGCCCTTAAAAATCTGCAAGGAAGCGGAGCGACGAAAGTAACGGTCATCAACCGTACGTTCGAAAAAGCTGCCTCGTTAGCGGAGCGATTTTCGGGGACGGCGAAAGAACTGCGGGAATTGCAATGTGCTCTTTTAGAAGCGGATATCCTCATCAGTTCAACCGGATCAAATGACTTTGTTATTTCAAAGGATATGATGTCCGGAGTCGTTAATTTGAGAAAAGGACGGCCTCTCTTCATGGTCGATATAGCGGTTCCGCGGGATATCGATCCGGAAATTCATGAGCTTGAAAATGTCTTTTTGTATGATATTGATGATTTGGAAGGCATTGTAGAAGCGAATATGGCAGAACGGAAAAAAGCAGCTGAAAAAATCATGATCATGATAGAAGAAGAAATTTCGGAATTTCATGAGTGGCTGAATATGCTTGGTGTGGTGCCTGTTATTGCGGCGCTTCGGAAAAAGGCGCTTGCCATACAAGCAGAAACGATGAAAAGCTTGGATAGAAAGCTACCCGATTTGACCGACCGTGAACGGAAGATTATTAATAAACATACAAAAAGCATTATTAACCAGTTGTTAAAAGATCCAATCCTGCAAGCGAAAGAATTGGCAGGACAAAAGGGCGCAAAAGAGAAATTGGAGTTTTTTACAAAAATCTTTAATATTGAGGAACAAGTGATAGCAGAAAATCAGCAGAAAGCAGAAGACGTAAAAACGGGGGCCATCGTGGCTTCTTCTTATCAAGTGTAAGGGGTTCATTTATGGCTTTTGTACACGGTATGACAAGATTGCATGAACTCATGATTCTATTGTATGCGGTCAGTATTTTGCTCTACTTCATTGATTTTCTTCATCGAAATCGGAAGGCGAATTCGTTCGCCTTCTGGACTTTAGCGATTGTTTGGGTGCTTCAAACAATTTTTTTGTTTCTTTATATGTTCAAGACAGGAAGGTTTCCGGTCCTGACCATTTTTGAAGGGCTTTATTTTTATGCATGGGTGTTGATCACATTTTCATTATTGATCAATCGGTTTTTACGAATGGATTTTTTGGTGTTCTTCACCAATATACTTGGATTTGCCATTATGGCGATTCATACATTTGCGCCTATGCAAATGCAATCGGACGCAATGGCAGAAAGATTAGTCTCTGAGCTTCTGCTGATTCATATTATAATGGCGCTGCTTTCTTACGGGGCTTTTTCGCTGTCCTTTATTTTTTCGTTGTTATATTTGCTGGAGTACCGGCTTTTGAAAGAAAAAAAGTGGAGTCAGTGGTTGTGGCGGATTGGCGATTTGATGAAGCTTGAGCAGCTGTCCTATATATTAAATGCAATTGGCGTGCCAATGCTTCTATTGTCGTTGATTTTAGGGCTGCAATGGAAATTCACAAAACTCCCTAATGTGGAATGGTATGATCCAAAAATTATCAGTTCTTTTATTTTATTGATTGTTTACAGCATGTTCCTTTACTTTAAAGTTCGAAAAAACAAGCAGGGAAAAGCGCTCGCTTTATTCAATACAGCTGCGTTTCTCATTGTACTTATCAACTTCTTTTTAGTCAGCCGCTTATCGGCATTTCATTTTTGGTATATGTGATTGAAGGAGGCCGTTATGAGAAAAATTATCGTAGGGTCGCGTAGAAGCAAATTGGCGCTGACACAAACCAAATGGGTCATTCAACAATTAAAAAGGCTAAATCCTTCCTATGAATTTGAAATAAAAGAGATCGTGACAAAAGGCGATAAGATTCTTGACGTTACCTTATCCAAAGTGGGCGGGAAAGGATTGTTTGTCAAAGAGATCGAGCAGGCCATGCTGAACAAAGAAATTGACATGGCTGTACATAGCATGAAAGATATGCCTGCATATTTGCCGGAAGGGCTTACGATCGGCTGTATTCCTGAACGGGAAGATCACCGTGATGTCTTGATTTCTAAAGACGGGCTCACGCTGGACCAATTGCCGGCTGGGGCGAAAATTGGGACAAGCAGTTTGCGGCGCGGAGCTCAAATCTTGGCGCACAGACCGGATGTGAAAATTCAATGGATCCGCGGAAATATTGACACACGTCTAAAAAAATTGGAAACCGACGACTATGATGCGATTGTTTTGGCCGCTGCCGGCTTGTCGCGCATGGGCTGGACAAAAGATGTCGTGACACAATTTTTAGATCCGGATATTTGCCTCCCGGCTGTTGGACAAGGGGCGCTAGCCGTTGAATGCCGGAAAGACGATGAAGAGCTTTTATCCCTTCTCCAAGGATTAAACAGTACGGATACCGCCCAATCAGTCGCTGCTGAACGAGCTTTTCTTCAAAAAATGGACGGCGGATGCCAAGTGCCGATTGCCGGATACGCTCATGTAAAAGGAGAAGAAGTAGCATTGACTGCACTTGTTGCCTCACCAGATGGGAAAACCGTTTACAAAGAAATGGCGGCAGGAAAAAATCCCGAACAAGTGGGGGAAGAAGTCGCTCGTCGCATGATTCGAATGGGAGCCAAACAGCTGATTGATCAGCTTGCTAGGGAGTGAGCTTTATGGGAGGGAGTCTTCCATTAGCCGGAAAGCAAATTTTGATTACCCGCGGCCAAAAGCAAGCAGCTGGTTTTGCTGCCGAAATTGAACAGCTTGGCGGTACTCCCCATGTTGTACCGTTAATCGCGTTTCAACCTGTTCACGATCAAAGGGAAGAAGAATTTTTGCGAAGGCTCGAGATGTTTGACTGGGTGATTTTCACAAGCAAAAACGGTGTGGATTTCTTTTTTCAAATTCTGTCGGAAAGAGACGTTAACCCGCAAAAAAGCCTATTAGCCAAATTTGCCGTGGTAGGGGCAAAAACAGAACAAGCTTTAAATAAACATGGCTTTCATGCGGATTTTGTTCCCGACCGGTATACGGCAGATGAGTTTGTCCGCTGCATTCAAAACGGACGTTTTCGTGCTGAACGCGCGCTCATACCAAAAGGAAATTTATCCAAAGAATCTATCGCAAGAGCGTTGCGGTCAACTGGTGCGTCTGCGGAAGAATGGATAGTCTATGAAACGATTTTCCCAAAAGAATCGGAAGAGAAGCTCGTTTCATTGTTGAATCACGATATTTTGGATGTCGCATGTTTTACAAGTCCATCGACCGTTCGCCATTTTATGAGAGTAGTAGAAGAGCATCAATTAAAACGACACTTAACACGGATTTTGTTTGCCAGCATTGGTCCGGTCACCAGTAAAGAGCTTAGGCAATACCGTCTTCCTGTGCATATTTGTCCAGGTGAGTATACGATGGATGCCTTGCTGGCAGAAATTTGCGCTTTTTACCAAAAGGAGGAGACATAATATGGAACTGCAATTTAAACGTCATCGCCGTCTTCGTCAATCGTCGAATATGCGTGCTTTAGTGCGTGAAAATTTCGTTCGAAAAGAAGACTTAATTTATCCAATCTTTGCGGTTGAAGGAGTCAATATAAAAAACGAAGTGAAATCGATGCCTGGTGTTTACCAATATTCCATCGATCGTCTAAAAGAAGAAATGGATGAAATTGTGGAATTAGGGATTAAATCGGTGATCGTTTTTGGTGTACCGAAAGAAAAAGACGAAGTGGGATCAGGGGCCTACCATGACCATGGCATCGTTCAGGAAGCGATTCGCTATATTAAAAGCCATTACCCGGACATCGTCGTAGTGGCGGACACTTGTTTATGCGAATACACAAGCCACGGCCATTGCGGCGTTGTAGAAGGCAGTCAAATATTAAATGATCCGTCTCTTGATTTATTGGCCAAAACAGCAATAAGCCAAGCAAAAGCAGGGGCGGACATTATCGCTCCTTCCAATATGATGGATGGATTTGTGGCGGCTATCCGCAAAGGTCTGGATGAATCAGGATTTGAATATGTGCCGATTATGTCTTATGCGGTGAAATATTCCTCCAGTTTCTACGGACCTTTTCGCGATGCTGCCGATTCTACTCCGCAGTTTGGCGACCGCAAAACTTATCAAATGGATCCGGCCAATCGTCGTGAAGCGCTTCGGGAAGCGGAGTCAGATATTGAAGAAGGCGCAGACTTTTTAATTGTGAAGCCTGCGATGTCTTATTTGGATATTGTGAGAGACGTCCGTAACAGCTTTAATGTGCCGATTGTCGCTTATAATGTCAGCGGTGAGTATTCGATGGTCAAAGCGGCCGCTCAAAACGGATGGATCGATGAAAAAGCCATTGTGATGGAAAAATTAACGAGCATGAAACGTGCAGGTGCCGATCTCATCATTACTTATTTTGCAAAAGATGTCTGCCGTTACCTTCAAGAGGATTCTGTTTTGTAATTAAGAAAATGGGGGATAAACATGCGTTCTTACGAAAAGTCCAAACAAGCTTATAAAGATGCCGTTAAACTCATGCCCGGTGGAGTCAACAGTCCGGTCCGTGCTTTTAGATCGGTCAATATGGATCCGATCTTCATGGAGCGGGGAAAAGGCTCCAAAATCTATGACATTGATGGAAATGAATATATTGATTACGTTCTTTCCTGGGGTCCGCTTATTTTAGGACATGCAAACGATCAAGTGATTGAAGCCATTAAGAAAACGGCCGAAAATGGAACGAGCTTTGGTGCGCCTACGATTATGGAAAATAAATTGGCAAAACTCGTTCAAGAACGAGTTCCATCTATAGAGATCGTTCGGATGGTGTCTTCCGGTACGGAAGCCACGATGAGCGCGCTGCGGCTGGCAAGGGGATATACGGGACGAAATAAAATTGTAAAATTTGAAGGATCGTACCATGGACACGGCGATTCTTTGCTGATCAAAGCGGGTTCAGGAGTGGCTACTCTCGGGCTTCCTGACAGTCCGGGAGTGCCTAAAGGAGTAGCTGAAAATACGATTGCTGTCCCGTATAACGATCTGGAAGCTGTTAAGCAAGCTTTTGAAAAATACGGTGAAGACATCGCTTGCGTGATCGTGGAACCGGTGGCAGGGAACATGGGCGTTGTTCCGCCGGTTCCAGGATTTTTGGAAGGGCTGCGGAAAGTGACGAAGGAATACGGATCGCTTTTGATTTTTGATGAAGTGATGACAGGTTTCCGGGTCGATTACCATTGTGCTCAAGGATATTTCGGAATAACACCGGATCTCACTTGTTTAGGAAAAGTCATTGGAGGCGGACTGCCTGTTGGCGCTTTCGGTGGACGAGCGGACATCATGGAGAAAGTAGCACCGAGCGGCCCGATTTACCAAGCCGGAACACTTTCCGGAAATCCTCTTGCGATGACAGCAGGATATGAAACCCTTCGTCAGCTTACTCCTGATCTTTACAAAGAATTTGTCCGTAAAGCAGACCGGCTGGAAGAAGGCATTCACGCAGCGGCTGAAAAATACGAAATCCCGCATACTATCAATCGTGCCGGTTCGATGATTGGTTTGTTCTTTACGAACGAAAAGGTGATCAACTATGAAACAGCGAGAACATCTGATTTAGAGCTGTTCGCCAGCTACTATCGGGAAATGGCCAATGAAGGGATCTTTCTGCCTCCTTCTCAATTTGAAGGAATTTTCCTATCGGCTGCCCATACGGACGAAGACATTGAAAAAACGATTGCTGCTGCTGAAAAAGCGTTCAAAAAGATTAGAGGATAAAGCGCTTGAGCAGAGAGAGCGACAATCAAGCTTTGCTAAATGAACCGCAAAATGGTTCAAATGCTCGTTAAAGGATGCAAGTTAAGATTGTTTCAAATAAAAATTATTATGGGGTGGCCTAAAAGCCCCCTTTTAAAAACAAGAAAACCCGACGAGATGATATCATTCTTGTCGGGTTTGTTTATGTGCGCCCGGCATGTACATGAACTATAGGGTGTAAGTCCCGAACCCCGAAGACAGAAGTAGAGGTTAGCCAAGAGCAAGGGTGTCCGTGGTGACGCGGAATCTGAAGGAAGCTGGAGGCAAAACACCGGTCCGAGGAACACGAACCTCATATAAGGCTAGGTATGATTGAGTGAGTTTGCATAACAAAACAAAGCTCTTTCTGTCGAAGGTCATATCGAGTAAATGAGGCGGATAGATGGTGTGAAAGTGCATGTACTTACCCGGGGAGGTCTGGCGGATATGTGAAGTACTCTTCATAACCTACTTAGTGATAAGTAGCTGAACCGTCAGAAGTCAGCAGAGGTCATAGTATTAGTTGGTCTAGAACAACTAAGAAGGACCGAACAATTAAGAGAGAATAGCCCTTGGTATTCAGTGAGTCATGATGAACACAGAAAACGTAGTACCTCACTTGAGGGAGGAAGCGGTGAATCCCGTGGGAGACCTCTTGGAGGGTGGAGTGACCACTGGCATAAAGAGAACAGCTATTCACGGAAGTTATAAAGACTTGCGTCAATTATCTTAATTGAACCGCCGTATACGGAACCGTACGTACGGTGGTGTGAGAGGACGGGAGTTAATCGCTCCCTCCTACTCGATTTCTAGGAGTTCTTTTTGAAGGAGTCTTGTTTCAGAAAGTGTCTGGGTGATGGCAACCGCCAGAATTCGATGTTCACTTTTACCGGCACTGGCAATGAAAATTTGCGGATCGTCCGCGGAGGGCAAGTGAATTTTGCGATCATCAACGCTGCCTAATACATGAAAAAAGCGGTGTTCCCGGAATATTTTACTGAATTTGGGCAGTTTATTTCCTTCTTTGATAAAAAATCAATTATTACGCAAATAAACATATTCCAGAAAACTTGAGCATAGATTGAAAATAAAGCGAATCTTGAGAGCAGCGGGTCTTTGTTTTAGGGCTGATGAAAAATCGGCTACTGGATGGAAAACTTCGATGACGTACTTGAGCAGAATCAAAGGATACCGGATTTTTGCTGATAGTAAGTTCTTTTATAAAACAGTTTGAACTTGGAAAGGAGGAATCCGTTTGGTACAGAATGATCAATCAAGTTTGCGCTTTTCTTTGGAAGAAACGCTTTGGTTTCGAAAGGGACAGGAAGTAGAGGAATTGATATCCATTTCTTTGGATCCAGAGATTGTAGTTGAAGAACAAGAAAATTTCGTTGTCATTCGAGGGCAGTTAAGGCTGTCGGGTGAATATCTTTCCGTAGAAGAAGCAATCGAAGAGGAAGATCAGTTAACCAATGGGAAGTATGTTCAAGAAGTGAGGGTGGACGACGAAGGAGGGATGGAGTTTTTCCACGGCTTCCCCATTGATATATCGATTCCAAAAAGCAGGGTGCATTCATTGGAAGATATTGAAGTAAGCATTGAAACGTTCGATTATGAAATACCGGAAAAATCTTGCTTAAAGCTGACAGTGGATTTAACGATTGACGGTACAGCCGCAAGACAGACAGATAACGAGACGTTCTCATTGGAAGAAGAAATAGAAGAAGTGGAGGTGTTTCCTCGGGAACGGCATCAAGAAATATTAGAAGAGGAAAAGAACGAACAGGAAAGAATTTACCCGCTTTTTTCGGAACAAGATGCAGAACTAGAGGAAGAAGAAGGAACGTTTTATGCTGAAGCAAAAAGAAAGGAAAAAACAGAAAACTTTCCAGAGGAGGAAGAAGAAGCTTCTATAGGAGAAAGGTTTTCGGAAGAGGAAGAATGGAAAGAACTGAAAAATCAATCAGGAGAGGCGCCACGTAAAGAGCAAGCTGATCGAAAGGAAGGGTATTTCGAAAAAGAACCAGCATTTTTTGATTCGGAAGAAGAAAACATATTCATTGAAAATGCAGCCGAACACAAAGGTGAAACGTCTCATCAAAGTGAAGCGGAGGAAAACGAATCGACGGAAGAAGAGGATTCGAAAGAACAAGAAGAGAAAAAACCTAAACAAAAGATGTTCAAAAAGAAAAAGCATTATGAATCCATATCGCTCAAAGAATTTTTTGCCAGGAAGGATGAAGAGAAGCCTGCAAAATTAAAAGTTTGCATTGTCCAAAATGGTGAAACGATTGACCAAATTGCGGAGCGGTATGAAGTAAGCGTTCAACAAATTATAAAGGAAAATCAGTTAGAAACGACACAAAGTGTCTCCGGAGGGCAAGTTCTGTATATTCCGGAATCCAAAACGGCAAAACATTAGACGTCGAGCAGGTTCATTCCTGCTCGCTTCTTTTAAAGCAGGTGAAGGTATGGAGGATATGCAAGCGATACTTCAAAACTATGGATTATCTCTGACCTTCTATGAGCTTTTTGGGAAAGTGGCGAAGGTCCATACCGATAAAGGAGTGTTCGCCGTCAAAAGAATTCCAGCAAACGAGGGGATGGAATTTATCCGCTCGCTTCAACTTCTGTTTCAAAAAGGCTATCATCGCCTCGTTCCGGTTTATCCGACATTGGATGGACGCTACGGGGTTCTTTATGGCCATCATCTTTATTATTTAATGCCCTGGCTAACCGGCAATGAAAAGGAAGGGAGAAGCCAACGCCATCAGCAAATGTTCCGTGAGCTCGCAAGACTCCACACTTTGTCCACACGGGAAATACCGGTGGATCAGGAGGAAAGAAAGCAGCACTTTGAAAGAATGAAAGCAGAGTGGGAGAAACAGGAAGAATTTTTAGAACAATGGATCACAAGCTGTGAACAAGAAATTTATATGTCGCCTTTTCAACTGTTATCCAGTTTGTACTATATTCAAATTTTGCAAGCTCTTCAATTCTCAAAAGAAAAGTTGGAAGAGTGGTATGAAGCGTCAAAAGAAAATAAAACGGTGCGTACGGTGATCATACACGGAAAACTGTCGCCGGAACATTTTCTTTATAATGAAGACGGACTAGGTTATTTCTCCAACTTTGAACGTTCACAAACGGCCCTTCCGATTCGGGATCTTCTTCCGTTCTTATCCCGGACCCTAAAAACGTATCCAACAAAGCACGACGAATGTTTGGAATGGATTATGACTTATTTTGCCTATTTTCCGTTGAAAGAAGATGAAATGTCGTTATTTCTTAGTTATTTATCTTACCCCGGACAAATTTTATCGACTCTGGAAAAGTATTCGGAAACCGATGTGAATAAGGATGAAAAACAGTTTGTCCGCACTCTTCAACATGACTATTGGCAGCTTCGAAATGTAGAATATATCGTCATGCGGATATTGGAGAATGAACAAGCAAAAAAAGAAAAACAGGGAGGCAATTCTTCATAAAAAATGTAAAGTGGCATGAAACGGTGAGCTTTGCTGCGGTTGTTTGGAAGGAACTTTTTTCGTTTTGTTTCATGTGAGGATGGAAGTCTTTAACAACGGCTCCCCGCTTTTCGTTGGAATGGGCATAGCAGCCTTCTTTTAGAAATGAAGACTCTAAATCCATTCCCAATATAAGGCAATGGCAAGAAGGACAAATATTGAGAGTAAAATAACATCAAAAGTGGTCGGCAAAAAAATCGTCCGAATCGCTTGGAAAATGGTAAAGGGAATGATTAATTGCCGAGCAACTGCTCTTACGACTTGGAGCCATGGCGGCAAGAGGAGAGGATTATACTTTTTTCGCATACTGGACACCTTCCTGAGTAGTGTACTATATCCTATGTCAATCGGGATAATTGGTGAGGAAACAAAAAAAGCCGGCTTAAAGTTCAACACTCTTTCTACGAGCACTTATGATTCTTGTTAGAACCGATATGCTCCCTGTTGCAGAAAGATTGAACTTTTATGCCAGCTTTTTGTTTTATTTGGTTATAGACTGTTCTGAATTCGTCCCCCAATGTTTTTCCGTACTTACTACAGGATGAGTGGAGAAGCGATCAAATTCTTTTTCTGTTTTGGATATGACAACCGTTGCAACTGCATTTCCAATGATATTCGTAATGGCGCGCGCTTCTGACATAAATCGATCGACGCCGATTAACAATGCGATTCCTTCAACGGGTATCATCGGAAAAGCTGAAAGCGTCGCTGCGAGCGTAATAAAACCAGAGCCAGTCACCCCAGCTGCTCCTTTTGAGGTCAACATCAAAAGAGCAAGCAGCATAATTTGATGTCCGATGGTTAAATGAACCCCGTAAGCCTGGGCAATAAACATCGCTGCCATCGATAGATAGATGGCTGTTCCATCCAAATTAAAGGAGTAGCCGGTTGGAACGACAAGACCCACAACGGATTTAGAACAACCGAAATTTTCTAATTTTTTCATTAAAGTCGGTAAAGCGGATTCAGAAGAAGACGTACCTAAAACGAGCAGTAGTTCTTCTTTAATATAAGCGATAAATTTTAAAATATTAAATTTAAACAATTTGGCAATCAATCCGAGAATAATAAAAACAAATAGGAACATAGTTAAGTAGATGGAACCCATCAGTTTTCCGAGGTTGACAAGGGATCCAACTCCGAATTGTCCGATGGTGTAGGCCATGGCTCCAAATGCAGCAATCGGAGAAAATTTCATAATCATATTGACAATTTTAAAGAAAATATCTGTTAATTGTTCAAACAATTTGATGACAGGTGATACTTTTTTTCCCAAGGACGCTGCTGCGAGTCCAAATAAGACAGCAAAAAATAAAATAGGAAGTAAATCGCCTTTAGCCAACGCTCCTACAACGCTGTCCGGAATGATGCTGGAAATAAAATCAATAAAACCGTGCCCTGTTTCTTTTGCTTGTGATACATACTGGGAAATATCTTCGTGTTTAGCACCGGATAAATCAAAGCCTTTGCCTGGTTGGACGATATTGACGACGATCATGCCGATCGCTAATGCTATAGTGCTGACGACTTCAAAATAAATAAGGGCCTTTCCGCCGATCCGTCCGACTTTTTTCATATCTCCCATGCCGCCGATTCCTGTGACAACGGTTAAGAAGATAATAGGCGCTATCAACATTTTAATTAATTTAATGAACCAATCAGCTAAAATTTTTAGCTTTGATGCAAATTCTGGAAATAGGATGCCGACAATGATTCCTAATAAAATTCCAATAATAACCCTTACGGTTAAATTATTGAAGTTGATCCTCACTTTGGTGTTCCCCCTTTTCGTGATCGCTTTCAAAATCTATTATATAACAGGTTTAAATCTTCGTCATTACTATATAATAATATTTTTTGCAAATTTTTATCGAAACGAAATATTCGAAAAATAGTTTAAACTTCTCAACTTCCGTTTTAATTTTTATATCGAAAAAGACAACAGCATTGTCTAAAAAACAGGAAAAATGGCGATAATCATTGACGAACTGGTGGCAAATTCGCTAATATAATGGTTGAAACAGAAGGAACGCTGTTATTGCGACAACGAAAAAAGATAAAAGCTGAATGATAATATAGTATCGATTAATGGCTTGGAAAGGGAGGAGTACGGTGATCACCGCTCTTTTAGAGAGGGAATCCATGGCTGAAAGATTCCTGAGCGGATTCATCGGAAGGTCGCCCTCGAGCTGCTTCTGTGAAACGATTTAGTAGCCGAAGCCGGGAAAACCCGTTATCCGAAAGAGTGCCGGATTTCGATCCGGAAAAAAGGTGGTACCACGAAGACAACTCCTTTCGTCCTTTTGGCGATGGGAGTTTTTTATTTTGAATTGAAAAGGAGGAAACGCTGTGGAGAATCACGATGTGAAGATGCCGCCAAAGTATGACCCGCGCGCTGTAGAAGCGGGAAGATACGAATGGTGGGTAAACGGTAAATTTTTTGAAGCAAAAGATGATCCAGAAAAACAACCTTATACGATTGTGATCCCGCCGCCCAATGTGACCGGAAAGCTTCATTTGGGGCATGCTTGGGATACTACTTTGCAAGACATTTTAACGCGTATGAAACGCATGCAAGGTTACGATGTCCTTTGGCTTCCGGGCATGGACCATGCAGGAATTGCTACGCAGGCAAAAGTGGAGCAAAAACTTCGGGAAGAAGGAAAGTCCCGCTACGATCTAGGCCGGGAAAAGTTTTTAGAGGAAGTTTGGAAATGGAAAAAAGAGTATGCCGATTTTATTCGTAAACAATGGGCTAAACTCGGCCTTGGCCTGGACTATAGCCGTGAACGTTTTACTCTCGATGAAGGACTTTCAAAAGCGGTTAGAAAAGTGTTCGTTTCTCTTTACCGCAAAGGGCTCATTTATCGCGGAGAGTACATCATCAACTGGGACCCGGTGACGAAAACAGCTTTGTCCGATATTGAAGTCGTCTATAAAGAAGTAAAAGGCGCTTTCTACCATATGAAATATCCGCTCAAAGACGGTTCTGGCTATATTGAAGTGGCGACTACCCGTCCGGAAACGATGCTGGGTGATACGGCGGTAGCTGTTCATCCGGATGATGAACGGTATAAGCATCTTATTGGCAAAACGGTGATTTTGCCGATCGTTGGCCGGGAAATCCCGATTATCGGCGATGAATATGTCGATATGGAATTTGGCTCCGGAGCCGTAAAAATTACGCCGGCGCACGATCCGAATGACTTTGAAGTGGGCAACCGCCATAATTTGGAACGGATATTAGTCATGAACGAAGACGGCACCATGAATGAGAATGCCCTTCAATATCAAGGAATGGACCGTTTTGAATGCCGTAAGCAGATTGTTAAAGATCTAAAGGAACAAGGTGTTCTTTTCAAAATTGAAGAACACATGCATTCAGTTGGGCATTCTGAACGAAGCGGCGCAGTTGTTGAACCATTTTTATCAACACAATGGTTCGTGAAAATGGAACCGTTGGCTAAAGCGGCTATTGAATGGCAAAAAGGGAAAGACAAAGTTCACTTTGTACCCGAACGATTTGAAAAAACGTACTTGCATTGGATGGAAAACATCCGCGATTGGTGCATTTCCCGTCAGCTATGGTGGGGCCATCGAATTCCGGCTTGGTATCATAAAGAAACCGGTGAAATTTACGTTGATATGGAACCGCCTAAAGATATTGAGAATTGGGAGCAGGATCCGGACGTTCTTGATACATGGTTCAGCTCGGCGCTTTGGCCATTTTCCACTATGGGTTGGCCGGATACAGAAGCATCGGATTACAAACGCTATTATCCGACTGATGCTCTTGTCACTGGGTATGATATCATTTTCTTCTGGGTCTCAAGAATGATTTTTCAAGGATTGGAATTTACTAGGAAACGGCCGTTTAAGGACGTTCTTATTCATGGACTTGTCCGTGATGCGGAAGGCCGAAAAATGAGCAAATCGCTTGGAAACGGGGTAGACCCGATGGATGTCATCGATCAATACGGGGCTGATTCACTCCGCTATTTCCTTGCAACGGGAAGTTCTCCGGGACAAGATTTGCGTTTCAGTATTGAAAAAATTGAGTCTGTCTGGAATTTTGCCAATAAAATTTGGAACGCTTCCCGGTTTGCCATGATGAATATGAACGGGCTCACGTATGAAGAAATTGATTTAACCGGAGAGAAATCAGTGGCGGACAAATGGATTTTAACCCGCTTGAATGAAACCATCGAGCTTGTGACAAATCTTGCTGAACGCTATGAATTCGGGGAAGTCGGCCGGGTATTATATAATTTTATTTGGGATGACTTCTGCGATTGGTATATCGAAATGGCCAAATTGCCTCTTTATGGCGATGATGAAGTGTCCAAGAAAACGACTCGTTCCGTTTTAGCGTACGTATTGGATCAAACGATGCGGTTGCTGCATCCGTTCATGCCGTTTATTACCGAGGAAATATGGCAAAATCTTCCTCATAAGGGAGAGTCGATTACCGTTGCGAGCTGGCCGGTCGTTCGTCCGGAACTTTCTGATCCGGAAGCCGCTGATGAAATGAAGCTTCTGGTGGAAATCATTCGTTCTGTCCGCAATATTCGGGCGGAAGTGAATACGCCTCTTAGCAAGTCGATTAAAATGGTGGTACAAGCAAAAGATGAACATATTTTGTCCGTTCTGGAAAAAAACCGTGTGTATCTTGAACGTTTTTGCAATCCAGAAACGTTGACGATTGCAACGGACATAGAGGCTCCGGAAAAAGCGATGACGGCGGTTGTAACGGGAGCGGAAATTTTCTTGCCGCTTGAAGGCTTAATCAACTTGGAAGAAGAGATTGCCCGATTGAAAAAAGAATGGGAAAAATGGAATAAAGAAGTGGAAAGAGTACAGAAAAAACTCAGCAATGAAAACTTCGTGAAAAAGGCGCCTCAAAAAGTGGTTGAGGAAGAGCGTCAAAAAGAAAAAGACTATCTCGAAAAACGAAAAGCTGTCGAAGAAAGAATTAACGAATTACAAAATTTATAATAGCCAGCAGAATGTGCTTTCCGTAAAAGAAAAAGGACTG
Source organism: Bacillus smithii (assembly GCF_001050115.1). NCBI lineage: Bacteria > Bacillati > Bacillota > Bacilli > Caryophanales > Bacillaceae > Bacillus > Bacillus smithii. The sequence goes on along the minus strand of NZ_CP012024.1, from coordinate 2,403,414 downwards.
GAAAATGAGGAGGAATGGATTTGCTTCTGCAAAGCCATTATTCCCCCTTCCTTCCAGTCTTTTTTTGTATTCTTTTTTGAAATCGTTTTTCTCAAGTAGTATTGTAATAAAGGGGGGATTGAAAAATGATTCATACATACGAAGAAGCGTTAGAATGGATTCATGGACGATTGAAGCTTGGAATAAAACCGGGTTTAAAGAGAATGGAATGGATGATGGAGAAGCTTGATCATCCGGAGCGCCGCTTGAAAGCCGTACATGTCGGAGGGACAAATGGCAAAGGGTCAACGGTTGAAATGATCCGCTCCATTTTGCAAGAAGCGGGCTATCATGTCGGAACTTTTACTTCCCCGTATATCGAACAATTTAACGAACGAATCAGCGTGAACGGCAAACCCATTAGCAATGAAGAGATTGTCCAGCTGACCAATGTGATTAAACCATTGGCGGAAGAACTGGAAAATACAGAATGGGGTGGTCCATCAGAATTTGAAGTCATTACGGCGATGGCTATTTATTATTTTGCCAAAATCCGCCCGGTTCCTCTAGTCATTTTTGAGGTGGGTATGGGAGGACGATTTGATTCCACCAACGTGATTATTCCGATATTGACGGTGATTACGAATATTGGAATGGACCATATGGAGTATTTGGGGGATACTGTTGAAAAAATTGCATTTGAAAAGGCAGGAATCATTAAAAACGGAATCCCTGTGATCACGGCGGTCCATCAAGAGGATGCTCTTGCTGTCATTCAAAATAAAAGCAAAAAAGGCCGTTCCAGCCTTTATCGATTGGGGAAAGAGTTCTCGGTCGAACATGTTGCTTCTGTTCCGGAGGGTGAAAAGATCAACCTCTCATCCGTTTTAGGAAGCTGGGAAGATTTAATTGTCGGATTAAAAGGAGTCCATCAAGTCGAAAATGCTGCTCTTGCATTAATGGCGGCTTCCTACTTGAAAACGTTCTTTTCTTTCTTAATTGAAGAGGAGCATATTCGCGACGGATTAAAAAATGCGTTTTGGCCAGGAAGAATGGAAGTTTTGTCCGAGAAGCCTTTAGTCATGATGGACGGCGCTCATAATCCTGACGGGATCAAGGCGCTTACCGAAACGATAAGGCAGCGTTATTCGGAATATAAACTCACGATTCTTTTTGCGGCGCTGAAAACGAAAAAAATAGACGACATGGTGCGATCGCTTGAAGAAATCGCGGATGAACTTGTTTTTGCCACATTTGATTTTCCGAAAGCAGCCGGACCAGAAGAATTTTCAGGCTGCAACGGAACGTATATTGGAGAAGGGTGGCCGTCTTTCTTGAAGGAAAAAACAGCCTCTCTTCAAGGAAACGAAATGCTCATGATTACAGGCTCGCTGTATTTTCTTTCAGAAGTGAAAAAAGCATTCCAAAAAAACAAATAAAGTGACACTTCCATTCATGGAACATGAATGGTTAGTGGAACCAATCGGGCATTAGGGGCAGTTGTCCTCCAATTGGAGCTCTATTAGTCCTATATGTTCTGGAGAGGAAGGAACTTACTGCCCCTTCATGCGGGATAAAGTGACACTTCCATTCATGGAACATGAATGGTTAGTGGAACCAATCGGCATCAGGGACAGTTAGCTTTATTGAGAAGAGGTCTTACTGCCCTTTGCAGGAAAAACGATCAGGAAGACTCGTAGCGGGTCTTCTTTTTTTGCTCGAAATAGTTTTCTTGTTGTTGAATCAAAATTGTTATTCTCATATAAAAATCGACTGTCCGGGCGAAGGAGAAACTATTTTTTGATAGCTTTTTTATCCAACGATTATTCTACCATTCGACACGTATTTTCTTGATTAAAGATTTGTCGTCATAACGAGTCAATAAATCCATTTTGATGATAGCAAGGGAATCTACATATGCGGCCTTCCCGTGATGCAACAACTACCCTTCAAAATAACGTTTATAAGTCAATGGCGATGCCATAACTTAGAGACTTCATCAACTATACATAAGAAAAAATTTTTGCTTGCTATTGAAATAAAGTTTTGTAATGATCTTGAGAGAATGATTCGTGATCTTAACATTTTTGGCGGAAAATAAGGGACATTTCGAGTGGGCAAGCGAATATTTTAGAAAATTTACGACCGTTTTCTCATGCATGCCTTGCGAAAATAGAAAAGCAGTGAAAAAATTTGACGACAAACTGCCTTTAAAAGACGACAAAACTCTTGTTCTTTTTTTGATTGAGTGTGCTAGGATAAGGCAATAAGAATGCACGGGGAGGGCAGGCAAATTGGACGAGCAAAAAAATCGCACGATCAAAATTGTACTAGATGGGAAAGAATCGGAAAAGAAGAACTCAATCACTCATCGTTGGAATACCAGTCAAAAGGAGACTGCTGCGGCGATTGAAAAAAACAGTGGCGAAGAAAATGAATCTTTTGCGTGGGTCCTTCCAGAAGAAGAAGTTCAAAAAATGGGAGAGGATCAAGGCTTTCATAAAATAGAATATGTTTCAACCTCTAAAGGAAAGAAAAAAAGCGGAAAAAGATCAGTGGGAGGAAAACAGGCTGCATCGCTTGCGTTATCCATAGTCAGCGCTATGATTGTCGGCATCATGCTCGGCTTTGTGATTGTTAAAGTTGTCACGAATGCGGATGCGGGAACACCGGTTAAGCAGGTCCGCTCTTCCCAGCAAGGAACTGTGCCGGCAAAAAGCAATAAGGAGGAAACGCTTGTACTTCCAGAACTTTCGGCGTCGATTGTTCAGGGAGGTATTTTCAGCAAAGAAGAAGCAGCGCAAGAGGTGCTGAAAAAAGTGAAAGATAAAGGGGTCCCTGCCGAAACGTTCATGCAGGATGGACAATACGTTCTTCTATTGGGTACGGCTGGATCGATTGAAGATGCAAAGAAGTTAGGCAGTCTTTGGAAAGAAAAAAAAGTGGATGTTTATGCGAAAACTTTTACGATACCGGAAAGAAAGATCCAAGCTGCTAAAAGCGACACTGGCCTGGTGGAGCAATACGTTTCTTTGTTTCAGCTGCTTTCGGCGGAGAGTGCCAATATTGTTCTGAACAAAGGAGCCGATTTAGCCAATCGAGACATCATTCAATCTAATTTGCAAAAAGTAGAAAAACAAACTCCTAAAACAACTGCTTTAAAAACCATGCAAAAATCACTATTAGAGGCTGGAAAGGATATCGTTCATTTGAGCAAGCAAGCGGATCGACAAAAAGGCATTGATGCCCAAGAACAACTGTTGAAATTTATCGGCGCCTATTCCTCTGCAAAGTAGTTTTTGATTCTTTGCAGGGCGTCCGTCAAAACGGAAAGTCAGTTGGATGCAGTATTGAATTCGCTTCGATAAGGATCTGGTTTTTGTTGTTCTGTCGCTTAAACGGTGAGTAAAATCAAGTAAACTAAAAGTAGATAACTCTAAACAAGCAACATTGTATTTTACGTCGGGACTCCAATTAGGGATTTTGGTGGTTGAAACGGCTGGTTAAGAGCAACAATTAAAGGAAAACGTTGTACTTCCATAAAATAAGGGAGGTACTGGAATGATCGTTTCAAGCGTAATATCAGTATTGTTTTTTGCAATGGCAATGTTTGGGGTAGTCAAGTTTACTCAATTACTTAGTGGCAAAAAGAATTTAAAACATAACTAGCATTGTTTTTTTCTAGGGATTCCTAAAATAAAGGAATCCCTAAATTTTTGCTTTAATACTTATTATCACGACCTTAGTTTTACAGGTAAAGAAAACTTTTGCTTGCTGTTTGTCAACGGTAAATCGGACTGAGTGAAGGATGAACAAAGTAGAATTTAAGGAGTTGACAAACTAACTACACCCGAACCCTCTTGGAATTGTCTGAATTTTTTGTTTTTATACCCTGTAAATTTTTTAAATGAAAGAATGACAAAACAGTTTCCTATGTTTACAAAAAACAAAGGATTGGTCCTACTTAAATCGTCAAAATTTAAAGTAAAAGATGAATGGTGAAAGGATTGTGTGAGTAAAATGTTTGTGGGAGAAATTCTTAGAATTCCCCGATGAGGGGGTTGGGAACGTAGGTTCGCAATCCCCCTCATCGGGGCCACCAAGCAAAGTGCGGTAGGATCCCAAGCAGGAAACATGAAAAAAGGACTCTCTCCCTGGTAAGATGATCATTGTTCACACCATCAAACAGGAGGAGAGAGTCCCATGAATATTCAACAACATCTTACCACAAATTCGTTGACATGGAAAGAGATCGAACTTGATTTGTTTCGAGCCTTGCAAAACGCCTTCACCGAGCTGTTTACGGCTCTGTTGGAGGACATCGACCGACAATTGGCGGAAACCCGGGACAAGCGCCGGTACCACTTGAAAGACAAACGACGCACCACGATTCAAACCTTGTTTGGCGAAGTTACCTTTGAGCGAAACTACTATTTAGACCGAGAACAAAACCGTTACACGTTTTTGCTTGATTCCTTTTTAGCGTTTGATGGATCGCAGTCAATCAGCCCTTGTCTAGAAGAAACGGCGATGGGATTGGCTGTGGAGTGCTCTTCCTATCGCAAAGCGGCTCATACGCTTGCCCAGATGGTCGGGTATCCGGTGATGAGCCATGAGACGATCCGCCAGTTGGTGCTCGAGGCTGAAGTTCCGCTGCACTGCCCGGTTGACCAGCGATATGGACGGGTGCTGTTTGTGGAGGCCGATGGACTGTTTGTCTCTCTCCAAGGGAAGGGAAAACGGGCCAAGGAAGACAAAATCCTGACCGTTCACGAAGGATGGAAGCGCAACGGCTCACGGATCGAATTCGTGAATCAGCGCCATTACGTCCATGAAGGCAAGGGGGAGGTGTGGGAAGGCTTCGAGGAATTTTTGATGAACGAATATGCCTATGATCCGTGTCGGGATCTTCTTGTCATCAACGGGGACGGCGCTCCATGGATTACCGCGTGCCGGGAGTATTTCAAAGGACGGGTCTGCTTCCAATTGGATCGATTCCACGTGGCGCGTGAGTTGCGCCAATGCCTCTCGGGCCATCCACGGTGGCAGGCGATTCGGCAAAAGCTGGCGAAGCAGGATGAAGAGAAGCTGCTTGTGGAACTGAACAGCGCCCTCGGCACGCTGGGGGACGAAGCGAAAGAACAACAGCTGGCTGCCTTGATCCACCGGATCGAATCGATGCCGGGATGCATCCGTGATTACCGGGAATGGCTGAAGGAGCAAGGAGTGGACACAACGGGCATGTATCCGATGGGGAGGGCTGAAAGCGTGATGAGCCAGCTGGCGTATCGGGTGAAATACCGCCGCAGTTGGACAGACAAGGGACTCAGGGCGTTTTTCAAGGCAATGATTGCCCGGATGGATGGGATTCGTCTTTTCGGACATCGTTTAGGAGAAGAATCGTCGCATCCGGCGGAGGAAACGGCATCTACCAAACAGACGATCGTGAACAAGGCGAAACAACGCATCCGCCGTCTTCTTCCAGAGGTAACGCGGAATAACGTGCCATATTTACAGCAATCGTCCGGGACTCCGATCTATCATGCCCTGTCTGAATTCAAGGGATGGTAAAAAAAGGTATACATATTCGTCTGTCATGGCAAGGGATGAGAGTCCGAAAGCGCTTACGGATGAAATTCAAAAAAATGGTTCGCTAACCTATGACTTACATCTATTTTCAGCGAACCAAAAAAATTCCCACAAAGTCTTGACTGACTCGAAAGGATTGAAGGATTTGTACTATAAGGTGAATATTGGTAAAATAGACGTGTATCTCCCTGACATGAAAGGAACGTGAAGGTATGCAAAAATTGATTTTGGCTTCTAGTTCTCCACGCAGAAAAGCACTTCTTCAAAGACTGAATATCCCCTTTACAGTTGAAATCAGCCATGTAGAAGAGAAGATCTCACCAGAAGCTCCCCCTGATGAAGCGGTAATGTCTCTTGCCCTCCAAAAAGCAAAAGCAGTGGCATCTCATGCACCGGAAGCTTTTGTTATTGGAGCTGATACAATGGTGTCTATTCACAATCAAATTTTAGGAAAACCGAAAAGCCGTGAGGAAGCTAAGAACATGTTGAAGATGCTGTCTGGACAAACCCACTCCGTTTATACCGGAACAGCCATTGTACATGGGGAGCAGCAACGCGTTTTCTATGAACGGACGGATGTTACCTTTTGGACATTGCCTGATGATGTAATAGATGACTATCTCAACAGCGGGGAATCGTTTGATAAAGCGGGTGCATACGGAATCCAAGGTCTGGGGTCAATATTCGTCAAAGAAATTCATGGCGACTTTTTTTCGGTGGTAGGACTGCCAATAGCAAGGGTATTCTGGACATTAAAAGAAATGGGATATCGGCCATTTGTTTCATGAGATGAAAGAGGAAGACAGAGCCTTTCATCTAAGAAAGTGGCATTGGAGCTGTTGTAAAAACGGATTGGCTTGTCAGGAACCGCTATTACACGCAAGTTTATTTCTATGCGAATCTTCCAAAAAGAAAAGACACCCCTGAAATTTTCCTTGTCATGGCTTGCCCGATCTTTTACCAAGGAAATGAAGGCATCGTATTGGAATCCCCTTTATTAGAACCTCTGATATAACGGGGATGATCACGATACCGTTCTATTCTTTCCTCCTCATTTTACAAATAGAAAAGTCCGGCGAACCAAAGCACAATTCCTTTTTTGACTCCGTTTTCATGAGTGAGCGGAGAACAGATGATAAACCAATATTGATACAAGGAGGATCAAATTTGTCAAAAGAATCGCTTAGGATCCATAACGTTCCACGTGAAGATCGGCCGCGGGAACGACTGATATTAAAAGGAGCGCACAGCTTGTCCAACCATGAATTGATCGCCATTCTTCTTCAGTCGGGGACAAAAGAAGAGTCCGTCTTGCAGCTGGCAAATCGGCTATTAAATCAGTTCGAAGGATTACGAATGTTAAAAGATGCTACTTTAGAAGAAATTACCTCTATTAAAGGAATTGGTCGGGCGAAAGCTGTTCAAATCATGGCGGCGCTGGAACTGGGCAGACGTATCCACAGTCTTTCATTAGACGAACGGTATGTTATCCGCTCTCCCGAAGACGGTGCAAATTATGTCATGCAAGAAATGCGGTTTTTAACACAAGAACATTTCGTGTGCCTCTTCCTTAACACCAAAAATCAAGTTCTCCACAAACAAACCATTTTTATCGGTAGTTTGAATGCTTCGATTGTTCATCCTAGGGAAGTGTTTAAAGAAGCGCTTCGCCGCTCCGCTGCCTCCATTATTTGCTTTCACAACCACCCATCCGGTGATCCGACGCCTAGCCGAGAAGATATTGAGGTGACCAAACGTTTAGCTGAGTGTGGAAAAATCATCGGAATTGAAGTTCTCGATCATCTCATTATCGGCGACCAAAAATACATTAGTTTAAAAGAAAAAGGCTACTTATAATGCTATGATTTTTCTGGGGGTTACGCTATAATATAATTTATGATTTTTACAAGTTTTTTCGAATTCCAATGGAGAATAGGGCCATCAGAATCTAGAGGGTTAGGCGCGTTTTGAAAGCCTTGCCTTGGTTTTTTCTGCTCACATTGCCGCTGTGGGAGAAACGACAGTTTATCAAGTTGTGGCACTAAAGGGGCATCAGTTGGAATGAGAACCACAAAAAGGCAATTCAAGCATTCGAACTGGTTCGCTTCTTTAACAGTCTTTTTTAAAGCGGGAAATCCTATTAGGCAGCAAAAAAACGTGCTTACCTAATGGATGGCTTTTGCAGAGATCACATTTTCAATTGCTATTTCGTATCAGTTAGAAAGGGAGATACAACAATGTTTGGAATTGGAGCAAGAGACTTAGGAATCGATTTGGGAACGGCCAATACACTTGTTTATGCAAAAGGAAAAGGAATTGTCGTACGGGAGCCTTCCGTGGTCGCCATTCAGACAGATACAAAACAAATTGTGGCAGTGGGAAATGATGCTAAAAATATGATCGGACGGACTCCTGGAAATGTGGTGGCTACTCGTCCGATGAAAGACGGAGTCATCGCGGATTACGAAACGACAGCTACCATGATGAAGTATTACATTTCTCAAGCAACTAAGAATAAAGGCTTTTTTACGCGAAAACCATATGTGATGGTATGCGTTCCTTCGGGGATTACGGCAGTGGAAGAAAGAGCCGTGATCGATGCCACTCGTCAAGCGGGTGCAAGGGATGCCTATACCATTGAAGAACCGTTTGCAGCGGCTATAGGCGCTAATTTGCCGGTATGGGAGCCGACGGGAAGCATGGTTGTGGATATTGGCGGAGGAACGACTGAAGTAGCGATTATTTCCTTGGGCGGCATCGTGACGAGCCAGTCATTAAGAGTGGCAGGTGATGAAATGGATGAAGCGATCATTGCGTACATTCGTAAGCAGTATAATTTATTAATTGGAGATAGAACAGCGGAAATTGTTAAAATGGAAATCGGATCGGCAGATGGTGAAGCGGAAGTCGAAAAAATGGATATTCGCGGCCGAGACCTGTTAACAGGATTGCCACAAACGATTGAAATTTCCGCGAAGGAAATTGCCACTGCCTTAAAAGATACCGTCTATGCTATTGTGGATACCGTGAAAAGCACGTTGGAAAAGACTCCTCCGGAACTGGCTGCTGATATTATGGATAGAGGAATTGTATTGACTGGGGGAGGAGCTCTGCTTCGCAATTTAGACAAAGTGATTAGCCAAGAAACGAATATGCCTGTGATCATTGCCGAAAATCCTCTTGATTGTGTAGCCGTTGGAACGGGTAAAGCGCTCGATCATATTCATATGTTCAAAAATAAAGCAAGATAAGATTGATTTTTATCGCAAATAGGATTCCCTTCCGCCCGTGAAAATGGGGCGGCAAGCGGCAAAAGAGGCGGCTGGCGCACAGTAAATAAAAAAGTTTTCTCATTCTTGAAACCAGCTGCCCCTGTTTTTTTGCCGATTGGGAAGCCTATCTGCTGATGACTTTTGATTTCATCCGTTGATGAAAAAAGGATAAAATAGAGGTGTACTTCATGCCACAGTTTTTTTCGAATAAACGTCTTATAGTTCTTCTTGTCAGCATTATCGTTCTCGTGGCATTGATCGGATATTCCCTGCGCAATAAAGCAAATATCTCTTGGCCGGAACAATTTGTAAAAGATATTGTTGGTTTAGGACAATCCGTTGTTTCAAAGCCTGCTGGCGCTATAACGAATTTTTTTGAAGATATTCAGAATTTAAAAAATACATATCAAGAGAATGAAAAGTTAAAAGCCCATTTAGCACAATTGGGGCAAATTGAAAGTGAAGTTAACCGATTGAAAAAAGATAATCAAGAGTTGCGGGCAGTCTTGAAAAAACAAGAAAGCCTGTCAGATTATAGCGTTATACAAGCAACGGTCATTGCGCGTAATCCGGACCGGTGGTTTGATCTTGTCACGATCGATAAAGGAAAAGCGGCAGGGGTAAAACCCGGTATGGCGGTTCAAACGGCGAATGGATTGATCGGCAAAGTAAAAAGTGCGGCAAAGTTTACGGCTTCGGTTGAATTGTTGAGTGCGCAAGATCCAAAAAACAGAATTTCAGCGGTGATTCAATCGAAGAAAAACGTTTACGGCCTCATTGAAGGTTACGATCAAGATAAAGGATATTTGCTGTTAAAGGATATCCCGTTCAATGCGAAAATTAAAAAAGGAGATAGCGTCATCACTTCTGGACTTGGCGGTGTTTTCCCGAAAGGGCTTTTAATTGGCAAAGTGAAAAAATTGGTGCCGGACCAATTCGGTCTGACGCAAACAGCTTATATCAAACCGGCGGCAGATATGTATGATCTTGAACACGTGATGGTTGTCAAACGGAAAATGAGAACCGCGAGTATGGCTTCAGATAATTCACAACAGCAGCAAAGCACAGTTGATGGGGAGGGGGAAATGTGAAACAGTTTCTTCTTCCTCTTATTATGGTTGCATGTTTCCTGAGTGAAAATGTGTTTTTTAACTGGACCCCGGAATCTGTGCTGGATGGCAGGTGGATATTAGCTCCCCGTTTTTTTGCGGTGGCTCTTATTTTAATGACGATTTTTTACAATCGATCCACAGCCATAAAATATGGATTTATATTTGGTCTGCTATTTGATGTGTTCTATACCGAAATGTTAGGTGTCTATATGTTTGTTTTCCCGTTTATTGTTTATATTACATCCAAATTGATGAAGGTCTTGCAAAGTGATTTTTTGATCGTTGCTTTGGTTGTGGTGATCGATCTTTCCGTTTTAGAATCCATACTTTATGCTTTAAATTTATTAATCCAGCGCACGGATCTTACATTTGGACAATTTTTGTCTGATCGGCTATGGGCGACTCTTATTCTGAATCTTGCTTTTTATCTAGTATTCGGAGGACTGTTAAAAAATGTGTTCACTCGTTTGAGGCGAGAGATTTTGGATGCGTAAAGCAATGTTTCATTTTTAGTGGGAATGGACGATATGGTAAAGCCCCCCTGTATCAAAAAGCACGTTGGAACCAACGCAACAAAGAATGCGAAACGAATCGTTCTCTTTTATATGGAATTCACATAATCGGAACATGACTATAAAAAAGGAAAACGCCGAATGGATGTCGAATTACTGGACGACAGAGGTGAACAGTGCGCCATGAAGAAAAGCCAAAATGTTGTGATGAAAGGAACAAAGGACGGATTGACCCTTCATTTAAATGATCGTTGTTCCTATGAAGAACTGCTTGAAGAATTGCAGGAAAAAATATTGTTGGATCATCAAGACGACGATTCACCGCTTATCTCCGTGAAAATCCAAACAGGCAATCGTTATTTGACAGACCAACAAATTAATCAAATTAAAGAGTTGATCGGTTCAAAAAAGAATTTAATTGTAGAAGATGTTTCCATGAATGTAGTCTCAATAGAGGAGGCTATGCGATGGAAACAAGAAAGCGAAATTATCACCATCGCCAGCATTGTTCGTTCAGGTCAAGTGATCGAAGTTCCGGGTGATTTGCTGTTGGTTGGAGACGTCAATCCTGGCGGTATGGTGATGGCGGGCGGCAATATTTTTATTATGGGATCCTTAAAAGGGATTGCTCACGCCGGATGCTATGGCAATGATGAAGCGGTTATTGTCGCTTCAAAAATGGTTCCAACACAGTTAAGGATTAGCAACTGTTTAAATAGAGCTCCTGATGAATATAGCGAAGATGAGAGTCATGAAATGGAGTGTGCCTACATAAATGAATCCAACCAAATTGTCGTCGATCGTTTGCAAGTTTTAAAACATCTTAGACCAAATATTACGAGATTTAAAGGGGGACAATAAAGTGGGTGAGGCGATCGTCATAACATCTGGAAAAGGCGGAGTCGGAAAAACAACCACTTCTGCCAATTTAGGGACAGCTCTTGCTCTATTAGATAAAAAAGTATGTTTAGTAGATACAGATATTGGACTACGAAATTTAGACGTGGTATTGGGATTGGAAAATAGAATTATTTACGATTTGGTGGATGTTGCAGAAGGGCGTTGTAAAATTCATCAGGCTCTCGTGAAAGACAAGCGGTTTAATGATCTGCTTTTTCTGCTTCCAGCTGCGCAAACGAGCGACAAGTCGGCTGTTTCTCCGGAACAAATAAAAAAGCTGGTTGAAGAATTGAAACAGGATTTTGATTATATCTTAATCGATTGTCCTGCAGGCATTGAGCAAGGCTATCGAAATGCAGTGGCAGGAGCGGATAAGGCCATAGTGGTTACCACTCCCGAAAAATCGGCGGTACGGGATGCTGATCGGATCATTGGTCTTTTGGAAAAAGAAAGTCATATTGAGCCACCTAAGCTTGTGATCAATCGCATTCGCAGCCATATGGTGGAAAATGGTGAAATGTTGGATGTCGATGAAATTACAACCCATTTGTCCATTGATTTGCTCGGAATCGTGGTAGATGACGATGAAGTGATTAAATCTTCGAATGCAGGGGAACCGATTGCACATGATCCGAATAATCGGGCGTCTATTGCTTTTCGGAATATTGCCCGGCGAATCCTCGGTGAATCCATCCCTCTTCAACCGCTTGAAACAGAAAAAGAAGGAGTTTTTTCGCGAATTAAAAAGTTTTTTGGCATTCGGAGCAAATAAATTTTGAAAGAACATTTTCAGGAAACGATTCGGCTTTGCTTTGGGATATTCTGACCAAAGAAGAGGCCGATTTTTTTTGTCTCTCCTTTCTTTGAAATGATGGGCAATAGTCATACTCTCTCTGGACAAGTCATAAGATGGAACATAAACGGAGCAAAGAGGGATGAGAGATGAAGGATCGAAAAAAGGAAATTAAGAAAAGAATTGCGAAACGAAACAGGGAAAAACGACGTCAAGCCAATCAGCGCGCCTTTCAGCCTATCAATATGGCATTTGGAGAAGAAATGGAATTTGATCACCAAGCCATTGATTACGAAGCTCCAAATGATGAGTACAGGCCTTTCGTGAAAAAGGAATGGTTTCTCTTTAAAATATTGGCTTCGGGAGCGCTTGTTTTGGGGACCGCGATTGTATTTAAAAGCCAATCACCTGTGATGGTCGACAGTCAAAAGTGGATACGCCAAGCAATGGAAACAGACATTCAGTTTGCCTCCATTGCCAACTGGTATGAAAAACAGTTTGGGAAGCCCTTGGCCATATGGCCGCAGAAAGAAAAAACAGTCACAGTGGACAAACCAAAAAAGGATTTGGCCGTTCCGGCGTCCGGAAAAGTGGTGGAAACATTTCAAGCGAATGGAAAAGGAGTCATGGTGAAGACAGGAAAAGGGGAAGTAGTAGATGCGATGAAAGATGGGCTTGTCATCTTTGCCGGGAAAGAAGCCGAAACGGGGAATACAGTAGTCATTCAGCATCCTGATCAATCCGAATCTTGGTATGGGCAATTGCAATCCATTTCTGTGGAGCCCTATCAACGCGTTCAGGCGGGGGAAGCAATCGGAAAGGCGAAAGACCGGGCAGACGGAACTTCTGGTGAATTTTATTTTGCAATCAAACAAGACGATCATTACATCGATCCAAACAAGGTGATCAAATTTGAATAAAGCCGTCACTTTTTTTTCAAAAATTCATATTCATCCTCTTCTTTGGCTGGTGATCGGAATTAGCGTTGCCACTGGATACTTTTTCGATTTAATCATGGTGTTATGTATTATTGCCATCCATGAAATGGGGCACTTTTTTACAGCCCTGTTTTTTTCGTGGAGAATCAGAAAAGTATCGTTGCTCCCGTTCGGCGGAGTGGCGGAAATGGATGAACACGGAAATCGACCTTTGCATGAAGAATTGCTGGTCGTCATCGCTGGTCCGATTCAACATGTATGGATGATGGGATTAGCCGCACTGTTGTATTCTTTTCATATAGTTCCGAAAGTATTTTATGATGATTTTCTTATGTACAATTGGATGATTCTTTGTTTTAATTTATTGCCGATTTGGCCGCTGGATGGCGGAAAATTAATCTTGCTCATACTGTCAAGAGTCAAAACTTTTTTGAGCGCTATGCAGTGGACAGTCGTTAGTTCCTTTTTTTTGCTCGTTTGCCTGCATGCAATGGTTTTGATATGGGCTCCGTTTCAACTCCATCTTTGGATTGTTCTCTCATTCTTATATTTTTCGCTTTGGCAAGAATGGAAACAACGTCATTATGTGATGATGCGCTTTTTGCTTGAACGTTATTACGGAAATCGAAGGGGGATACATCAGCTTAAACCGATCACTGTATCGAGCGATACGGTTTTATCGACTGTATTAATGCAGTTTCAACGGGGAGTCAAACATCCGATCATTGTGATGGAAAATGGAGAAGAAAAAGGAAAATTAGATGAAAATGAAGTGTTACACGCCTATTTCTCTGAAAAACAAACAACGGTGAAAATTGGCGACCTTCTTTATTATTATTGACGGGTGCTGACGAAATGAGTAAAGTATAGTGGACGAGGTGCTGTTTTTCCATTTACATGATAAATCTTTTTTTGACAGACGTACATGGATCGAATATGGATGTGACCAATCGGTTATGTTCAGATTTTTGCTGAGATATCAAGGAAGGTGGAATGTTTCTTACAGATAGATTTGAGACATTTGCACCTATTTTTTTATCTTCCAGCGACAAAAAGTTTTTTTGTTTTAATGTGGATATGTTGAAAAGGGTGGAATGATGAATCAAATTATCGTAAGTGCAAAAGGCCGGGAAAAGCGCATGGCAGTTCTCCGCGACGGAAAAGCGGATCAATTTCATATTTTTCAGCCTTCGCATCAATCCATTGTCGGAAATATTTATTACGGGGTTATCCAAAAAATTGAGCCGGGCATGAACGCTTGTTTTGTCGATATCGGAATCGGAAAAAACGGTTATTTGCCTAAAGATCAAATTCCTGATTCCCGCCAATTGCCGATTTCACAATTAGTGTTCGAAGGGGAAAAGATAGCGGTTCAAGTAAAAAAAGATGCCACTGATCATAAAGGTCCTGAGTTGACGGCCCTCATAGAATGGCCCGGGATGTATTTAGTCTATATACCGGCAGGAAATCATATCGCCGTTTCAAGAAAAATGGGTCAAGAAGAACGAGAAAACTGGAAACAATGGGCACAACAAATGAAAAAAGAGCAGGAAGGCGTCATTTTAAGAACTTCTGTTGCCGCTGGTGAAAAAACAGAAATTGAAAAGGAATGGGTGGCGTTGCGGGAAATGCATAGAAAGGTATTGTCCCAAATACCGAATAAAAAAGCCCCTTCTTTATTATTTCAAAGAGATCCGTTTAAGGAAGAAGCGATCGCTCAAATGATCAGATTAAAGAGCGGGTCGCTGATTGTGGACGATCCTGCTTTTCAAAAGTTGATTACTAGCGATGCCCGTTTCTCCAGTCAACATTGGCGTTGTGAGCTTCATCATCATCCGCAAGATCTTTTTTCCACTTTTGACCTTGATGCGGAGATACAAAAGGCATTAAAACAAATTGTCTGGCTTCCAAGCGGCGGATATGTCATTATTGAAAAAACGGAAGCGATGACAGTTATTGATGTAAATTCGGGGAAATATACGGGGAAAAGCGATTTTCGTCATACTGCTTTTCTCTCAAATATCGAAGCAGCAAGGGAAATTCCAAGGCAGATTCGATTGCGTGATATAAGCGGCATCATTTTAATCGATTTTATTAATATGGACTCGGACAAAGATAGAGAACAAATCCGGGCAGTGCTGGAGGAAGAAACAGCAAAGGATCCGAAAAGCGTGAACGTGTACGAATTTACTTCTCTCGGATTACTCCAGCTGACAAGAAAGAAAACGAAAAACTCCCTGCTGGAAACGTTGACGGAGCCTTGCCCTGTTTGTATGGGGAAAGGAAGAGTTTTAAGCGCAGCAACGACTGCTTTTCAAATGGAGAGAGCTCTTTTCGAATATGCGAGACAGGATCAAGAAGCTGTTTTGCTTGATGTAACGGAGGATGTCAAAAAAGCATTTGCCGGCGAACAAAATGGCGATCATTTTCATTTAGAGAATCTTCTAAAGAAAAAAATATTCTATAGGATTGTCAATCGGCCACATCCTTTTGGAGAAATCAGCCGACTGGGAACAGAGGAAGAAATGAAATTGCTAGGAGAAAGACCGAAAAAAGGTTGACACTCTTTTATAAAAGATGGTAAAATCTCAATGTTATTATTGTAGCACCCGTGCTACAACCGCTCATAACAGGTTTTAAGTTTTCGCTTTGCGAAACACCTGCCATTGGCGAGTCTTAGTTATTAAGGAGGTGCAGTAAATGTACGCTATTATTGAAACTGGCGGAAAACAGTTGAAAGTGGAAGAAGGTCAAACTGTTTATATCGAAAAAGTGGATGCTGCTGAAGGAGAAACTGTGACTTTTGACAAAGTTTTATTCGTAGGCGGCGAAGATGTAAAAGTAGGTACTCCACTTGTAGAAGGTGCAACGGTCACTGGCAAAGTGGAAAAACATGGCCGCGGCAAAAAAATCGTTGTTTTTAAATATAAACCAAAGAAAAATTATCGCCGCAAACAAGGTCATCGTCAACCTTACACAAAAGTCGTGATTGAAAAAATCAACGCGTAAGGCGATATAAGATGATAAATGTCGTGATCGAAAAAGATCGTTCCGGCAAAATTCGTTCATTTACAATGGACGGACACGCCGATTTTGCTGAATATGGCCAAGATATCGTTTGCGCGGGGGCATCAGCTGTGTCATTCGGGGCCATTAATTCCATCATGGTGTTGACAAATGTGGAACCGGAGATTGAACAAAAAGGCGGCGGAGGTTTTCTCCGTTGCGTTATTCCTGAAACGACGACGGGAAAAGAATTGGAAAAAGTTCAGTTTCTTTTGGAAGCCATGGTGGTGTCCTTGCAAACGATTGAACAGCAGTACGGAGATTTTATCAAGATCGTATTTAAAACTGTAGGAGGTGGAAAGAATGCTTAAATTAGATCTTCAGTTTTTTGCATCGAAAAAAGGGGTTGGGTCTACTAAAAACGGCCGCGACTCTATCGCAAAACGCTTGGGCGCTAAACGTGCGGATGGACAATTTGTAACAGGCGGTTCTATTCTTTATCGCCAACGCGGTACAAAAGTCTATCCTGGCGAAAACGTTGGCCGTGGCGGAGACGACACGCTATATGCTAAAATTGACGGCGTTGTTCGTTTTGAACGATTCGGTCGTGACAAAAAGAAAGTTAGCGTCTATCCTGTTGCGAAAGAAGCATAATCCTTTTTCTGTTAGGGGTGCCCAAAGGGAAACTTTTGGGCGCCCTCTTTTTTTGTTTTAAGGAGCATCGGAAGCGGTAAAAAGCGTTTGGTCGTTCATTGGTTGCATGCAGCTGCTTTTTAATAAGCAATCCTCTGTATCTCATTTCAATCTTTTCTGTTATACTTCATAATGAAGAAGAATGGGAAAACCATTGAGTGTGGGATGGTTACTATATGACAAAATAGGAGTAAAAGAATGAATAATGACTGGACGCTGCTGGAAGTTTTAAAATACGTGCGGCATGATTGGATGAATCGCATCCAGTTAATCAAGGGCAATCTTGATTTAGGACATACAGAAAATGCAAAACGTGTGATTGACGAAATTATTTTAAATAGCCGTCAGGAAACAAGGCTGACCAATTTAAATTTGCCATGTTTGGCTGAATGGATCATGACTTACAATTGGCGGTCTCGACAACTGACGCTAGAATACGAGATTTTGGATGATTATCGCAACGTTTCGTTAAACGATCAGCTCATAACAAAATGGATGTGCACTTTGTGCCAAGAAATCGAAAAGAGGGTGGATCCTCGAGGAGAGAATCATTTATTTCTTTCTATTCAAGAAAGAGGCAAGGCGCATTGTTTCTTTTTTGACTTAAGTGGGATAATAAAAGACAGCCATGAACTGGAAAGATGGATTGAGCAATCCGTCAAATCGCTTTTCGAAACAGAGGTGGAATTCATCGAATCAACAGATGAGAACTTGCAATTTCAAGTTTGTTTTTCTCCTATGGAAAGATAATCATCAAGTGTGGCTGGCACAGGACATAACCATTCTGTTTTGAAAGAAGTCCAATGATGATGAAGAAATAAATGGATTCTGGATGCTTAGGTGAGCAGTCCCCAGCTCTCCCTCGTGTTAAAAAAATTTGCAGCGCTCTTCAAAAAAGAGCGGCAACCTTTTAATAAAGATAAACTTTGTCAAAGAAGACCATCTGTTCTTCGTTTTTTTGATAAGCGATCTTTACACACGTATAAGATAAAAAACTTGTATGGTACCATTTAGAATAAAACGATCTTCAATAGACTTTATTGGGAAGTAAATGGAGGTTTTCTATGTTTGTCGATCAAGTCAAAATCTATGTTAAAGGCGGAGACGGCGGAAATGGCATGGTAGCGTTCCGACGTGAAAAATATGTGCCTAAAGGCGGTCCTGCCGGGGGAGACGGCGGCAAAGGAGCCGATGTTGTGTTCGAAGTCGACGAAGGACTGAGAACGTTGATGGATTTCCGCTATCAGCGCCATTTTAAAGCGCCGCGCGGAGAAAACGGAATGAGTAAAAATCAGCATGGAAAAAATGCGGAGGATATGGTGGTCAAAGTACCGCCGGGAACGGTTGTGATCGATGATGATACAAAAGAAGTCATTGCCGATTTAACGGAACACGGCCAGCGTGTAGTGGTAGCTAAAGGAGGAAGAGGAGGAAGAGGAAATACCCGTTTTGCCACTCCCGCGAATCCGGCTCCGGAAATTTGCGAGAAAGGCGAACCGGGAGAAGAACGATATGTCGTTCTTGAATTAAAGCTCCTTGCCGATGTTGGTCTTGTCGGTTTTCCAAGTGTAGGAAAATCTACGCTGTTATCTGTAGTGTCACGCGCAAGGCCTAAAATTGCCGATTACCACTTTACGACGATCGTTCCTAACCTTGGCGTGGTAGAAACAGAAGACGGCCGCAGTTTTGTGATGGCTGACTTGCCCGGGCTGATTGAAGGAGCCCATCAAGGGGTTGGATTAGGACACCAATTTTTGCGTCATATTGAGCGAACGCGTGTGATTGTCCATGTGATCGATATGTCGGCGTCAGAAGGTCGAGATCCATATGAGGATTATGTAACGATCAACAATGAGCTAAAAGAATATAACTTACGGTTAACCGAAAGACCACAAATTATTGTGGCTAATAAAATGGATATTCCAGAAGCACATGAAAATTTAAAACGGTTTAAAGAAAAACTTCAAGAAGACTATCCTGTTTTTCCTATTTCAGCTGCAACGAGAGAAGGAATACGGGAGCTATTGTTTGCGATTGCGGATAAGCTGGAAGAAACACCTGAATTTCCTCTTCATGATGCCGAAGAAAAACAAGGCGTTCACCGAGTCGTGTATAAATACGAACGGCCTGAAGAGGAGTTTACCATTACAAGAGATCCTGATGGCGCCTTTGTTCTGAGTGGGGCAAAAATTGAAAAGCTGTTTAAAATGACAGACTTTACCCGTGATGAATCCATCCGACGCTTTGCTAGACAAATGAGAAGCCTCGGAGTCGATGAGGCTCTCAGAGCAAAAGGAGCGAAAGACGGGGATACTGTCCGTTTATTGGATTACGAATTTGAATTTATCGAATAATGATGGAGTCGGGCCGGACTATTCGTTAAGCTATGTTCGGCCGAAGATTCTTTTCCACTAGCACTGCCAAAAGTTTTATTTTATCGCAATTGGGGGAAAATGCATTGCGAAAAAAGGATCTGAATCAAAAATTTTACTTAGTTCGTGAGGATGTCCTGCCGGAAGCCATGAAAAAAACGTTGGAAGTGAAAGAACTTTTGGAACGCGGAAAAGCCGATTCGGTCCAAGATGCTGTAAACAAAGTTGATTTAAGCCGGAGCGCCTTTTATAAATACAGGGATACCGTATTCCCTTTCCATACGGTTGTAAAAGAGAAGATCATTACGTTGTTTTTTTATTTGGAGGATCGTTCAGGGACGCTGTCACAATTGCTCGAGGTAGCGGCTCGTTTCCATTGCAATGTGCTGACCATCCACCAGACGATTCCCATTCAAGGCCGGGCGAATGTCACTCTTTCGCTTGACGTGACCAATATGTCAACGGACTTGGATGACTTGCTCAACAAGCTGAAAAAACTGGAATTTGTCGAAAAAGTGGAAGTGCTAGGTTCGGGTGCATAAAAATTAGGTATATTATTCCCACATTAAGGGACAGTAAGCCCTTTTTAGGAGATGTGCAGGAGAAAAAAGAGAAGGGGAAAAGGTCTAACTGCCTCTAAATGCCCGATTGGTTCCACTAACCATTCTTGTTCCCGCATGGAGGGGCAGTTGCCTCTGATGCCTAAATAGCTCCATTAATCATCCGTGAAACACCGATGGGAGTGTCACTCCATTTTTCATAATTTTCTTGACAGAGGGAGAGAGAAATCAAATGAAGATATCTTATTTAGGACCTGCGGCGACATTTACAGATTTAGCCGTTTGTTCTGCTTTTCCAAAAGCGGAAAAAAAAGCATGCATGACCATTCCGGAGTGTATGGATGAGGTTATGGAAGGAAAAGCGGATTTGGCAGTAGTACCGCTGGAGAATACTTTGGAAGGAACCGTGAATTTAACCATTGATTATTTAACCCAGGAAGTCGATTTAAAAATTATTGCAGAGTTGATTGCCCCCATTCGGCAGCATTTATTAATGCATCCTCAAAATGCAGAGCGTTGGAAGAACATCGAAAAAGTGATGTCTCATCCTCATGCCATTGCCCAATGCTATAAGTTTTTACATACATATTTTGAGAAAGTGCCATGTGAAGAAGCAGCATCGACTGCTGCCGCTGCACGTTACGTAAGTGAACATCCGGAAGAGCTCACCGCTGCGATTGGGAATTCATTATCCGCCGAAAAATACGGCTTAACCATCGTGAAGGAAAATATTCACGATTATGATTTCAACCATACCAAATTTATTGTGCTGTCCAAAGAAGAACAAAAGCTGGAATTACCTTATGAGTCTGGTGTGGAGAAGACGACGATTATGGTCACATTGCCATCGGATCAAGCGGGGGCGCTTCATCAAGTGTTATCAGCGCTTGCTTGGCGAAAAATCAACTTGAGCAAGATTGAATCCAGGCCGGTCAAGACCGGACTGGGAAACTATTTTTTCATTATCGATATTAATCAAAGGATGGACGACATTTTGCTTCCCAACGCCTTTGCTGAGATGGAAGCGCTGGGTTGTACAGTCAAAGTTCTTGGAAGCTATTTATCGTATCAAATTTAAATATGGAAAACGGGCATCCAGCCAAAAAGGCTTTTGATGCCCTTTTTTCATAAATGAAATGAAAAGAGCGATTAAGCCAGGAAATTCAATAAAACCTTTGCGGGTGCTCCGAGGCGTCAAACTATTCGTCTAAGAGAAATCCTGCTTTTTTCAGGGCTTTTTCCGCTGCGTCAAGAGTGCGGGAATCCTTGGCACTGACAGTATGGAGATGCACACCGTCGGTCAACTCCGACAAAAAGGCAGCGTTCGTTTCGCGAATTCTGGCCATAAACTGTTCGACCTCTTTGCGATTGGATACCATTATGGATGCTGTTAAATCACCGTATACAGGATGTTCGATTTTCACATCTTTTACGGTAAGACCATAGTCCACAAGCAAATTAAGCTCCGCTTCCGCTTCATCCGGAGAATGATAACAGGCGATCGTCCGCTCAAAAACGCCATCATTGCCTGACTGAGGTAAATACATATATCCTTGGCTTGTGGCAATAATCGGTTCATTTCTTGCTTTTAAAATAGTAATATCGTTAACAATCACTTGACGGCTAACGTTGGTTTTTTTCGCTAGTTCGCTTCCAGTGATCGGATCAGACGATTGTTTTAAATACTGCAAAATAAGCGTTCTTCTTTCTTCCCCTAAAATTTTTCTGCCGGAAGACAACAAAATCCCTCCAATTGCTTCAATATCTTTTAGCCGATTTTCTACTACGATTGTATCATAGTTCGTTGAGCTAGCGAACCCGGAGAGAACCGGCGAGCGATGTCATAAAGTGTTTTTGCCAGCTCTATGATATCAACATCAGGCGTTTGATCGCTGAAGGATATTCGGAAAAACTGTTTTGCAGAAGCATCAGGTTCTCTCATGGCGGTAATCGTTTTGGTTCCTTCTCCTTTTCCTTCTGAACACGCACTGCCGGTGGAAATGGCAAAGCCAAGCCGGTTGCATTCGAGCATGACAAGCTGCCCTTCTATTCCGTCCATGGTCATTCCGATAATGGATGGAAGCTGGACGCTTTGTTCCGCCTCATAAATGGTGTATGGGAAGTCTGGCAAGGCGGAACGAAAAAGTTTACGCTTTCTTGAGCATTCTTTCCAGTAAGATGGAGGATCTGTTTTGGCAGCAGCTAACGCGAAGGCGGCAATTCCGGGTACGTTGATCGTTCCGCCACGGAATCCGTCTTCTTGCGAAAGAAGCGGAAAGACCGGTTCATAGGAGCAGTCTGGGCGAATATAGACGGCTCCGACTCCTTTCGGTCCGCCGATTTTGTGAGAAGCAACGGAGAGACTGTCCACATAAGGAATGATTTCTCGTATATCGACTTTTCCAAAAGATTGGACGCAATCTGTGTGAAATAACACTTTTTTTCGATCGATAAGCCTGCTGATTTCCTGTATAGGTTGAAGTGTTCCGATTTCTTGATTCACGTGTTGGATGGAAATCAATATCGTGTCAGGACGAAGATTTTCAAGGACTTGTTCGGTCGATATTTGACCGTTTTTTTCCATTTTCAGTTTGGTTATTTGAAATCCCTCTTTTTCCAGAAAGTGAACGGCGGAAAGGACAGAAGCATGTTCACTTTCAGCCGTGATGATATGGTTTCCTCTGCCGATTTCCCGCGCTTTTCTGGCTAGTGATATGATGGCAAGCAAATTGCTTTCTGTTCCTCCTGAAGTAAAAAAAAGTCCTTTAGGTTCTACACCCATTTGTTCGGCAAGAATGGAGCGGCCGTTCTCCAATACGTCCCGGGCGCTGATCCCGATGTTATGATGGCTTTTGCTGTTTCCAAAATATATTTTGCTGATTTCCACATAGGCAGAAAGAGCTTCTTCGTCCATTGGAACAGTGGCCGCACAGTCAAAATATTTCATTTTTCCCACTCCTTTCGATTCTGTCAAAAAAAACGATTTCAAAAAATGCTTGTCAATAGTTTAATTTTATGCAAATATATGTGTCAAGACATCTGTAAAAATTCAAATAAAAATCTCCGGGGGAGTATAGAGGAAAATGTTACAGGCGTGTAGAGACAAAAAGGAGAGATAAAGAATGGAGAAAGAAGCGGATGTAGTGATTATCGGGGGAGGGGTGGCGGCTCTTCAGCTTGCTCGCTATCTTCATCCGCAATTTCATGTAGTGATCATGACAAAAAGCAAAATCCGAAACAGCAACTCTTACAAGGCACAGGGAGGGATTGCTGCGGTTGTTTCCGAGACGGATCGATTGGATTTGCATGTTCAGGATACGTTAGTTGCCGGAAGGTACCACCAATCTACTAAAGTAGTGGATAGCCTCGTGCGGGAAGGTTCTGAAGTGGTGAAAGAGTTAATCAAAAGCGGTCTTCCTGTTGACCGGAATGAAACGGGAGAGGTGGCGTTAGGACTTGAAGGAGCCCATAGTCGCCGCCGAATTGTTCATTGCGGCGGGGATGCAACAGGTCGTTATTTAATTGAATTTTTATTGGATCGGTTACCGCCAAATGTTGAAATAGTGGAGAATGAGCTGGTTTTTGAACTACTGCTTACAAACGATCGAAGCCGATGTATCGGCGTAGCGGCAAAATCAGTTGACGGTTCTGTTCATCGCTATTTTGGCCGTCATATTGTTCTGGCAACAGGGGGAGCAGGCGCACTTTATCCGTATACATCCAATCATCCGCGAATGATCGGAGATGGAGTGGCGATGGCTTACCGAGCTGGAGCGGCAGTGGCTGATATGGAATTTGTTCAGTTCCACCCAACATTGTTATACGTAGATGGAGCAACAAAAGGTTTAATTTCAGAAGCGGTAAGAGGAGCCGGAGCTATTTTACTGGACAGTAAAGGAAGGCGGATCATGGAAGGAGTTCATCCACAAAAAGATTTGGCTCCGAGACATATTGTCGCCTATGAGATTTACAAAAGAAGAGCAGAACAGCAGGACGTTTTTTTAGATATAAGCGGAATATCTCATTTTGAAGAAAAGTTCCCGAGCATTTCTCAATTATGCCGCGAGCAGGGTGTGGATCTTAAGGAAGGAAAAATCCCGGTAGTGCCCGGAAGCCACTTTTTAATGGGCGGAATCGTCATCGATTCCTTTGGACGAACTTCGGTCAATGGATTATATGCGATCGGGGAAACAGCATCCAGCGGGGTCCATGGAGCCAATAGGCTGGCCAGTAATTCTCTTTTAGAAGGGCTTGTGTTTGGGAAAAGAACAGCTGAGTTTATCAACCATGAATCTCACGTTTCGTCGATACGATCCGTTCTTTATGACTATCCGTTGAAAGTGAAAGAAGACGAAATGCCAAATCTCGATTCAGAACAGTTGAAATGGAACATGATCGAAAATGTAGGCGTCATCCGAGATGAAGCCGGACTTAACAGACAATTGAATTGGCTGCCGGTTCAGTTTTTGGAATCTTTGATGGAACAATCTTTGGAAAGGCTATCAATCGAACAAATTCAAACGATTTTTATGTTTATCAATAGTTTTATCATGACGAAGTCGGCATTGATTCGGAAAGAGAGTCGCGGTGCCCACATACGAAGCGATTTTCCAAATGAAGACCTTTTTTGGAAAGGTCGGCGCATTATCCATGAACAAACGAAAATAACATGGAGGAGAGGGTCTTATGAATCGCATCAAACTGGAATCCATGCTTAAAGATTTTTTTATCGAAGATATTGGGGACGGGGATATAAGTGCAGAAGCCATTTTTACGGCTGATGATCGCGGCTCTTTTTACTTTTTGTCAAAGGCGGACGGCGTTTTTTGTGGCAGTGATGTCATTAAGACAGGTTTTCGTCTGATCGATCCCACTTCGGAGGTAACCGTATATCGGAAAGATGGCGATGTTGTGGAAAAAGGAGAACTCATAGCTGAAATCAAGGGTGCGATGCGCGGCCTTCTCCAAGGCGAAAGGGTGATCTTAAATTTGATTCAAAGGATGTCCGGGATTGCCACAGTAACGGCTAAGGCAGTTGAAATCGTTAAAGGGACGGGGGCGAATATTTGCGATACAAGAAAAACAACTCCCGGTCTAAGGATGCTTGAAAAATATGCCGTTCGAGTAGGCGGAGGCTATAACCATCGCAAAGGACTTTTTGATGCCATTATGTTAAAAGATAATCATATTGCATTTGCAGGGAGTATTTTGTCTGCGGTGAAAAGGGCAAAACAGTTTGCCGGGCACACGACGAAAGTAGAAGTGGAAATTGAAACGAAAGAACAGCTGCTGGAAGCGGTAGAAGCCGGTGCCGATGTTATTATGTTTGATAATTGCACTCCGGAACAAATACGCGATTGGATCATTTATGTGCCGAATCATATTCGTACAGAAGCTTCAGGAGGCATTACTTTGTCGAATTTGAGAGCGTATGCCGAAACGGGTGTACAATGGATTTCTCTTGGCTTTTTGACCCACTCTTACCAAGTGCTCGATATCAGCGCAAAGGTGCAGCCAAATTTTATATCTTAAAAGGGGGATTGGATGATGAATTTGTTGCAGGCGCTTCAACAAACAACGGTGATTCCGGAGCATTATAACAAGATGACCATTCAAGAGATGGAAGAAAGAGTCCGAGAATTGAAAACTCGTTTAGGAGAACGATTGTTTATTCCCGGGCATCATTATCAAAGGGATGAAGTGATTCAATTTGCGGATGCCGTTGGAGATTCTTTTAAGCTTGCGAGGATTTCCGCTGATAATAAAAAGGCGGAATACATCGTCTTTTGCGGTGTTCATTTTATGGCGGAGACGGCTGATATTTTGACCGCGCCTGATCAAAAAGTGATATTGCCCGATAGGAAAGCCGGCTGCTCGATGGCGGATATGGCGGATATCCATCAAACAGAGAGGGCATGGAACAAGCTGGCGAATTGGTTTGGCGACACCGTTTTGCCATTAACATATGTGAATTCCACGGCGGAGATCAAAGCATTTGTTGGCAGAAACGGCGGAGCCACGGTCACTTCTTCCAATGCCCATAAAATATTGAAATGGGGATTCTCGCAAAAAGAACGAATTCTGTTTCTCCCGGACCAACATCTTGGACGAAATACCGCTTATGATTTAGGTGTCGATCTTCAACAAATGGCTCTTTGGGACCCGTTGAAAGACGAATTGATCTACGATGGGGATGTGAATGAGATTAAAGTGATTTTATGGAAAGGGCATTGTTCTGTACATGAAAATTTTACTATCCATAATGTCCGGGAAGTACGGAATAAATATCCGAACATCAATATTATCGTACATCCGGAATGTCGTCGGGAAGTCGTGGAGGCTTCGGATAGCAGCGGTTCCACGAACTACATTATCCAAACAATTGAAAAAGCGGCGCCGGGAACATCTTGGGCGATTGGAACAGAAATGAATCTCGTCAGTCGTCTGATCAAACAACATCCGGATAAACATATTATTTCCCTTAACCCGAATTTTTGCCCGTGTATGACGATGAACCGTATTGATCTTCCCCATCTGCTTTGGTCATTGGAGTCCATTTACAAAGGAGATTCCGTCAATTTCATCAAGGTGCCTGAACAAGTAGCGATTGAAGCCAAACTTGCGCTTGAACGAATGCTTGCACTTGCATGATTCAAAATGGCCGCCTATCATGTCTTTCCGAGCAGGAAAGGCATATTTTTTGGGGAAAAAACATAAATTTTTGTGTAAGTTCAATCGCATTTTGGGATCTGAGGCATACAATATATGGACTTACGCCTAAGGAGGGAAAAATGTTGAAGATCCATATAGTGCAAAAAGGTGATACGCTGTGGACGATCGCAAAAAAGTACGGCGTGTCTTTTGAAGAATTAAAAAAGATAAATTCTCAGCTCTCCAATCCGGAAATGATTATGCCTGGCATGAAAATTAAAATACCCGGAACAGGGGGAAACGTAAAAAAAGGGCCCAGCCATCATCATGGCCACCATGGACATCATGGAAAAGAAATAAAAAAATACGAACATCCATTTAAAGAATCGAAACCTCCTACTATTCCAACCGCAGAAACGCCCAGCCAAGTCACCAAAAAAGAAGTCCCGAAAGAAAAGCCCAAACATGTCGCCCCCATAATGCCGCAGCCAATCGTTCCGGATATAGAAATCAATCAGCATTTTGACGTGACAATGGAGCAAATGAACAAACAAATTAGTCAACAAACGCAAAAAGAAATTCATAAGGTGCCGCCCAATATATTTCCCGGACTGGAGGAGTCAGTGGAATTCACGGAAGAAAAGGAATCATCGTCTCATCATCATCAAATCGCCCAATTTGAATGTGGCGGGAACTTTCCATATGTAAGTCCATACTATACGAATTGTTATCCCGCTCCCGTCCCGGTTTATCCGTATCAACCGCAGTGGTCGCATCCCGTCCCGGTTGTTCAACCTGCCGCGAATCCGGTTTTTCACCAGCCTTCCTATCCGTACGGACTTCCCGGAGCGGGGATGAATGAACCAATGGAAGAGTCCTCCTCAGCGCTGCTGCCTTTTACGGAAAGTCAGGCTCCAGGAATGTATCCTCCGGGTGCTTACGGGAACCAGCCGAATTATGTTCCGATTTCCCCAGTGGCACCGGGAACTGGATATGATCCTTATTATGGTGCTTCTTATCCTGGTGCAGTCTATCCGCCGATGCCAAATCAACCGATGCCAAATCAGATGCCAAACCAACCAATGCCAAATCAACCAATGCCTTATCAACAGGCAGGACCGACGGAGGGTAAATGGTCAAATGATTGCCATTGCCAAGATCAAAGCGGACAACAAATCCCGTCTTATCCAGGAGGGACTTTCATGCCGGTTCAGCCGGCGCCTTATCAGCCCCTGTATCCGCAGGCACCATACGGTTTTTATGGCCAGCCCAGTTCAGGACCGGCGGCTCCTTACGGGGAACAGGGATATCCGCCGGCGTCTGATCAAAATTCAGATTTTAGGACCTCTAGAACGGATGATGAGAGTCATGATGATGATCAATGATGTATGTAGTGGGGACGATTTTAGTCATCGTCTCCTTTTATCTGTTCAAAATGTGTTGAAAGAACCCGTGCTGTCCTATAAGCCTATAAAAGAAGGAAAATGGAAAATTTTTTTGCCGTCAGGACCATGGTTTCTGAAGGAATTTTCTTCAGAAACAAAATGGAAACAACAACAAGCACTTATTCGTTCGCTTCATAGCGTTCATTTTTTAAAAACAGCAGAGCCTCATCCTATGCAAACGGAAGAAGTCATCTCCTTTCAAAAACGATTTTATGGCGTTTTCCGATGGATCGAATCATCCATTCCCCCTTTTTCCTATAAAAGAGAAGAAGAAAGAATTCAAGCTCTTTCTGTTTTAAATGAATTCCACGCTTGCACAGAGACATTTTATTCCTCTTTTTTGTCTGTTATTTCGCAGTTTGATCAAACAAAAAAATGGAAAGAGAGGCATCATGAATTTGAGGCCAATAGAAAGAAACTGGAATGGTATTTATCTTTGAACGCGATCAAAAAGTATTTATGGATGGGGGAACGAGCGATAGAGGCAATATCGAAATTCACGATACAAGATGAAATGGCGATCATTCACGGAGACGTCGCCCATCATAATTTTATCAAAGATCGCTCTAATCGCTTGTTTATTACGGATTTCGACCTGATTGCCATTGCTCCGAAAACATATGATTACATTCAGTTTGCCATGAGAGTTTTGCCCATTCTTCATTGGGATGAATCCCTTCTTTGGAAACATCCTTTTTTGGACAAATATCAAGATGATCCATTTTTTCTTGCTCATTTGCTGTTTCCAAGCGATATCTTTAGAGAATGGAACCGTTTTTTCAAACGCCCTCGAAGCGGTCATTTACCGTATTTATATCAAATAACCGTCAAGGAAATGGACGAACGCACGGCCTTTTTTAACAAAATATTCGCTAGAATGTTCAAATGACGTATCGTTTTTCGAATCCATTCCCTCGTATAGTTTTTTTTAAGCCCCGCACACTATAAAATGAGCTGATTGTCGAGCTCACTATGTGGCAAAAGAGGGGATAATGGTGAAAAAAATTTACCAATCTCTCGTTTCGGGAGTGATGGTTTTGAGTCTTGCCGCTTGTTCAGGAGGAGAAGACGCTTATGGAGGCGACCGGGCCAATTATCATCCAAAGGGTGTTTTTTCCAACGAAGGGCATGGCGGCGATACGAATGACCGGCATGATGGCCCGATGACAGAACTGTATGACCACTCTGTCGGCAGAGAAGGTCAGGCCATTCGTGAACATAAAAGAAGATATTTGCAAGTGCGTGATGATAACGGAAATCCTCCCAACCCGACCGTTCCGCTTGCGAAAGATGATAAAAACTTTTGGGCCAGAGATAATCAGTTCAGTCGTAAAGATGCAAACTATCATGGACATTTGCAAACTCAATTGCCTCAGACCAAAAATTCATATTATCAAGCTTATGAAGGGAAAATGGCAGAGAGACTGGCCGCTAAAGCGGTAAAAGTCAATCATGTTCAAGATGCAAGAGCCGTCGTTTATAACAAAGATGTGATCATTGCGGTCATAACCGAAAACGGATCGGCTAAAGAAAAAGTCAAATCAAGCGTCAAAAAAGCAGTCCAACCGTATTTAAACGGGCGCCGATGCACTGTTGTTACGGGTATAGGCAATTTCGGCCGCGTTCGCAATATAGATAATGAACTAAGGGACGGCGGACCAAAAGATCAAATAGAACTTGATTTAAAAGAAATGATGCGAACTTTACGCCATCAGGAAAGATAAAGAAAAAGGGGATGTCCCGAAAGTCAGTAATATGACACAGGGGCACCCCTTTTTTGAGTAAAGCTTTCTATCGTGAAATTCACTCGCTTTCCGTGTGTCTTCTCGCTCTCGGGCCTCGCCTGGTCCGCTTTTTCCACTGATTCTCGCCCACCGCGGTCATCTACAATTTCACTTAGTTAATGCCAAACAGCGCTTTTTCCATTATTCCGTAGAAATCAAAGAGGAGACCGGCACATCCATTATCATTCGGCGTTGGAAGGAATAAAAAGCAAAAGCGAAGAAGAGGAAGAGCCTTTGGTCTGTCGAGGCTGCGCTCGTGTTCGCCTGAACGGTCCGTAATCCCCAGGAACTTACCAAAAGGAAATAAAATGTGCTATATTATTGTCGGAAAAACAGATTTGAGAGGGGTATTTAGGATGGCAGGTCATTCTAAATGGAAAAATATCCAACGGAGAAAAAATGCGCAGGATGCGAAAAAAGGGAAAGTGTTTCAAAAGCTGGCGAAAGAAATCTACGTAGCCGCCAAAAGAGGGCTTCCTGATCCTGACGCTAACCCTGCTTTACGGCTTGTCGTTGAAAAGGCGAAAGCGGCAAACATGCCAAATGACAATATAAAACGAGCCATTGAAAAAGCTCGCGGCAATCAAAATGGAGAAAATTACGAGGAAATTGTGTATGAAGGATATGGCCCCGGCGGTGTTGCCATCATGGTCACGTGCTTGACTGACAACAAAAACCGCACGGCATCAAATGTGCGGATGGCTTTTTCGAAAAATGGAGGAAATCTTGGGGAAACAGGCTGTGTTTCCTATTTGTTTGACCGCAAAGGCTATTTGGTCATTGAAAGAGAAGATTTGAATCTCGACGAAGATGATATGCTTCTGCAAGCTATTGAAGCCGGAGCGGAAGAAATGGAAACGAGCGAGGAAGCTTTTGAAATTTATACGGATCCGGAGAACTTTATGGAAGTGAAAGAAAACTTGGAAAAAGCGGGATTTACTTTTGCAACCGCTGAAATCACGATGGTTCCGCAAACTTATACGGTGCTTGATGATGAGCAATCAGCCAAAATGGAAAAATTGCTCGACATGCTCGAAGACAACGATGATGTGCAAGAAATTTATCATAACTATCAAGAAGCTTAATAAGTTTCATCCATCATCCATTTGGAGCAAGGCCTCGTTTTTCGATTTTATATAAAAGCTTTTTACGTGAGCGTTCATGATAAAAAAAGGACATGTTGGCAATCTGCGATAAACGCGTAGAATGTCGGCATGTCCTTTTTTGCTGTATCATTTAGAAGATGATGGTTTCGGTTTCCCGCGATTGATGAGTCTTGCGACATCGATCATCGAGAAAGGCAAGAAGCGGTATTTTCGGTAAGCCATATATCTTGGCTCCCAGTTTGGATCATATTTTTCTTTGAATTTTCGCAGTCCGGCGAAATGGTAAATATATTGAATATGATGAAACATATGGGAAGCAATCCGTTCCGGCCAAAAAGCAGTTTCGGTTTGGCCGACATTGGAAAGCGGCGTCATACCTAAGTTGAATGTGGTATAGCCGTGTTCTTGTGCCCATTCAATCATGGCAATCAATAGACCGTCCATAATGCCGGGAGGAGCATCGGGTACATATCGCATTAAGTCGATGGAAATAATTCCTTCCTGGTAAGTCGGCATTAAGCTGGCAAAGGCCATGATCTTTCCTTCTTCCGTTTCCAATACCGCGACGGGGGCAAGCGAGAGATAGTCTCGATCAAAATAACCTAAAGAAAATCCTTTTTCTTTTTTCTTGCCGAGCCATTGATTAGAGACTTCTTCAAGATTATGGAAAAATTCGTCTGTAAATGGTGGTTCCACCATCCGAAAGCGTATATTTTCTCTTTTTAATCTGTTTTTGGTGGATCGAAGTCCTGCCTTTCGCTTTCCTCTCAAGGAAAATGAAGTTAAATCGACGATCGCTTCCTCTCCCAGTTTAAAGAAGGAGTTGCCAAAGTCATGGTACATCGGCATGTATTTAGATTGGACTTGATAAAAAATGATATGATAACCGAAACGATCCGCTTTTTTATAAAGATCATTCAACAATGAATAAAACGAGTCTTCGTTTCCCACCGGATCGCCAAGCACCACCACTTTATCGCGAATGATCGAAAATTGAATAAAGGCATTTCCATCTTTGGACAAGAAAAAGGATTTGTCCCCTAAAAACGCCAAATGGCTTAAATAATTTCCCCCATAATGATGAAGCAATTCCAAAAGCTTCTCATCGGAAACTTCCATTTCGAATTTTTCGTTGTGCTTGGATTCAAAAGTGTAATAAAAAATGATATTCAGAATGAGGAAGATAGCGGTGCTCATTCCAAATGTCAATTCGACATCATTTTTTTGTACGGTCATTCCTAGTTCATATGCATAATCAGGAAGACTGTTTAACGTAATAAAGTAGATCCAATAAAACAACATAAACAAGCCGACAAGAACCAGTTTCCGGACCCCCGTTACAGGACGGCGGATGCGGTCGAACTTTTTCTTCGAGTAGCCAAAAAGCAAGATCATGCCAATCAGCCAAATAACCTCTAAAACGGTTCCCGCTGTTAAGAGAACAAAAAGAAGCGCCAGAACAAAGCTGTTGAAAACAAAGTGGCGAGCTCTCTTCGTCCCTAAATAAACCCCTTTGACACTTAATATCAAAGTGATGGAAAGAGCGACCAGAAAGGCGTCAAACAATAATTTGATATAACGAGTATAATCTTTGCCGGCGATTGAATGATCAAAATGATAAGGCTCAATTCCATATAAAAATAAGTAGACTCCGCTCAAAAACACCAAAATGGAAAAAGACAAATACGGAATTTTTTGCACCCAGCTTTTTTGCAAGGACAAGACGACGCTCGAAGTATCAATCGCCGGTCCAAGAATCGGTTTCATTTCCGGCTTTTTCAATACGTTGCCGCTGAATTCGTAAATGGTAAAGATAAGCCCGAGAAGAAAAGGCAAAAAGTAATAAACAGTACGATACAATAACAGAGCGGATACAATCGTTTCTTCTTGATAGCCCAATTCTTGAAAACCGATTAAATAAATAACATCAAAAGCGCCTAAGCCTCCGGGAATCATACTGATTAATCCGGCAGCAGCTGAAGTGAAGAAAATGCCGCAAGCTGTTCCAAACGGTACATGGATCCCCAAAACCCGCAACGAAAAAAAGGCGACAATGGCCGCTGACAGCCATTCGATAATAGAAGCGACCATATATTGTACCGATAAAGTGAAAGAAGTAGCGTCTTTCCCTTTGATGCGAGACAGAAGAAAAAAGGCGGGCAAATAGAGCGCGATGACGACTACTACGATGTCGAGCCACTTTTTGCTGGCAAGCAGAGGTTTGGCATGAAAAAAGTTCAAGAGC
Source organism: Bacillus smithii (assembly GCF_001050115.1). Taxonomy (NCBI): domain Bacteria; kingdom Bacillati; phylum Bacillota; class Bacilli; order Caryophanales; family Bacillaceae; genus Bacillus; species Bacillus smithii. The sequence goes on along the minus strand of NZ_CP012024.1, from coordinate 2,370,457 downwards.
ACGAATAGACAATAAAACGACAAGCCGGCAAGGGTGCCTGTCGCCATCCAAGCAATTCCCCTCAACAGCTTAGATTCTTCTTTCGTATGCTGCTTATACAACATCATTCTTAATCCCGCGCCGATGATGCCGCCAAAGCCCAAAATTCCGTTAAGCGTATTGGCAATCCAAGAGATGCGGAATATTTTTCCCGTACGAATATTCAAGTTCAAAAAACGAAGAAGAAAGAAATCATAAAGAAACATCGTACTGACCGCGAGCAAGCCTAATAATACAACTACCGTCACTTGGTAGGATGAAAGACTTTTTAATAAGCGGATGGAATCGCTAATGGAGATGTTGGAAAGTTCTCTTTTTCCTTGAAAAAAGACAAATACAATGATGGCTAATGAAAAGAAAAATTTTGCTGAACTGCGTAGCCTTTTGAATGTAAGGAATTGTTGCAATATGATCTTCTCCTTTGCTCCGCATAGTCCGTCCGTCAGTTCGTTTCGCTGCGTCAGCGACGACAGACGCTTTTTCCTTCCTTCATTCTATAATAAGTAAGCCAAAGATAGAATTTTTTTCTTCCGCTGTCAAGAGGCCGTATCCTTGGCAAAATGAGAGAAAACAAGGGATAGTCGTCCGTTGAAAGGACTATATTTGCTCTTTCGATTATGATTATATTTCTCCTTTTTGGAACAAACTATCAACAAGAGTTCATTACATTTAGGTGGTGTTTACATGACGCTGTTTACAAGAATCAGTTTCATGCTGTTATTGGTAGCAGGAGCGTTCTTCCTTACGATTTTCCACGATGAAGCCAAAACGGATACGAGCAAAAAATCGGCCGAGAGTGAAGAAAAGCCAATAAGTACTGCAGTTGTCGTGTCGCCCAATGTTTCTGAAAAAACGATGACCGTGATTTTAGACAGAATTTATTTGGATGGAGAGGTCAGCGAAGAAATCCGGACAGAGCCGTTCATTTCTATTGGGGATATACTTGAACGTTATAAAAACTGGAAATTAGTAGAAATGGATGATACAGAAGCTGTGTTTCAAAAAAAAATAAACGATATATCTCCTTTATTAAAAGCTAACGGATATTTTGGCATTACGGACAAAGGGGTTTTATCCATTTTCAAGGGAAAACCGGAAGGAAAAAACGCCCAAATTATTCAATCTTTTTTTCAAATTGATGTCCATAAACTTGAAAGCGGCGTTCAAAAAGAATTACGACACGGAATTCCTATTAAGACAAAAGAAAAATATACGAAAGTGATTGAAACGTTTAAACCGTACTCTATCGAAAAATAAAAGCAGGATGATTTTATAAGATCCTTTGTTCATTTCAATCCAAGCTTTTGGATACAGTATTCAATTACAGTCGTTTTCAAGAAAATAAACGACCTTTCCTCGACTTAACACCGAGAAAAGGCCTTTTTATTTTTACTTATATAGAGCTCGCGGCAAAAAAGCCGTGAAAAGGAGAGTGCTGAAAATATTGTTATCTTGCTGTCAAAGGGAATTTGACTATTCAGATTCAAATGACTTTCTGAAAAAGATTAGAAACGAACCCGATATAACAAGGATTCGTTTCTCGTAGTGATTTGTTTGTCAAATATATTGGTAGGCAGGTGACAGCGGTCCCCTAAAAAGATCGTTCTTTCAACTAGCGATCCGTTAGACCGATGTCCGGTTGAAGTTTATTTAAAAGAAAGACCGGCTGCAACTTCCATTTGCTGATCTTTCACTTCTAAAACAAATTGTAAAATATCTTCTGCTGCATGCGGATTGATGAATTTTCTTTGACTATCGATAATATGATTGAGTTTTTCTCCATTATTTTTAAGCAATTCGGTCATTGTCTGTTTGATATCGTCCGTCTTATTGCACACTACTCCCAAATTTGATTTTTCGGCAAAGTAGGGGTTGTCTTCTTCTTGGCCGGGCAACGCACCGGTTATAATCATCGGCGTATTGGAAGCAATGGCTTCAAACATGACGTTCGGACTCCCTCTTGTAAACACGATATCAGAGGCAAACATCAGTTCATGGATATTTTTCGTGAAACCGTAAATCTCTACTTTGTCTCCATATTGTGGAAAAAGGGATTGCTCTAACTTTGCTTTCAGCTTCGCATTTCTCCCTGCCACAATTTTGACGGTGCAATCAAAATGATCGAGCAAAATTTCCGCAATCTTCTTCATATTGCCTACACCTTCGCCGCCGCTCATAATCAAGCATTTTAAAGGGGCGCCTTTTTGATAACGGACCTTTCTATTGGTGTTGTTTCTGAAAAACCTGGAACGAACCGGAAATCCTAAAATTTTTATATTCTCCGCTGGAATGCCGTATTCCATACACTTATCCGCCGCTTCCACGGTCGGGCTGATGATATAATCAGCTCGAATATCTGCCCATAACGGGCTAATGTTGACAAGATCAGCTATCAGTGTAATGAATGGGATTTTAATATTTTGTTTCTCTAAAATATTTAAAATCGAGCCGTTAAAATTAGGGTGCACCGACAAAATCAAATCGGGTTTTACTTCGTCCAGCAAATGCAGGAAGTTATTTTTGATTAATCCTTCTATAAAATAGTTGATTAACGTTGGGTTATCAGCTGATATGTTATATACCATCTTCCATAAATTTTCGGCTTTTCTCGTGATCGGTCCATATAGTTTGCCGATCGACAGCAGAGTTTGTCCGCCAAGCGAAAAGCCATCCACAACGTGTATGTTGATGTCATGGTCCCTTCCAATTTTTTCGCATAAAGATTCTGTAATGCTTTTATGCCCATGACCTGTATGATCAGAGGAAATGATCAGCACTTTTACGCCCATTTTACCAAGCCTTTCTTCACATTGTATAATATAATCATACCAATAAATGATAGGGAGAATACTAAAATTTTCTTCCATTTTGATCAAGCAAAAAAAAGAAAACACTTTTGAATTCCTGAAGGTAGTATTGTACTACTCAAAAATAAAACGGAGTTCTTTCTGTGTTTTCACTAAAAAAGACTTCCAAAATAGAAATATGTTCTTGCTCCAAATAGTATGTAAAGAAAAAATAGACGGCTGTCTTGCATTCATCCCTGTTTAACCAATAAAAAAGCAGGATGAACCTTAGTCATGATCTTTTGTTTGAAATGATCTGTAGATATAATATCATATTGATGAAATGCCAAAGAAGTTTTTTTGCAAACTGCACTTCCATTGGCTGGACGAATCTGAAAGGAAATGCATGTTGACAATAGCTGCCGCATCTTGCTGCATAAGAAATCTTGTATTATAGAAATCCAATTCGTGTTGACGATCTTAAAGCAAACCATATCATCAAATTTTTAGACAAAGGAGCTTTCATTATATTTGAAACGTACGAAATGGAGAATCATCTATACGATCTTTGTTTTTATTGCCCTTGCGGCATTTGACAATATCATCATTGGATTATTTCCTCCGCTGTTTCGCTATATAGCAAAAGATTTACATGTGGAAGTTGCGAAATTAGGAGTTGTTTCAGCTGTTAACATTTTAGTTACAGCGGTTTCCTCCGTTTATTGGGGGTATCTTTCCGGAAAATATAAACGTAAGAGACTGATTATGATTGGGACCTTTATTTGGGTCATATCTGTATTTTTAACGGCCTTTAGCCAAAGTTACGGGCAGCTTTTACTGTTTCAAATCATAACAGGAATCGGTTTAGGCTGTATTGCTTCTATTGGTTTCAGTGTTTTAACGGATTATATCCCCTATCAAAAGCGGGGGATGGTGTTAAGCCTTTGGGGCATGGCACAAGGCTTAGGCGGTATTTTAGGGTCTCTGATGGCTTCTTTAACGGCCATAAATACGAGTTGGAGATGGCCTTTTGAAATCGTTGGGTTGATCGGTTTTTTTCTCATTATTCTTTACGTTTTTGTAGAAGAACCGTCCAGAGGCCAGTCAGATCCTGAGTTGAAAGATTTGATGAGAAATGGACAATCTTACAACTACATAATAGAGGCCAAGCATCTTCCCGCTATTCTTCTAAAAGGCAGCAACGTGTTTTTGTTTTTGCAGGCATTTTTTATGAATATTGCAACGGGTAGCCTCATTTGGATTCCAACTTTATATATTTATAAAATTCAGCAGCAAGGGTACAGTTTGGAAACAGCCATGATTGCATCAGGTTATCTTTATGCGATTTTTCAAATCGGCGGGATGACTTCCGCTTATTTCGGCCATCTTGGTGATCAGTTGCAAAAGAAAACGTTTAAAGGAAGAGCTTTATTAACGGCTGTTTTCGTATTTCTGACGATGCCTCTTTATATACTCATGTTTTTCATTCCGTTGGATCATCTGTCATTGCCGAATGATCATAATGCTTTATCGGTTTTAGGCGGTTTAATCACACAAATATTCACAAATCCATGGATTGCTTTATTGTTTGCTTTATCGCTTTTGGCATCCGCAGCTCAATCTGCCAACACGCCAAACTGGCTGGCGCTGATAACAGATGTGAATCTTCCTGAGCACAGGGGGACAGCATTTAGCGTCGCTAATCTTTTCAATAGTTTAGGCAGAACTGTCGGTAACGTAGGAGTTGGAATTGTGCTTGGCATCGTTTCTACTTCTTATCATGAACCATATAGTTATATGATCACGTTGTCACTGCTGCAGCTGTTCCTTGTTCCGTCTGCATTCAGTTATATTTTAATGGCCAATCAAAATGTATCTGACATCAAACGAGTGAAAAAAATCTTGAAAGAAAGATCGTAGCGGCTGCATTGTCTAAAGTCGGCAAATGATACGGAAAGATAAGGGTTCCGTATGGCGAAAGCAGGATCGCCGCTTTTCTTTTAAAAAAATAAATTCCGTCGGTTTCTTGGTTTCGTTTTTGATTGGTCTGTTTTTTGTTTTCTATTTTTCTGTTAGAATAAGAACAGATGTTTTGTTAAAGGAGATGAAGGGTGGAATCTACTTCGGCTTCCGTCATTGCCGATTAGTTGCCGCAACGGCTGTTATAAAAGTTGCACGGTCTTGTTTCGGCCGTTTTGACAACATAGAAGGATAGGAGCGAATGCTGCGCTTCTTTTCTTTTTTGTTCCTGACAGTCCCATTCATTCTCTCCCGTTTTTTTCGCTTCACAAATCAAGATGTGGTACAATCATGGTTAGCATAAAAGGAGAGAGTTGGTTTGTTTGAATATATTAAAGGTGTTATTGAATATGTAAGTCCTGAATATATCGTCGTTGATCATCAAGGAATAGGCTATCAAATCATGATGCCGAATCCATTTGTGTTTTCAAAAGAGCTGGGACGCGAGAAAAAAGTGTACATACACATGCATGTACGGGAAGATTTGCTTGCTTTGTACGGTTTTGAGTCAGCCGAAGAAAAAAAGTTATTTCAAAAATTATTAAATGTCTCAGGTATCGGTCCAAAAGGAGCTTTGGCCATTTTGGCTTCGGGAGCCCCTCAACAAGTGATCGCCGCCATTGAAAACGAGGATGAAAAATTTTTGACGAAATTTCCTGGCGTTGGCAAGAAAACGGCAAGACAAATGATTTTAGACTTAAAAGGCAAATTGCAAGATGTCGTTCCTGATTACTTTCCTAATTTATTTTCCTCCTCATCACCTGAATCTCCTGCTGAATTTTCTCCTGAATGGGAGGAAGCCGCTCTTGCATTGGAGGCGCTTGGGTATTCCCGCAACGAAATTCAAAAAGCGGCTCATGTGTTGAAAGGAAAAGCCCTTTCAACGGATGAATATATAAAGAAAGCTTTACAAGTGCTGTTGAAAATATAGAGTGACATTTCCTGCCGTGAAGTGGAAGCAATCGGGCAGCATGTGAGGCAGTCGTCCCTTAAAAAGGATGTCTTCTGTGCTGCAGTCCCAAGGAAGGGGAAGGGACGTATTGCCCGTTAATATGGGATATAAGGAGGGAGGAGATGAACGGTGGAGGAAAGGATTGTGTCGGGTGAAGCAGATTGGAAAGAAGCTGCAATGGAACCGAGTCTGCGCCCGCAAACGCTGAAGCAGTATATTGGTCAAGACAAAGTAAAGAGAAATTTGGAAATTTTTATTGAAGCCGCTCGAATGAGACAGGAAACTTTGGATCATGTGCTTTTGTATGGCCCGCCGGGATTGGGAAAAACCACGCTGGCTCAAGTAATCGCTAATGAAATGGGTGTCCGTCTGCGGTCGACTTCAGGACCGGCGATTGAGCGTCCGGGTGATTTGGCGGCTATTTTGACGTCGCTTGAGCCCGGAGATGTTTTGTTTATTGATGAAATTCATCGTCTTCCAAGGGCCATTGAAGAGGTGCTTTATCCTGCCATGGAAGATTTTTGCTTAGATATCGTCATCGGCAAAGGTCCAAGTTCTCGTTCTGTCCGGCTTGATGTACCTCCTTTTACGCTTATCGGAGCGACGACGAGAGCTGGATCGCTTTCAGCTCCTTTGCGGGATCGATTTGGTGTCTTAAGCCGGCTTGAATATTATAATCAAGAGCAGTTGAAAGAAATCGTTTTGCGGACCGCCGATATTTTCCATACGGAAATTGAAGAGAGAGGGGCGATGGAAATCGCCAGACGCTCGCGGGGGACGCCGCGAATAGCGAATCGCCTGCTAAAGCGAGTTCGCGACTATGCACAAGTTCGCGGAAATGGATTGATTACGTACGATATTGCCGCTGAGGCGCTTGAGTTGCTGCAGGTGGATCAAATGGGGCTGGATCACATTGACCATAAGCTGCTTTTAACCATCATTGAAAAATTTCGCGGCGGCCCTGTTGGTTTGGATACAATTGCGGCAAGCATCGGCGAAGAACCGGGTACAATAGAAGATGTATATGAGCCGTATTTACTGCAAATAGGTTTTTTACAACGGACGCCTAGGGGAAGAATGGTTACGGAACTTGTTTATCACCACTTTCAAATGGAGGTTCCTAAAGAATGAGCGGTTTAGGAAAAACATTGATGATTGTTGGAGGCATTGTTTTTTTGGTCGGTTTTCTCATGCAGTTTATCAAAATTGGGAGACTGCCGGGAGATATTCTCATAAAAAAAGGGAATATGACCTTCTATTTTCCCATTGCTACGTCCATACTATTAAGCGTCCTGTTGTCCGCGATCTTCTATTTTTTGTCGCGTTTTAACCGGCCGTAGCATCTTCATTCAAGGCTTATGGTCGTTTGGAATACCCAATCATTTTGCCAATCGCAGGCGGCCTGCCTCGATTTGGCAAAAGATGTTCTTCAATCCTGCATATAGGATGGGAAACGTTTAGAAACAAGAATTTTTCTGCTTAGAAAAGATTGAATTGAAAAGGTGACATCGAATGAATGTAGAAGATTTTGATTTTGAATTACCAGAAGAATTAATAGCCCAAACTCCTTTAAAAAATCGTTCAGAAAGCCGGCTGATGGTGTTGGATAAGGAAACGGGTGAAATCAAGCATGATATTTTCAAAAATTTATTGCACCATCTGAATCCCGGTGATTGTTTAGTATTGAATGATTCAAAAGTTCTTCCGGCTCGATTGTATGGAGTAAAGAAGGATACGGGTGCTCATATAGAAATTCTGCTTTTAAAACAATTGGAGGGGGATCGCTGGGAAACGTTGGCGAAGCCGGCCAAAAGGTTAAAAGAAGGAAGCCAAATCATTTTCGGAGATGGTCAATTGACAGCGGAGTGCGTTGGGAAGCTCGATCATGGCGGCAGAGTGATCGAATTTCATTATGACGGCATTTTTTACGAAATTCTTGATCAGCTTGGAGAAATGCCGTTGCCCCCTTATATAAAAGAAAAGCTTGAAGATCAAGACCGTTATCAAACCGTGTACGCAAAAGAACGCGGGTCGGCTGCCGCACCGACAGCTGGACTTCATTTTACGGAGGAACTTCTTAAGGAGATTGAATCTGCAGGAGTTCATCTGGCTTTTCTTACTCTGCATGTAGGTCTTGGAACGTTCCGCCCTGTGTCGGTAGATAGGGTGGAAGATCATGATATGCATGCCGAGTTCTATCAAGTGTCTAAAGAAACGGCGGATTTAATTGAAAAAGTTCGTAGAGAAGGCGGGAAAATTTATAGTGTTGGAACTACTTCAACTCGAACGCTCGAAACAATTGCCAGGGATCACGACGGAAAAATTGTTCCCGCTAGCGGTTGGACGGATATTTTTATTTATCCGGGATTTCAATTTCGCGCGATCGACGGGTTGATTACGAATTTCCATCTTCCTAAATCGACGCTGATTATGCTTGTGAGCGCCTTGGCAGGGAGAGAAAACATCCTGAATGCCTATGAAACCGCCGTGCGGGAAAAATATCGTTTCTTTAGTTTTGGAGACGCGATGTTTATTAAATAAATTGATTTGGCAGACAAAGTTAGCATCAAAAGAGGAAGGAGCATGGAACATTGCCAGCCATCAAGTATGAATTATTGAAAACTTGTAAGCAGACGGGTGCAAGGCTTGGTAGAGTGACGACGCCGCATGGAAGTTTTGAAACGCCCATGTTTATGCCCGTTGGAACGTTAGCGACAGTGAAAACCATGTCCCCGGAAGAATTAAAAGAGATGGGGGCTAAGATTATTCTAAGCAATACGTATCATCTTTGGTTAAGGCCCGGCCATGATATTATCCAAGAAGCGGGCGGCCTTCATTCCTTTATGAATTGGGATGGAGCGATTTTAACCGATTCTGGCGGTTTTCAAGTATTCAGCTTGAGCAAACTTCGTCGCATTGAGGAAGAAGGAGTGTATTTCCGCAATCATTTAAATGGGGAAAAACTGTTTTTATCTCCTGAAAAAGCGATGGAAATTCAAAACGCTCTTGGATCAGACATTATGATGGCATTTGATGAATGCCCTCCTTATCCGGCTGAGTTCGATTATATGAAAAAGTCGATAGAAAGGACTTCGCGATGGGCTGAGCGCTGCCTGAAAGCTCATAAAAGACCGGAAGACCAAGGGTTGTTTGGGATTGTGCAAGGGGGAGAGTATAAAGAACTTCGTCGGCAAAGTGCCAATGATTTAGTGTCTCTTGATTTTCCGGGCTATGCGATCGGTGGACTGTCGGTGGGAGAACCGAAAGAGGTCATGAATGAAATGCTGGAATTCACGACGCCGCTTTTGCCGGCTGATAAACCACGCTATTTAATGGGAGTAGGGTCGCCGGATTCTTTAATTGATGGCGCCATTCGGGGAATTGATATGTTCGATTGTGTACTTCCAACGCGAATTGCCAGAAACGGTACGCTGATGACGAGCCAAGGTCGGCTTGTGGTGAAAAATGCAAAATACGCTCGCGATTTTCGGCCGATTGATGAGCAATGTGATTGCTATACGTGCAGAAACTATTCGAGGGCGTATATCCGTCATTTAATTCATACGAATGAAACATTGGGAATTAGGTTGACGACTTACCACAATCTTTATTTTCTGTTAAAATTAATGGAGAAAATCAGACAAGCTATCCGGGAAGACCGGCTTGGTGATTTTAGAGAAGAGTTTTTTGAACAGTACGGTTTTAATCGTCCTGATGCCAAAAACTTTTAAAAAGGAACGTAAGCTTGAACCTCAAGCTTTGAGTGTTTATTGTACTTAGAAAGGGGTGAATGGATTGGGTAGTTTAGGAACATTTTTGCCTTTAATTATCATGTTCGTTCTGTTTTACTTCTTGCTTATCCGTCCTCAGCAAAAACGGCAAAAGCAAGTCATGAATATGCAGAACAGCTTGGAAAAAGGAGATAAGATCGTTACGATTGGCGGTCTTCATGGCATCGTCGATTCGCTGGATGAAAATACGATTGTCATTCGATGCGGAGATGGCAGCCGTTTGACATACGACCGGTCAGCGGTTCGTGATGTGATTGAAAAAGCCAAAAGTTCTTCGACGAACTCGTCTTCAACAAACTCGTAATAAAAAAAGAAGCAATTTGGTCATTCGAATTGCTTCTTTTTTATGGATAGATTAAAGCGCAAAACAGAGGTCAGAAACTTGCTAAGACTCTTTCGTTTTCCCGCCGGAAAGATTGACGCCCAATACGCTTCCTAGCATGGCGGTGGCGATATAGCAAAGATGGAAGATGAGTTGCTTTAAAGAAAAGATGGAGTCGTATCCGAGAAACTGATATAGAAAAATAATGGAACTATAAATGATTCCTGTAAATGCTCCGAGAAGCAGTCCTTTTTCTTTCCCTTTTCCCCCCGTGATGTACCCCCCGATAAATAAACTGAAAAAAGATATAATGGTGACCAATAATTGAATGGAATGTTCCGTTAATTGCGATAACCGTAAAATCGTAGCAAAAATAAGGCTGCTGGCTATGGCCATGATCAGGATCGCGATGACTCCGTATAACACTGCACTAATTTGCCTTTGCATAAAATGGCTTCTCCTCCCGCCTGAAAATTTCAATTTTTCCCAGTACAAGCATATGCGCTTCATTGTTAGGTTAGAAGCAAAAGTTAATAGAAGCCAAGTTCCCGACTTATTCCGTCATTCTTTGACCATTATTCACACATACTAAAAAAGGTGAGCGACAAGAAGAGGGAGTTTGGTGAATTCCTGGACAATCCATTTTATCTTGATAAGAAAGCCTCTCCGCTAAGAACCGATGAAGAGAGTCAACAATCTTAGCCAATGGACAAGAGCGAAGAAATTGAGTCAAACGGCTTTGTTTTCATCGTTAGGCGGACAATTTGCGGTTTTTCTTAAGCATGGCCTTTATGAAGAAGGAAGAGCAAGGTTGAAAAGGACTGATTTCCCTCTTTTTAAGTGAACCGAATGGAACCTTGCTTCGTTCATCATTTTTGCATGAAAGCCAGTTTGAGTGAAATTATATCCATTTTTTTATAATGGGAATTTTCAGCAAATCTCTTTTTTTAATAAGGCCAGCTGCACCGGAAATGATGATGTAAAGGACGGAAGTGAAAGTGGCTCCCGCCAAAAAACGAATGAATGGACTTTCCATGGTGAGTACATATTGATCTGCCAGTTTGGAGAATATAATGACAACCACGACGACAAATATAAAATGAAGATAATCTCTTACATAAATCGTTAAAGATAATTTTTTAACGGCTGTCATTAGATGAAGCAACGTCACTAACATGGTTCCCGTCACAATCCCAAGTGCCGCTCCGTAAATGCCGAATGAAGGCTGGGAGGCGAGTACGAAAATAACGGCCAATTTTACAAAAGAGCCGATAAAGCTGTTGATCATCGCTGCATCCGCAAGATTCAGCGCCTGCAGAACCGCCTGAAGAGGTCCTTGATAATACTGGAAAAGAAAGAAAGGAGCCATCAATTGAATAAACACTGCCCCTTTATTTGATCCATACATTAGCTGCATCAATGGTTCGGCATACAAATAAAGAATAATGACAGCCAGTCCTCCGGTGACTAGACAAAATCGCAAAGCTTCTTGAACTTGGTATTCCAAAAGCCGATAGTTTTTATGGGCATTGGCCTCGCTGATCGCCGGTACTAATGAAGTAGATAAAGAAGTGGTAATAAAAGAAGGCAGCAGTAATAGCGGCAACGCAAAGCCCGTTAACATCCCGTATTGCTGCGTGGCCACACCGGAGGCGATTCCAGCGATGGCCAGACTGCGGGAAACGACAATCGGTTCTAAAAACCACGACAAGGAGCCGATCAGTCTACTGCCCATCGTCGGAATACCCACAATCATTAATTCTTTAAAAACATCTCCCCCTGAAAAAATGGTTTTCAAAAAATGGTTTCGCACGCGGAATCTCTTTTTCATTTTAAACATGGTAAACAGATATAACAGGGATCCAAGTTCGCCGAGCACGGAGGCGATCATCGCTCCTGCGGCCGCAAACTCAACGCCGTATGGTAGGAAGGCTTTTGTCATAACGGCGATGAGAGCGATCCTAATCGCCTGCTCCAATACTTGTGATATTGCGGATGGTTTCATATTTTGCCTACCTTGAAAATAGCCCCTTAAAACCGAGGAGACGGCAACGACAGGGATAACGGGAGCGATGGCCAGAAGCGGATAGAAAGTCCGTTCATCTGTAAACAAAGTTTTGGAGATAAAAGGCGCACATAACAGCAATCCCGGTGTAAAGACGAGCGAGAGAGAAATCGTGACTCCAAGTGAGACGACAAGGATTTTCTTGATCCTCCGAAAATCGCCTCTTGCTTCAGCTTCCGCCACACTTTTGGAGATAGCCACAGGAAGCCCCATTTGCGTCAATGTAACCGCTAGTATAAAAGTTGGGTAGGCCATCATGTATAATCCGACTCCCTCTTCGCCGATGGACCGAGCGATCACAATTCTATTGATAAACCCTAAGATTCTGGTCACAAAGGTCGCTATTAATAATATGAGTGTTCCTCTAAGAAACTTCGACATTTTCCTCCCTGCCTTCTCAACTGTACCGTTATCTTTTACAATGATATATATGCAAACAAATGGACAAAGCATGACAAGATGTTCATTTATCGGAAAAGGCGGGATGAAAATGAAAAAAAATCATCACCCATATCAGCGGTTTTATCATCGATTAACACCAGCTCTTGTCAGCAAGGTGGAAGAATTTCGGCTGTTAGGCTATGAGTCGGTTCAACTGGATTCATTATGGAATTATTTCATCAAGAAAAAATGGAAGAATGCCCAACAAGATGTTCGGATCTATCAATTAGTAAGCGATATTATTGCACTGAAACCTGGAGATTTTATGAATTATGCAACGGTGGAAGCGTATCGTTCCTCTCCTTTGTTGACAGATCAAAATCGAGAAGAAATCCAATACCTTTTTCATCCACAAAAAGAACGATGATAAATTGACAGCTTCTTTTTTCTGCTTCATAATAAATACGTTGAGCGATTCTGGTGCCTTATTCGCCAGAATTTTTTTGTATCTTTGCAGTACATATTTAAGGAGGCTTTAATTGGAATGGTAAAGCGGAGCCGTATTGTTGCCTTTTTTTTGATTGTGATTCTAATCGGAAGCTTGGCGGGGGCAACAACTAAAAATATTTTGAATCATATCAGGCTGGGCCTTGATTTGCAGGGCGGTTTTGAAGTTCTGTACAAAGTCGAACCAGCGAAAAAAGGACAAAAAATTACGGATAAAGTAGTAGCGGATACAGCCGAAGCCCTTGATAAGCGGATTAATGTTCTCGGGGTAAGCGAACCGAGTATTCAAATTGAGAATGGTCATCGCATCCGCGTCCAGCTGGCAGGGGTGGAGGATCAAAATCAGGCTCGTGAAATGTTATCGACTCAAGCTAACTTGACGTTTCGCGATGTCAATGACCATGTGATGCTTGATGGTTCGGATCTTGTCTCCGGAGGAGCGAAGCAATCATTTTCGCAGGATGGCAAGCCGAACGTTGTGCTTAAATTAAAGGACCGGAATAAATTTAAAAAGGTCACTCAAAAAATTGTAAGCATGGCTCCCAATAACCAGCTTGTCATTTGGCTTGATTTTGAAGAAGGAAAAGATTCCTTTAAAAAAGAAATTCAGAAAAAACATCCGAAATTTATATCCGCGCCTAACGTAAACGAAGTATTAGACACGGATCAAGTGACGATCGAGGGCAACTTCACCACCAAAGAAGCCCAAAACCTTGCTTCTTTGTTAAATGCTGGCGCATTGCCGGTGAAGCTGAAAGAAGTTTACTCGACATCGGTCGGCGCCCAATTCGGTGAACAAGCGTTGCATGATACCGTTCTTGCCGGAATCATCGGGATTGCGATCGTTTACTTATTTATGATTTTTTACTATCGGTTGCCGGGTATCATCGCTGTGATTGCCCTTTCCATCTATATTTATTTAGTACTTTTGATATTCGATTGGATGCACGCCGTGTTGACCCTTCCGGGAATAGCGGCTTTGATCCTTGGGGTTGGAATGGCGGTCGATGCCAACATCATCTCGGCTGAACGGGTGAAGGAAGAGATAAGGGTTGGAAAAAGCATTCGGTCTGCCTTTCAAGCCGGTAATAAAAACTCTTTATTGACCATAATTGACGCCAATATTACGACTCTTTTGGCGGCTACCGTTCTCTTTTTCTTCGGGACAAGCTCTGTCAAAGGTTTTGCGACCAGTTTAATTGTCAGCATCATCGTCAGCTTTATCACCGCTGTCTGGTTATCGAGAGTTTTGCTTGGATTAATTGTTCAAAGCGGACTGGTCAAGAACCGTCCAGGATGGTTTGGAGTTCGCAAAAAAGATATCCACGATATAAAAGAAAACGTAGATACATTAGATTTGAGTACGAAATTTGACCGTTTTGATTTTGTCAAGCATCACCGCAAGTTTTTTGCTTTTTCATTGATTTTGATCATTGCCGGTATGATCGTGTTGGGAATCTACAGGTTGAACTTGGGTATTGATTTTACGAGTGGAACGAGATTGGAAATTATGGCGAATCAGCCATTGACGGAGGAAAAAGTAGCGAATGAGCTGAAGGCTGTCCATCTGAAAGCAGATCGAATTTTGATATCCGGCGATAAGAAAAATATCGGGACAGCAAGATTTAAAGAAGCGTTGACCAAAAAAGAAATTGCCCAAGTAAAAGAACATTTCCACAAGAAGTTTGGAAACGAGCCGAATGTGAGCAGCGTATCTCCTATTGTCGGAAAAGAGCTGGTGAAAAATGCGATTTACGCTTTGATCATCGCTTCCATAGGGATCGTTATCTATCTTGCATTTCGCTTCGAAATTTACATGGGGATTTCTTCCATTGCGGCCTTGCTGCATGACGTATTTGTGATTGTATCCGTCTTTAGTTTAACGAGACTGGAAGTAGATCTTACATTTGTCGCCGCCGTGTTGACAATCGTCGGTTATTCCTTAAATGATACGATCGTCACGTTTGACCGGATTAGGGAAAATCTGAAAAAACGCCGCCGCATTAAATCGTATGATGAATTGGCTGATATTGTAAACCGCAGCTTGCGGCAAACGTTGACCCGTTCGGTGAATACGGTTTTAACCGTGTTGATTACTGTTGTGGCGCTGCTTCTTTTCGGAAGCGAATCGATTCGCAATTTCTCCATTGCTCTTTTCATCGGATTGATTTTCGGAACCTACTCTTCCTTGTTTATTGCCGCTCAATTATGGTTGGTGATGAAAAAAAGAGAATTGAAGAAGAAAGGTTCCTTAAAAACGTATAAAGAAAAACGCAAATGGAGCGACGAACCGCAAGTATAAATGAAATAAATAACATCTTTTAAAAGCTGCAGGATCATCCTGCGGCTTTTTTCATGGCATCGAACTGTGGGGGGTGAATCCGTCATTGAAAGCAGAATATGAGTTTTGTATAATAGGATGAGTTGAGGGGTGAACGTATGTTAAAACCAAAAACCCGATGGATTGTTCGGAAACATCTCTCGGATGAGACTGTTCGAACATTGTCAAATGAACTGGCTATCAGCCCTCTTTTGGCCGAACTGTTAGTGAACCGTGGTATTACCGAGGTAGAATCGGCACGGTGTTTTTTATTTGATAAAGGAGAAAGCTTTCATGATCCATTTCTCTTAAAAGATATGGATAAGGCAGTTCGTCGCATAAAAGAGGCCATTAAAAACGAAGAAAACATTTTGGTATATGGAGATTATGACGCCGATGGTGTGACAAGTACATCGGTTATGGTTACCGCTCTACAAGATTTAGGAGCGAATGTTGATTATTACATACCGAATCGATTTACCGAAGGATACGGACCTAATGAAAATGCTTTTCGATTGGCAAAATCGCGCGATATTCATTTGATCATTACCGTAGATACGGGGATAGCGGCTGTGAAAGAAGTGGCTCTGGCAAAGGAATTGGGTATGGATGTCATTATAACGGACCATCATGAACCTGGTCCTGTCATTCCCGAAGCATTTGCCGTTATTCATCCCAAGCATCCGGAAGGAAATTATCCGTTTCCTTATTTGGCAGGTGTAGGAGTGGCATTCAAGACGGCACACGCTTTATATGGCGAGCTGCCGGAGAATCTATTAGATTTAGCCGCCATCGGGACAGTTGCTGATTTAGTGCCGCTTTTGGGAGAAAACCGTTCTCTTGTAAAAGCAGGCTTAAAAAAACTGCAGCAGACAAGTCGTTTGGGCATTCAAGCGATTTGTCGATTAAACGGCGTATCCTTAGAAGAGATCAATGAAGATACTATTGGTTATATGATAGCCCCTAGACTGAATGCCGCCGGAAGATTGGATTCTGCTTATCCCGCCGTTGACTTGCTTCTTGCGGAAGATCAAGAAACGGCTCTTTCCATTGCAGAAGAGATTAATCGGATGAATGCAGATCGGCAGCAAATGGTAAATGAGATGACGAAAGAAGCAGTGGAAATCGTTGAAACTTCCTATCCGCCAGACCGGAATCCCGTCCTTGTGATCGGGAAAGAAGGTTGGAATCCCGGCGTTATCGGGATTGCTGCTTCTCGGCTTGTTGAAAAATACTATCGACCCGTTATTATTTTAAGCTTTGATCGGGAAAGCGGGCTTGCAAAAGGATCTGCCCGCAGCATTCAAGGATTTAACTTGTTTGATAGCTTATCGGAGTGCCGCGATCTATTGCCCCATTTTGGCGGACATACGATGGCAGCAGGAATGACGATGAAAATCGAAGACGTAGATCGATTGCGCAGCCGAATGATCGAATTGGCTCGAGAACAGCTGAATGAGGAAGATTTTATACCACAAACGGAAGTGGATATGGCCATAAACTTGGAGGATGCCGAGCTGTCGATGATTGAAGAACTTCAGCTGCTTGCCCCTTTTGGTACGGAAAATCCGAAGCCAACGTTTTTACTGGGGGATCTGGCTTTTCGCAACATGCGGAAAATCGGTGCAGATCAATCTCATTTGAAAATGCAGCTCGCCAGTGGTGACGCCTCTTTGGACGCTATCGGTTTCGGCATGGGAGAAATGGCTGATCACATAGCTCCTCAATCGAAGGTTTCGGTTATCGGAGAACTTGGCATCAACGAATGGAATCATATCAAAAAGCCGCAGATCGTCCTGCAGGATATTCAAGTAAAGGAATGGCAGCTGTTCGATGTCAGGGGAATGCGGCAACTCGATAAGTGGATGGATCTTGTTCCGGATGACAGGATTTTGATTGTCTTTCATGAAGACACGATAGCCCGGCTTCGACTTCAACCTCTTGAAAAAGATCTTGTCGTCGTTTCTAATTTGGAAACAGCCGCTAATCTCGATATTTCCGGTCGAAATATCGTTTTTATGGATTTGCCTCCAAAAAAAGAATATATGGAAATCTTGCTTTCTCATAAGAGTCCGAACAGAATTTATGCCCATTTTTATCAAGAAAAGCAGCATTATTTCAGTACAGTGCCCACAAGGGAGCATTTTAAATGGTATTATGCTTTTCTTCTCAAACAGAAAACTTTTGATTTAAAACGATACAGCGGCGATTTGGCTAAATACCGGGGATGGTCGAAAGAAACGATTGAGTTCATGTCCAGAGTGTTTTTAGAACTCGGATTTGTTACAATAGAAGATGGCCTTATTTCATTAAATGAAGCGCCGGCTAAGCGAGATTTAAATGAATCCAAAGCTTATCGCGAAAAACAGGAGCAATATCAAATCGAGAACGAACTGTTATATTCAAACTACGAACAATTGAGAGATTGGTTTAATCAATATTTTTATTTGTCTCAAAATCATGAGGAGGAAACTAAAACATGGATTTGAAAAAGTATATTGCTGTCGTGCCTGACTGGCCTCAGCCTGGAGTGCAATTTAAAGATATCACGCCGCTCATGGATAATGGCGAAGCGTTTAAATTTGCGACTGATCAAATCGTAGCCTATGCAGAAAAGAAAAAAGTAGATATAGTCGTAGGACCTGAAGCGCGTGGGTTCATTGTAGGCTGTCCTGTTGCTTATGCTCTTGGAGTTGGATTTGCGCCTGTAAGAAAAGAAGGTAAGCTTCCTCGAGAAACGGTAAAAGTGGAATATGGCCTTGAATATGGAAAAGATGTGTTAACCATCCATAAAGATGCCATTAAACCGGGGCAAAGAGTATTGATTATCGATGACTTATTGGCAACCGGAGGAACAATCGAAGCAACGATTAAACTGGTGGAACAACTCGGCGGTATCGTTGTTGGCATTGCCTTTTTAATCGAATTGGCCTATCTGGAAGGACGCAAGAAGCTGGACGGGTACGATATTCTGGCGTTAATGAAATACGAATAAACGACTCTCTTTTATGAGAGTTTTAAGGTATGGCACTCTTTTTTCGAGTGTTTTTGCTGATGCTACTCGATCAAATGTAGAGAAACGCTCATTTTTGATGGAAAACGCTTGGACAATTTTGTTTTAAGCGGTACAATAATGTTACTAGCCGAAGACGAAAAAATGGATGAAAAGCCCTTTTTATAAGGGCTTTTTGGTCTTCTTAAAAAGGTCGAACGATAACGAAAGATGAATCCTTTTCATTGTCCAGCGGGCAAGGCAGAGAAAATGGCGGCTCAGATTGGCAGGAGATAATGGCGAAAAGGGCTGTAATAAAGATTAATCGACAAAATTCAACATTCTTTTCAATAAATTTGAATAGATGACTTTACATCTATTCTTTTTTTAAAGATAATAGAAAAATAAAGTTATTTTTAAAACTCAATACCCAAATATTTTTAAAATTACAAAGGTGAGTATTTATATGGCGAAAGATCAGGTATTAACCGCCGAACAAGTAATCGATCGGGTGAAACAATATTTAAATGAAGAGCATGTAGCTTTAGTATATAAGGCCTATCGTGTGGCAGAAGAAGCGCACAAACATCAATACCGGAAATCCGGGGAACCTTATATTATGCATCCGGTGCAGGTTGCGGGCATTTTAGCGGATTTGGAAATGGATCCTGCAACAGTGGCAGCGGGTTTTTTGCATGATGTCGTGGAAGATACGGAAATGACCCTCGAGGATTTAAAGAGGGAATTTAATGAAGAAATTGCCATGCTTGTGGATGGAGTTACGAAGCTCGGCAAGATTAAATATAAGTCTCATGAAGAACAGCAAGCGGAAAATCACCGGAAAATGTTTTTGGCCATGGCTCAAGATATTCGAGTGATTTTGATTAAGCTTGCTGATCGTCTGCATAATATGCGTACGTTGAAACATTTGCCGGCTGAAAAACAGCGCAGAATCGCCAATGAAACGCTGGAAATTTTCGCCCCGCTTGCTCACCGGCTGGGAATTTCTAAAATCAAGTGGGAGTTGGAAGATACCGCACTTCGCTATTTAAACCCGCAGCAATATTATCGAATTGTCAATCTGATGAAGAGAAAGCGGGCAGAGCGCGAAGAATACTTGGAAGAGGTCGTTGAAGAAGTGAGGGAGCGGCTGAAAGAAGTCTCGATTGAAGCGGAAATATCAGGCCGTCCTAAACATATTTACAGCATTTACCGAAAAATGGTCATAAAAAACAAACAATTCAATGAAATATACGACTTATTGGCTGTAAGAATTTTGGTCAACAGCATCAAAGATTGTTACGCGGTGCTTGGAATCATTCATACATGCTGGAAACCGATGCCGGGGCGTTTCAAAGATTATATTGCCATGCCGAAGCCTAATATGTACCAATCGCTGCATACGACTGTCATCGGTCCGAAAGGCGATCCTCTGGAAGTTCAAATCAGGACTTTTGATATGCATCGCATCGCTGAATACGGGGTTGCTGCCCACTGGGCATATAAAGAAGGAAAAACGCTTGATGAAAACTCTTCTTTTGAAAAGAAACTTTCTTGGTTCCGTGAAATTCTTGAGTTTCAAAAAGAATCGGCCAATGCGGAAGAATTTATGGAATCGCTGAAAATTGACTTATTTTCCGATATGGTATTTGTATTTACTCCAAAAGGAGATGTCATCGAGCTTCCGTCCGGATCTGTTCCGATCGATTTTGCCTATCGCATCCACTCGGAAATCGGCAACAAAACGATCGGTGCAAAAGTCAATGGAAAAATGGTGACTCTTGATTACAAGCTGAAAACTGGGGACATCGTGGAAATATTGACGTCCAAGCATTCTTACGGTCCAAGTCAAGACTGGATTAAATTGGCCCAAACGTCCCAAGCGAAAAATAAAATTAAACAGTTTTACAAGAAACAACGGAAAGAAGAAAACATTGAAAAAGGTCGGGAGCTTGTAGAAAAAGAAATCCGCAATATGGATTTTGATTTAAAAGAAGTAATGACGCCGGAAAATATTAAAAAAGTAGCTGAAAAATTCAATTTCTCATCGGAAGAAGATATGTACGCAGCTGTCGGCTATAATGGCATTACCGCTGCCCAAATCGCCAATAGATTGACGGAAAAATTGAGAAAACAGAGAGATGAAGAAATCAGTGTTCAAGAATCGGCGATCAAAGAGCTGAAAACATTCCCGACTACTAGTAAAACGAACGTCGGTGTTCGCGTAAAAGGAATCGATAATTTGCTGCTCCGACTTTCAAGATGCTGCAATCCGGTTCCTGGAGATGACATCGTCGGCTATATTACGAAAGGACGCGGTATTTCCGTTCATCGTGCGGATTGTCCTAATATCCATACTGAAGAGACGAAAGATCGTTTAATTCCGGTCGAATGGGAAAGCAATCCGGAAAATCATAAAGAATACAACGTAGAAATCGAAATATCGGGTTATGACCGCCGCGGTTTATTAAATGAAGTCCTCCAAGTGGTCAATGAAACAAAAACCAATATTTCAGCGGTTACCGGCCGATCCGATCGCAATAAAGTAGCTAGAATACACATGTCGATTTTCATACGCAACGTCAGCCACTTGCATAAAGTGGTGGAACGAATTAAGCAATTACCAGACATTTATGCGGTAAGAAGAATTATGAATTAAGGGTGTGGAAAATGAGAGTCGTACTGCAAAGAAGCAAAGAAGCTTCCGTCGAAGTGGACGGAAAAACGGTCGGACAAATTTCATCCGGTTTTGTCCTTCTAGTTGGAATCACTCATGAAGATACAGAAGAAGACGCCGCTTATTTAGCGGAAAAAATTGCCGGGCTAAGAGTATTCGAAGACGATAAGGGAAAAATGAACTTATCCATCCTTGATGTAAATGGAGAAATTCTTTCCATATCGCAATTTACTTTATATGGCGATACGAGAAAAGGACGGCGTCCCAATTTTATGAACGCCGCTAAACCGAGCCATGCAGAGCCTTTATATGATCGTTTTAATGAATTATTGCGCGAAAAAGGCGTGCACGTGGAAACCGGCCGATTTGGAGCGATGATGGACGTCAAATTAGTCAACGATGGGCCGGTCACCTTAATATTGGAAAGCAAATAACGTGATTTTAAGAGGATGGCCGACTGGCCGCCTTTTTATTGTGAAAAATAAGAAATGAGACCGTTGTAAATGCCGGTTGTTGCCTGCTCTTGATAGGGAAGGGTGATAATGGTTTGCTCTTCCTGTGGATTGCTTAAAAAACCAAGTTCAAGCAAAACAGAAGGTTGACTGTTTTCTCTTAGTACGTAAAAATCGCCTTTTTTAACGCCGAGAGAAAAAAGCGGACTTGCTTTTTTTACTTGCATTTCCACCGCTTGAGCCAGCCTTTGTTGATAAGGCTGATAGTAATAAGTGGTAAAGCCCCGAATATTTTGATTGTGGTTGCTGTCAAAGTGGATGCTTATGAAGGCATCGGCTCCCAAAATTTGGGACATGGCCACTCTCGAAGCCAGCGGAATATAGGAATCATCCTCTCTTGTTAAAAAAACATGCGCCCCAGCCCGTTCCAATTTTTCGTATAAACGTTCTGCTGTTTCCAACGTTAAAACTTTTTCCATAGTGCCGCTTGCTCCTTTTGTTCCTCGGTCTTTTCCTCCATGCCCCGGATCAAGGACGATGGTTTTTCCTTTTAGAACGCTTGGATCCAGTGCTGATTGGGAAGAAACATTGGCTTGACGAACAGCGACTACCCAGCTGGCTATATACCCTGTCTGTCCTTTCGATAAATCAATTTCATACCAATTTCCAACCTCTTTGTTGATCGGATAACGATCACCCGCATTTGCTTTTGCCGTAACAGCGGAATCGGTAGATGGTTCAGTTCGAATATTGGTATTGTTGTAAAGAACGACGGCCATCCTATTGTTCAAAACGTTTTCTTTTTGATCATTGAGGCGAATAAATTGTTGATTTACCCAAGCTGTTTGGTTTTGGTATTCGATTTGCACCCATTCATTTTTCGTTTGTTCGGCCTTCACTGAATCTCCGCTATTCAACTTTCCGACAATATCTCCTTGCTCTGAAGGAATGTTTCGAACGTTGACGTGGTCCGCTATGATGATCCCTTGTCGGCTGAAATCGCTCTGTTTTTGAGCCAACGTAGTTAAGTAGCCGGCGATCCATCCTTTTGTTCCATTCTTTAATTCAATTTTGTACCAGCCGTTTTGTGATTCCAGCACAGAATAGGTTTCGTTGTTTTTTACGTTGCCGATGATTCCAAAAGAATAGCCGGGACCTTCCCGAACATTGACGACATCGGTGTTTACGGTGATGCTGTTTGCGTAAGCCAAGCTAGTCTGAAGCAAAACAATCAAAAGCGACAAAAGAAACAACGTCAAAAAACGCGTATCCATCACTCACCATCCATGTCTGTTTTGATTCTGATCCGTCTTTTGAAAGGAACTCACTGTTTCAATTCTTCTTTTTCAAAAAAAATCCTGTTTTTTTATGAAAAATTAGGAAAAAGGAAATAATAGAAACAATCTCTTTGCGGATGGATCAGATTTTACGAAAGGCAGGTATCATCATGCGGGCAAACGATAAACAAACAATGGTCTCAAGTGAAAACAAGCCTTTATTTGGCATCCGTTTCCATGATCGAATAGATAGAGAAGAAGCGAATTTATGGGAGCTTGCTTCTGAATTCGGTGTCTCTCTGAACGAAATCAAGCGGATAAAAAAGAGGCTTGAACGTTCTTGAGAAATTCCTTATACTAAGGACATTGGCATGTGCGAATTCTATCAAACACATATAGATAAAACCAATGAGGGAGAAGAGTAGTTAAAAACGCATGCAAAGAGAGGAAATGCCTTGGGCTGAAAGCGTTTCTGCATGGCTGTTTAACGAAAAACACTCCTTAGGTTTCCCTCTGAACTTTTAGTAGGAGGGAACGCAGATGGCGTTAACGGACAAAGTGGGAGCAATTTTCGCTCCAATTAGGGTGGTACCACGGGAATCTACTCTCGTCCCTTGTTTTGGCAAGCGCAAGCAAGGGGCGAGAGTTTTTTATTAGCCCGATGGGTTCATCCGTAAGAACTCATGTACATAGTGGTTAGGTACGAAGGAGGAGAAATCATGATACAAATTCCAAGAGGCACTCAGGATATCCTTCCGGGAACTGTAGAAAAATGGCAGTGGATTGAGCAAACGGCCAAAGAGGTTTGTCGGACCTATAATTATTCTGAAATTCGTACTCCGATTTTTGAACACACTGAGCTTTTTCAGCGGGGGGTCGGAGATACAACGGATATTGTGCAAAAAGAAATGTACACGTTTGAAGACAGGGGCGGACGCAGTCTGACGCTTAGACCGGAAGGAACCGCTTCTGTCGTCCGTTCTTATGTGGAAAATAAAATGTACGGAGATCCTAATCAGCCTGTTAAGCTGTTTTACACAGGGCCGATGTTTCGCTACGAACGTCCTCAGGCCGGACGTTTTCGCCAATTTGTCCAGTTTGGGGTTGAAGCGATTGGAAGCGAGGATCCGGCTATAGACGCTGAAGTCATTTCAATTGTCATGACTATTTTCAAAAAGTTAGGTCTAAAAAATATTCAACTTGTCATAAATTCGTTGGGCGATAAAGAAAGTCGACTTGCTCATCGGGAAGCTCTTATTCAGCATTTCAAACCTCGGATCGGTGAATTTTGTGCTGATTGTCAAAATCGGCTGGACAAGAATCCGCTGAGGATTTTAGACTGCAAAAAAGATCGCGACCATGAATTGATGAAGACGGCTCCATCGATATTGGATTATTTAACAGAACCTTCCAGAAAGTTTTTTGATAAAGTTCAATTTTATTTAAAGGAACTTGGAATTGAATTTATTGTAGATCCTACGCTCGTCCGCGGATTGGATTACTACCATCATACCGCTTTTGAAATTATGAGCAATGCTGAAGGATTCGGTGCCATTACGACTTTATGCGGCGGCGGACGATATAACGGACTTGTCCAAGACTTGGGAGGTCCGGAAATGCCGGGAATTGGCTTTGCATTCAGCATCGAACGGCTTTTGCAGGCACTTGAAGCGGAAAAAGTCAAATTGCCTGTAGAACGAGGTCTCGATTGTTTTCTTGTTTCTTTGGGAGAGGAAGCAAAAGATTATTCCGTCAAGCTGTTGCAAGAGCTTCGCCATGCCGGAATTCGGGCCGATAAAGACTACCAAGATCGAAAAATGAAAGCTCAGTTGAAACAGGCGGACCGGTTAGGCGCTCGCTTTGCGGCGATTTTAGGTGAAGACGAATTAAAGAAACAGGTGGTCGTCCTAAAACAGATGGAAACAGGTGAGCAAAGAGAAGTTCCTATTGACCGGCTTGTTTCTGAATTAAAAGAAATATAAAGTACGAATCGATCTGTATATCGACCCCTCTGCAAAACAGAGGGGTAAATGCCAAGATCAATGAACCATTTCATCTATGTCTATCAATTGAGGAGGAGAAAAGATTGTTTGGAAGAACTCATTATTGTGGAGAAATTACGGACCAGCACATTGGTGAAGAGGTCGTTTTAAAAGGATGGGTGCAAAGAAGAAGAGATTTAGGCGGCTTGGTTTTTGTGGATCTGCGTGACCGGACGGGAATTGTCCAAGTGGTATTCAGCCCGGAAACATCAAAAGAAGCTTATGAAACAGCAGATAAAGTTCGGAACGAGTATGTTCTTGACATAAAAGGAAGAGTGGTGGCGCGCAGTCGTGAAACGATCAACCCCAATATTAAAACTGGGACCATTGAAATTCAGGCGAATGAAGTGACGATTTTAAGCGCAGCCAAAAATCCGCCGTTTACGATTGAAGACCGGACCGAAGTTTCGGAAGATGTGCGCTTGAAATACCGTTACTTGGATTTGCGTAGAAATACGATGTTTGAAACGTTTCAAA
Organism: Bacillus smithii; assembly: GCF_001050115.1. NCBI lineage: Bacteria > Bacillati > Bacillota > Bacilli > Caryophanales > Bacillaceae > Bacillus > Bacillus smithii. The sequence goes on along the minus strand of NZ_CP012024.1, from coordinate 2,345,358 downwards.
TGCGTCACAACATTACAAAATCGGTTCGCAGTTTTCTTGATGAAGAAGGATTTATCGAGGTAGAAACGCCGATTTTGACAAAAAGCACACCGGAAGGAGCACGCGATTATTTAGTGCCGAGCCGGGTGCATCCGGGAGAATTTTACGCACTTCCGCAATCTCCCCAAATTTTTAAACAGTTGTTAATGGTGTCGGGATTTGATCGCTACTATCAAATTGCTCGTTGTTTTCGAGATGAAGATTTGCGCGCTGACCGCCAACCGGAATTTACTCAAATCGATATCGAAGCAAGCTTTTTAAGTCAAGAAGATATTATGGACTTGACTGAACGAATGTTGAAACGATTAATGAAAGAAGTCAAAGGGCTGGAAATCACCGAACCATTTCCGCGTATGACTTATGCAGAAGCAATGAGCCGTTATGGTTCCGACAAACCGGATACCCGCTTTGGCATGGAACTGATCGATGTCTCTGAAATTGTTAAAAATTCAAGTTTTAAAGTATTTGCCAATGCCGTAGCTCAAGGCGGGCAAGTAAAGTTAATTAACGCCAAAGGAGCTGCAGGCCAGTATTCCCGAAAAGATATCGATCAGCTGGCAGAATTTGCAGCGCGTTACGGTGCTAAAGGTCTCGCATGGCTAAAAGTAGAAGATGGAGAATTAAAAGGACCGATCGCCAAATTTTTCAGCGAAGAAGAACAAGATCAGCTGAAGAAAACGGCGGAAGCAGAGAGCGGTGATTTGCTTCTTTTCGTCGCAGATAAAAACTCAATTGTGGCCGATGCTCTCGGTGCTCTTCGTCTTAAACTTGGAAAAGAACTAGGTCTGATCGATGACAATCAATTTAATTTCTTATGGGTAACCGATTGGCCGCTCCTTGAGTATGACGAAGAAGATGGAAGATATTACGCTGCCCACCATCCGTTTACGATGCCTTTCAGAGAGGATTTGCCGTACCTTGAAAGCGAGCCTGAAAAAGTACGGGCTCAAGCATATGATATCGTTCTCAATGGCTATGAACTGGGCGGAGGTTCACTGCGGATTTTTGAGAAAGATATACAGGAGAGAATGTTTAAAGCGCTCAGTTTTACAAAAGAAGAAGCAGAGGAACAATTCGGTTTCCTGCTTGAAGCGTTTGAATATGGAACTCCGCCGCATGGAGGAATCGCATTAGGACTGGATCGGATCGTCATGCTTCTGGCTGGCCGGTCTAATCTGCGCGATACGATTGCTTTTCCGAAGACGGCCAGTGCAAGCTGCTTGTTGACGGATGCACCGGGGAAAGTTAGTCAAAGCCAACTGGAAGAGTTGCATTTGAGACTGTCTGTTGAAAAAAATGGGTAAAGATTATGTGTATTGAATGTTGATAAATCAAGAAGGCTATGTTAATATATCAGTAACGATTACGAGTCCTGATGTGTACGTTAGTAACCTATTCTGTTTTGACCGAACACTTAGATTTACGGGAGCCTGGAGTTTTTAAGTAGCGCAAATGCCTCTTTCTCTGGATGGAGGACTTGCAAAGCTTAAAACAGGGCACCCACCTGCCGAGAGCGGGTTCAAAACGTATAGATCTTTGACAACGGCACGATTGGGACTCGTACTTTTGTTTCCGTAGACTTTAAATAGCCCGAATAAACCATTTTGCTTTGATGAACAACCGCTGCATGCAGCGGTTGTTTTTGCGTATTGAATGAAAAGGTTTTCTTATCAGGCAGGTCACTCGACTATCCTCCATAAAAACGTCTATTGAATCCTTTCTATTAGATGAGGTAAGATAGTTTTTGGCGAAAAAACTGTCGAGCTTAGGCAACGGCTGATTACATAATAGGAGTGAGAATATGCTTCACCAATTTTCGAGAAATGAATTAGCGATTGGAAAAGAAGGGCTGGAAAAATTAGCAAACAGCACGGTTGCTGTACTAGGCGTTGGAGGAGTCGGTTCCTTTGCTGTTGAAGCGTTGGCACGTTCCGGAATTGGACGTATTGTAATGGTGGATAAAGATGTAGTGGATATAACGAATGTGAACCGGCAAATTCCCGCTTTGCTGTCCACGATCGGAAAAGCAAAGGTGGATGTGATGAAAGAAAGAATCGCGGATATAAATCCTGATTGTGAAGTCATCGCCTTAAAAATGTTTTATACGGAAGAAACGTATGAGCAATTCTTTGGCTATCGCCCTGATTTCGTCATTGACGCATCCGATACCATTACTTATAAGATTCATTTAATGAAAGAATGTTTGAAACGAGATATTCCCATCATTTCTAGCATGGGAGCCGCTAATAAGATGGATCCAACCCGATTTCGGATTGCCGATATATCCCAAACGCACACTGACCCGATTGCGAAAGTGGTTCGTACCCGATTGCGGAAAGAGGGGATCAAAAAAGGGGTCCCTGTTGTGTTTTCCGATGAAAGCCCCATCGTTATCCGCGAAGACGTCCGCAAAGTGGTCGGCAACGACGAAGCAAGTATTCGAAAAGCGAAAATGCCCCCATCTTCGAATGCGTTTGTTCCATCTGTATGCGGCCTGATTATGGCCTCATACGTGGTTCGAAAGCTGCTAGAAGGAATAGAAATAGCACGGGTGCAAAACGGGTAAAAGCCGCCGGTACAGGCGGCTTTTTATGTGCGCCCGGCATGTACATGAACTATAGGGTGTAAGTCCCGAACCCCGAAGACAGAAGTAGAGGTTAGCCAAGAGCAAGGGTGTCCGTGGTGACGCGGAATCTGAAGGAAGCTGGAGGCAAAACACCGGTCCGAGGAACACGAACCTCATATAAGGCTAGGTATGATTGAGTGAGTTTGCATAACAAAACAAAGCTCTTTCTGTCGAAGGTCATATCGAGTAAATGAGGCGGATAGATGGTGTGAAAGTGCATGTACTTACCCGGGGAGGTCTGGCGGATATGTGAAGTACTCTTCATAACCTACTTAGTGATAAGTAGCTGAACCGTCAGAAGTCAGCAGAGGTCATAGTATTAGTTGGTCTAGAACAACTAAGAAGGACCGAACAATTAAGAGAGAATAGCCCTTGGTATTCAGTGAGTCATGATGAACACAGAAAACGTAGTACCTCACTTGAGGGAGGAAGCGGTGAATCCCGTGGGAGACCTCTTGGAGGGTGGAGTGACCACTGGCATAAAGAGAACAGCTATTCACGGAAGTTATAAAGACTTGCGTCAATTATCTTAATTGAACCGCCGTATACGGAACCGTACGTACGGTGGTGTGAGAGGACGGGAGTTAATCGCTCCCTCCTACTCGATTTTTAAGGCAAGCATTTCTTTTTTGAGCAGTAATCCATGAAAATAAAGGCAAAGAGAATGACGCCCGTTTGACATGCTGGTAAAGGTGTCAAGAAACGACGTCATCGTTCATCATTTAGGCTGCCGTAATAGAACGATGATGTTCTTTCCAATGATCATCGCTCTTTTTTTGGTACATTGATGGATCGAAGTTTTCCCTCATCTAATCAGCTGCATTTTCGGCATTAAGCCAGATCTTTCGCTTTTGTTTCCGTTCCTAATAGGGCGATGCTGACAACGCTGATGATAATCGCCGCACAAAAAATAGAGAAGATGGCGGAGATAGAAGTCTCGCTGCCAAGAAAACCGATCAAAAGCGGACCGAGGATGCCTCCTATTCGTCCGAAAGAAGTGGCCATTCCAACCCCTGTACCGCGGATAGCCGTCGGGTATTGTTCCGGTGAATAAGCATAAAGTGCTCCCCAAGCGCCTAAGTTAAAGAAAGATAGTAAAATTCCATAAGTAATCAACAACGGCAAAGTTTCCGCATTTCCAAAAAGCCATGCGCTGATGGAAGTACCCAGCAAAAAGATTATTAAGACCCATTTACGGCCGATTCTGTCAATCAGCCAGGCAGCAGTGAAATAGCCGGGAAGCTGTGCAAGAGTCATAATCAGCACATAGCCGAAACTTTTAATTAGGCTGAATCCTTTCATGACCATAATGCTTGGGAGCCAAAGGAACATGCCGTAATAAGAGAACACGACGCAAAACCAGACGATCCATAGCATGATCGTTTTTCGAATATGTGGACGAGACCATACTTCTTTTATGTTTAGAATGAAAGAACGTTTTGTTTTTACCGATTGAAAACGGGCTGAATCGGGTAAATTCCAGCGTAAATACAGGGCGTACAGTGCCGGAATGGCTCCTAATAATAATGCCATTCTCCAACCGTATTCTGGAATAATAAAATAGGAGACGACAGCAGCAAGCAACCAGCCGCCTGCCCAGAAACTTTCCAAAAGGACAATGATTCTGCCACGATCTTTGGCCGGTACGCTTTCCGATACAAGTGTTGATGCAACGGGAAGTTCGCCCCCTAAGCCCATCCCGATAAAAAATCGGAAGAATAGAAATAAGACAAGAGTGCTTGTGAACGCCGATAATCCGCTCCCGATCGTAAAGAGAAGCAACGTGATCAGAAAGACCGGCTTTCTTCCGATTCTGTCAGCCAGCAAACCAAATAAAAAGGCGCCTGCTGCCATACCGATGGAGTTAACGCTTCCAATCCATCCCATTTCCTTGACCGACAAATTCCAATCTTTTTGCAGGGCAGCTTGGATAAACGACAGCATTCCGACATCCATGGCGTCAAACAGCCAAGCGAAACCGGCTATACCTAGGAGCTTGCGAGTGTTTTGTTTTAATGCGTCATTCATTGAAGATTTCCTCCTGTAATTACATATGTAAACAAATGTATTTACAACTAATTATACAGATAAAGGCTCATTGGAACAATCCTTTTCGTATTTTTTGAATCATCCTGCAAGGATTTATCAATTTTATTGTCAAAGAAAATATAATGAGATCAAGGAAAGGATAGGATCATTCATTATGTATGTAATATGGACGTTGTTCTTTGGATTATTAGCCATTGGGACCATTTTAATATTGGTTGGGAAAATATGACGAGTGGTCAACAATTAACGAATGGCATTTTATTCGTTGCTTGGGTTGTCCGTACGAGGGGACTAAGTGCGGATGAACATTTCGTTGCATGCATCTTATTTTCTAAAAAGTCAATGTTGAATTTTTATCGAACAGTTCAAAACGAAGTGCTAGAGGGTCATGCCGAAGAAAAGAGGTAACGGAAAAGCTTTCTGAATTAGTGGAAAGCTGTGAAATACAGATCATCACGTTTCTTGAAAAGAGATGAAAAAGCTTGTCCACTAAATACGGACAAGCATTTCATTTCTTTACGAGACTTCTTTCAAATATTCTTTTCCTTTTTCAGCGTCGTATTGTCCAACCAATTTGGAAACGATAATAGAAGCAAGTGAATTTCCGATAACATTGACAACTGTACGTGCCATGTCCATAATTCGATCAATTCCAGCTATAAAGGCCAATCCTTCCACTGGTAAATGGGTGGTGCTCAGTGTCGCAAGTAACACAACGAATGAAACACCGGGAACCCCCGCAATTCCTTTGGAAGTGACCATAAGAACTAACACTAGGGAAATTTGTTCAGCAATTGAAAGATGAATGCCGTACATCTGGGCGATAAAAATGGCGGCTATTGATTGATAAAGAGTGGAGCCGTCCAAGTTGAAGGAATAACCGGTAGGAATGACAAAAGTGGTAATCCCTTTTGCACATCCGAATCGTTCCATTTTCTCCATTAACTTTGGCAGAACGGTTTCTGAACTGGAAGTGGAATAAGCAAGGATTAACTCGTTTTTTAGGATTTTAAAGATATGAAAGATATTAATGCCAAATAGTTTGGCAACTAATCCTAAAACGACCAGAATAAATAAAAACATGGTTCCGTAAACTGTTAATATAAGTTTACTTAGCGGAATTAAAGAACTTACTCCAAACTTCGATACGGTAATGCCGATAAGGGCAAAAACGCCAAACGGTGCAAACCTCATGACCATGTTTGTCACATTAAACATGGCATCGGCAGTTGCTTGGAAAAATTTCAGTACAGGTTTTCCTTTGTCTCCGATCGCGGCAACTCCGAGCCCGAACATAACGGAGAAAAAGATAATGGCTAACATATCGCCGTTCGCCAATGCTTTAAATAAATTGTCAGGGACGATGTTGACAATGGTATCTGCAAATGAGTGAGAGGTTGCTTGTTCTGTGGTGCTTAAGTAACTTGAGATATCACCTTTTTGAAGAGAGTGTATGTCTACGCCAACACCAGGTTTTACGATATTTCCTACCAACAGCCCTAAAATGATTGCGACGGTGGTAATGATTTCAAAGTAAAGCAGCGTAATACCGCCCAATTTTCCCAATTGTTTGATGTCGCCAAGCCCTGCAACTCCAACGATGAGGCTGGAAACAACAATCGGGATTACAATCATTTTAATGAGTCTTATGAATATATCGCCGATAGGTTGTAGGAATCCTTGAACGGAGGGATTGCCATAAAAAATAACCCCGACGATAATTCCTAATATTAGCCCAATAAATATTTGCCAAGCTAATCCAATTTTTTTCAAAAAAACCACTCCTTTCTCTCTATTCGACAAAATAACATAAAATGCGACGAATATCATTTTAATTTATTTTTTTGAAAAGAGTCAAGATTTTTGTAAAGAAAATGGTCTACTTTTTATTTTCAGAAATCGATAATTGTCACAGCCATAGCATGATGAAGAGGTCACCACTGGCCGATTGACCCTCGTCAGTTGCGTTTAAAAAATAGCGGTATGACAAGCCGTACCTTTATGTCAATTACCATGAATATAAGGGGAATCTGCCGTTCGAATGATCCTGGCATCGTTTTATTGGGTTTTAAGAATGATCGTTTTGAAGTTTGGAAATATTTTCGTAAACAGATGCCAGCGCCTTTTCGAATTTCCCGGTTGTTTTTGGGTGATAATAGACGGCATCTTTTAATGTGTCTGGTAAGTATTGTTGTTTTACCCAGCCGCTTTCATAGTCGTGCGGATATTTATAGCTGATTCCTCTTCCTAACTCTTTTGCCCCTTTGTAATGGGCATCTTTTAAATGGTCTGGAACATCTCCGCTTTTCCCTTTTCGAATGTCCGCTAAAGCCGAATCAATGGCCATGATGGCAGAATTGGATTTTGGAGACAAACAAAGTTCGATAACGGCTGCTGCCAACGGAATTCTCGCCTCTGGAAAGCCTATTTTCTCTGCTGTTTGGACGGCGGCCAATGTTCGAACTCCAGCTTGAGGATTGGCAAGGCCGATATCTTCGTAAGCGATGACAAGAAGCCTTCTTGAAATGCTGGGAAGGTCGCCAGCTTCAATCAGCCTTCCTAAGTAATGAAGTGCGGCATTTACGTCGCTTCCTCGAATGGACTTTTGGAAAGCGCTGAGCACGTCGTAATGGGCATCTCCATCTTTATCATGAACAAAACTTTTCTTTTGCAGACATTCCTCTGCTATTTCAAGATTAATGTGGATCGTACCGGTTTCATCCTCTTTTGTAGATAAGACAGCCAATTCGAGCGCGTTTAAAGAACTGCGGGCATCTCCGTTTGATCCATGCGCGAAATGGAGCAACGCGTCTTCGTCGATTTGAATGTTCCATTTTCCGAGTCCCCGTTTTTCATCATGAAGAGCTCTTTTCAACAATGAGAGAATCTGATCCGGGGTTAACGGCTTTAATTCGAATATTTGACAGCGGCTGCGAATAGCCGGATTAATCGAAAAGTATGGATTGTTGGTTGTAGCTCCGATTAATGTAATGCTGCCATTTTCAAGATAAGGAAGAAGAAAGTCTTGCTTCCCTTTATCCAGACGATGTACTTCGTCTAAAAGCAGAATCACTTTTCCGGACATTTTCGCTTCCTCAGCGACAATTTCCATATCTTTCTTGTTATTGGTGACTGCATTCAGTTGTCGAAAAGCATATTGAGTACTGCCGGCAATCGCGGAAGCAATGGAAGTTTTGCCTATTCCTGGCGGCCCGTAAAGAATCATAGATGAAAGCTGTTTTGCTTCGACCATTCTTCTAATGATTTTTCCTTCTCCGACTAAGTGTTCTTGTCCGGCAATTTCATCAATGGTTCTCGGTCTCATTCGAAATGCTAACGGTTTTGTACTCATACTTCATCTCTCCAGATCTAAAGTTATATCGGTTTCCCGTTTTTAAAATGTCTTTTGTCTTTTAAACATCTTTGACAATAACTTACCATAGGAAAAGGCAAGTTCAACTGTATTCGCTCAGATTGTATGCTATAATGACAAAAGCTAATCTTTATTTGTTCTACGCGGGGGATCTAAAGGGGCGTTTATGTGAAAACAAAGGGGAATATCATCTTTCGATTAGTCGTTTTTATGACTGGTTTGCTTGTCATGTCTCTCGGCCTTGTGTTCATGATTCGATCGGATCTCGGAGCAACACCTTGGGACACGATGCATGTAGGATTATATTATAAACTAGGGTTAACGGTTGGGACTTGGTCAATACTTGTAGGGTTGGCTGTTTTAGCTTTATCTGCTTTACTGATGAAAGAGTGGCCTCAATTTGGCGCTTATTTAAATATGCTTCTTGTTGGCATATTCATGGATATGTATTTAAGTCTGCCTTTTATCGTAACACCCCACAGTTTTTTAGGAAAGCTGTGCATGTTTCTGCTCGGCATCATCATCAATGGATACGGAATGGGTATTTACATTTCTGCCCAAATTGGAGCCGGACCTCGAGATAGTTTAATGATTGCCGTTACTTCGAAAACGGGATGGAAAGTTTCCCACGTTCGAAGGGGAATGGAAGTAATCGTTCTCATAATGGGTTTTCTTTTGGGAGGACCTGTACATGTCGGAACCATTTTATTTAGTCTGTTCATGGGTACGATTGTAGGCATAACACTTCCACAATGTCAAAAAATCACTGATTACTTTATCCATAAAATGCAAAAATCAAAAAATGAATTGAATAGAGGTGCAAAATATGAAAATTTCCACTAAAGGCCGATACGGCTTGACGATTATGATTGAGTTAGCCAAGAAATACGGAGAGGGACCGACCCCCTTGCGCTCCATTGCAAAAACGCATGACTTATCCGAGCATTACTTAGAGCAGCTAGTCGCTCCACTAAGAAATGCTGGTTTGGTCAAAAGCATCCGCGGAGCATACGGAGGTTATGTACTTGCCAGAGACCCTTCCAAAATTACAGCAGGTGATATTATCCGTGTATTGGAAGGGCCGATTAGCCCGGTGGAAGGAATCGAAGATGAAGATCCTCCAAAACGAGAGTTATGGATGCGCATTCGAGATGCTGTGAAGGACGTTCTTGAGAGCACAACATTGGAGGACTTAGCGAATTATACCGATCGAGGCGAATCGGATGCCTATATGTTTTACATTTAAGGAGGAATTTCTCAAAATGGAACGCATTTATCTGGATCATGCAGCAACAAGTCCTGTTCACCCGGAAGTGATCCAAGTCTTAACCGAAACCATGCAAAATCATTATGGAAACCCGTCCAGCATCCATTACTTCGGCCGCGACGCTCGTCAAGTAGTGGATCAAGCTAGAGAATTCATCGCGAAAAGCATTCATGCCAACTTTGATGAAATTATTTTTACAAGCGGTGGGACTGAAGCGGATAATCTGGCGTTAATTGGTGTGGCCAGAGGCATGGCGGATAAAGGCAAACATATCATCACGACAGCCGTTGAACATCATGCTGTTTTGCATACATGTGAATTTTTGGAGAAAGAAGGATTTGAAGTTACTTATTTACCGGTGGATGAAACCGGCCGTATTTCTGTGGAAGAGTTGAAGAAAGCTTTGCGGGACGATACGATCCTTGTTTCGATCATGTTCGCCAACAATGAAGTTGGTACGCTGCAGCCGATCCGGGAAGTTGGAGAGTTGTTAACGAATCATCAAGCTGTTTTTCATACGGATGCAGTTCAAGCATACGGATTGGCAGACATCGATGTGCAAGACCTTCATATCGATTTATTGTCTGTCTCCAGTCATAAAATTAATGGACCGAAAGGAGTAGGCTTCCTGTATGTTAGGGACGGTGTTCGCTTAATTCCAACGGTTCACGGTGGGGAACAGGAAAGAAAACGGCGGGCAGGAACGGAAAATGTCGCATCGATTGCTGCTTTTGCTAAAGCAGTGGAAATTTCCCAAAAGACAAAGCCGGAAAAATATGCTTTTTACCATAAATTGAAGCAATTGCTCATCGAAACGCTGAAAAAAGAAGGAGTCGATTTTTCAATCAACGGAACGCTTGAACAGTCTCTTCCACATGTAGTAAACTTGAGTTTTCCTGGCACGAATGTGGAAGCGATGCTTGTGAACTTGGATTTAGAAGGGATAGCAGCTTCTAGTGGATCTGCATGCACAGCTGGGTCTGTGGATCCTTCTCATGTTCTCCGAGCTATGTTCGGAAGCCAATCTGACCGTTTGACCAACTCCATCCGATTTAGCTTCGGCATTAATAATACAGAAGATCAAATTCTTCAAGCGGCGGCTATTATTTCAAAGATAGTAAAACGATTGACAAAGCAGTGAGGGAAGTGGACAAGCAGAATGAAAAAATCACCGAAAGATACCCGTGTCGTCGTCGGCATGTCCGGCGGAGTAGATTCATCTGTAGCCGCTCTTTTGCTAAAGGAGCAAGGGTATGATGTAATTGGCATTTTTATGAAGAATTGGGATGACACAGATGAAAATGGCGTTTGTACAGCCACGGAGGACTATAATGATGTCGTTCGCGTTTGCAACCAAATCGGCATTCCTTATTATGCGGTAAATTTTGAAAAACAATATTGGGATAAAGTTTTTACGTATTTTTTGGATGAATACAAGGCGGGCCGCACTCCTAATCCGGATATCATGTGCAATAAAGAAATTAAATTTAAGGCCTTTTTGGATCATGCCATGAATCTTGGTGCGGACTATGTGGCCACCGGACATTACGCTCAAGTTGAAGAACGGGGCGGAGAAGTTAAACTTTTGCGAGGAAAAGATTCGAATAAAGATCAAACGTATTTCCTCAATCAATTGCAGCAATTCCAGCTCGAAAAGGTAATGTTTCCCATCGGACATTTAGAGAAAAAGCAAGTAAGGGAAATCGCACAGGAAGCAGGGCTTGCTACAGCGGAGAAAAAAGACAGCACCGGAATCTGCTTTATTGGGGAGCGGAATTTTAAAGAGTTTTTAAGCCAGTATTTGCCCGCTCAGCCCGGTAAAATGGAAACGCTGGATGGAAAAGTGATGGGAGAACATGATGGATTAATGTATTATACCATCGGACAACGCCATGGCCTTGGAATTGGTGGTTCAGGTGAACCGTGGTTTGTCGTAGGAAAAGATGTGAAACGCAATGTTCTATATGTAGGACAAGGCTTCCACAATGATGCCCTATACTCAGATTCGATTATTGCGACAAACGTCGGCTGGGTATCGGATCGCGAAAAACCGCAGCAATTTACCTGTACGGCTAAATTCCGCTATCGTCAACCAGATACGAAGGTAACAGTCCAATTGCTTTCGAACGGTCGCGCCAGCGTCGTGTTTGACGAACCCGTACGAGCTGTGACCCCGGGACAAGCGGTTGTTTTTTACAACGGTGAGGAATGTTTGGGCGGCGGAACCATTGACCAAGTGTTTAAAAACGGCAATCGTTTGTCGTATGTCGGGTAATAGGAATCCAAATCGCTTCAAAATAAACCAAAGATTTACCGCCGTTTTCAAGTGATCATCTAGAATCAGTCGATTTATCAGGGTTTGACCTAATCGGGCTGCACGATATATAAACTTATTATATATTGTGTCGGAAGGTCTAACCCTTTCTTTTTGTAAATGAAAATGGGATCTCCAAATATGATATACTTCCTATTAGAACAAATCAGAGGTGTCATGATGGACAAAAATGCAAAAGGAATTGAATATTTGCAAGCAGGAAAAGTCGAAGAAGCATTGAAGATGTTTACAGAACATATCGAAGAGAATCCGCAAGATCCCGCTGCCTATATTAATTTTGGAAACGTTCTAGTTTCTGTGGGCGAGATGCGCAAAGCGGAAAATTTTTTTCAAAAAGCCATTGAGGTGGACGGCAATGCGGCCGCTGCTTATTATGCACTCGGCAGCCTTTATTATAATGAAAATCGTTTTGAGGATGCGGTCGGCTGTTTTGAAAAAGCGATTCAAAAAGGAATGCAAGATGAAGACAGCTATTTTATGGCCGGGATGTGTTTTGTCCAACTGGAACAAAACAAACTCGCTTTGCCTTATCTACAACGGGCAGCCGAATTGAATCCGAACGACAGCGAAGCTCTTTTTCAATACGGACTTTCTTTGGCAAAGCTAAACGTTTATGAAGAAGCGATTCGACAGTTTGAAAAAGTCATTCAGCTCAATCCTAATCATGCCGACGCTTATTATAATTTAGGAGTTGCTTATGCCGGTTATCGAGAGGACCGGGAGCAAGCTAAAAAAATGTTTCAAAAAGCGCTTGAACTGCAAGAAGATCATCTTCTTGCCGGCTACGGTTTAAAGATGCTGGAAAAAATCTAATGAAATTTTCATCTTCTGTGAAACTTTTTCCGATCGCTGGTTGGTGGAACGAATCGTCCTTTAAGGAGAGTTTCCCGTTTTCTTTCCAATTTCGAGATGAAGGGAATCATCAAACATGAGCTGTGGGATTTGGAACCGAAGCAAGGAGGGTCAATGATGGAAGGGCAGCACAATATCGGCCTGTTTGCAGAACAGGAAACATATGTGAAAGGCCGCCATATCGCGACCATCTTTCGCAATGAACAAAATCTTTATACCGTCATAAGGGTAAAAGTGGAAGAAACAAATGACCAATATGAAGAAAAAGAAGCGGTCATTACTGGTTATTTTCCGCAAGTACACGAACATGAAACATACACCTTTTATGGCTTTTTTCAAGAGCATCCAAAATTCGGAATTCAATTTCAATGCAAACATTTTCAAAAAGAAGTTCCTCAGACAAGGCAAGGAGTGATCAATTATTTATCGAGCGAATTGTTCAAGGGAATCGGGCGAAAAACGGCGGAAAGAATTGTCGATCATTTAGGCGAAGATGCCATTTCCAAAATATTGAAATCCCCTTCCGTGCTTGATGGTGTTCCGAATCTATCCTCAGAAAAAGCGAAAGCTCTTTACGATGTTTTAAAGGAAAATGAAGGGCTCGAACAAATCATGGTCGCCTTAAATCAATACGGATTCGGTCCGCAAATGTCCATGAAAATTTACCAGACCTATAAAGAACAAACGTTGGATATTATCCAAAAAAATCCTTATCAGCTTGTGGAGGACGTGGAAGGGATCGGATTTTCGCGCGCTGATGAATTAGGAAAACAGCTTGGAATGGATGAGACACACCCAGAACGTTTGAAAGCAGCCTGTTTGTATACGCTGGAATCGGAATGTCTGCAAGAAGGTCATGTCTATTTGGATCAAAAGGACTTGCTTTCAAAAGGAAAAGCTCTCTTGGATAAAAACAGCAGCACTCCAATCGCTGAGACTGACATATCCGAACAGCTTCATCAATTGAAAAAAGAGAAGAAGCTGATTGAAGAAGAGGACAGAATTTATATTCCGTCTCTCTATTTCGCTGAAAAAGGGATTGTTTCCAATATTCAGCGCATCTTAGCCCAAGATCAATACGAGGAACAATTTCCTGAATCAGAATTTTTATTAGCCTTGGGAAAATTAGAAGAAAGAATTGGCGTACAGTATGCTTCCTCTCAGAAAAAAGCGATCCAAACGGCTTTATTATCGCCGATGCTGCTGCTGACGGGCGGCCCCGGAACGGGAAAAACCACAGTAATCAAAGGAATTGTCGAATTATACGCAGAGCTGCACGGTCTATCTTTGGATCCGAAAGATTATAGTAAAGACGACCCTTTTCCAATCGTCTTAGGAGCGCCTACGGGAAGAGCTGCAAAAAGGATGGCGGAATCAACGGGCCTGCCGGCAGCAACGATCCACCGATTGCTTGGCTGGAACGGACAAGCCGGAATCGATTTTGAACAAGACCGGACCATTAACGGAAAATTAGTGATCATTGATGAAATGTCCATGGTGGATACATGGCTGGCTTATCAATTTTTTAATGCGCTGCCGGAGGAAGTTCAAGTCGTGCTGGTAGGGGACGAAGATCAGCTGCCATCTGTCGGCCCGGGACAAGTGTTAAAAGACTTGCTGGACTCGAAAACGATACCGACTGTACAGCTTACGGATATTTATCGGCAAGAAAACGGATCTTCCATCATTGAATTAGCTCATGAAATCAAAAAGGGAAAACTGCCTGCTGACCTAGCTGTTCAAAAAAAAGATCGCTCGTTTATTAAATGTTCCACACAACAAATTGCCAGCGTTGTTGAGCAAGTGGTGGAAAATGCTCGCAACAAAGGATTTACGGCAAAAGATATTCAAGTTTTGGCTCCAATGTATAAAGGGCCTGCCGGGATTGACCGTTTAAATAAAATGCTGCAGGAAATTTTAAATCCAAATCATGATCAATCTCGAAAAGAATTGGCTTTCGGGGATACAGTCTACCGTATTGGAGATAAAGTGCTTCAGCTTGTCAACAAACCGGAAAAAAATGTATTTAACGGCGATATCGGTGAGGTCATTTCCATTTTTTACGCGAAAGAAAACACGGAAAAACAAGACATGGTCCTTGTTTCTTTTGAAGGAAATGAAGTCACCTATACACGCCAAGAATTGAATCAGATCACTCATGCTTATTGCTGTTCCATCCACAAATCACAAGGAAGCGAATTTCCTATCGTGATTTTGCCTGTTGTGAAAAGCTATTATCGCATGCTGCGAAAAAATTTATTATATACTGCCGTGACCAGAAGCAAAAAATTTTTAATTTTATGCGGCGAAGAAGAAGCGTTTCGTTGGGGCGTTGAACGTAACGATAGTTTGTTGAGAAAAACAACTCTTTGCCAAAAACTGTCAGAAGTGTTGGCTAATAAAGATGCTGACAGCAAGGAAGAAAATTCCATTTCCTATCCGATGAGTGAAGAAGAGTGGATGCAAATCAATCCTATGATAGGAATGGAAAACGTTACCCCTTATGATTTTATGGAGTAAGTCCCACAATAATAAATAGTTCGGGAAAGGTGGGACACTTTTTGCGAACATTTTCTTCCTTAAACAGGCTGCCTGTTTTCGATGTCTGTACAGGTAGCCGCCTTGGGGAGGTTTGCGATCTTTGTATATCGGAAAAAGGCGAGGTAAAGTCGCTGTTAGTTAAGACGGTCTCCCTTTTTTCTGTGAAAAAGCAGCTGCCGATTGATTCGGTAGAATGCTTTGGGGTCGACTGCATCATGACGAAAAAGGAACGGTTGATTCCATTTTGTTCAGATAAAATTTTTACGTTTTTTCATAAACAATCGATCGAAGGAACGCCTTTTTTTGATAAAAATGGAGAAATCCTTGGCCGGTTGAAAGATGTATATTTTCTGGAAAATTTGGGCATGATCGTAGGGTATGAGTTGACGGATGGTTTCTTTTCGGATCTATTGGAAGGCAGCAAAATAATCCGCACGAATACACCCCCTGCGATCGGAAAAGATGCCGTTATCGTCACGCCAGAACGTGTGCGAGGTGGCTTTCATGCTTATTTGTCCAAATTGCCAGAGTAAAGATATCGGCAAAATAGGGATCAACCAATACTATTGCTGGAATTGTTTTATTGAGTTAACCGTATCCAATCAAATGATTTACACTCATCAAGTGGAGGAAGATGGTTCTTTAACCTCTTTGGACGATTTGTTCGATGAGAAACAACGACGACTAAGCTGAAGGAGTGTTTGTTTCATGAACAAAGCCATGATTTCATTGCTGGGATTTGGAGCCGGTGTGGCTGCTTCTGCTTGGGCCGGCCGTTCCTCCATGCTTAATCAACGGCAAATACGGAAACTCAGAAAACAGGTGAGAAAATTATTTTAGCGAGAAAAGAGATGCAGTCCGCTGCATCTCTCAGACTGTCGACAAATCCGAAAAAACCGGATTTGCCGACAGTCTTTTTTTGTATAATTAAGATACCGTAATGAATTGAGGTGGATGAAGTGCTAACAAAAAATACACAGATGAATCGTGATCAAATAGAAATGATAGCTTTAGACCAACTTGTACCTGCAGATCATTTGGTTCGTAAAATCGACGCTGCTATTGATTTTTCATTTATCTATTCGCTTGTTCAAGACATGTATTCATCGGAAAGAGGTCGACCAAGTATTGATCCAGTTGTATTGATTAAAATGGCTTTCATCCAATATACCTTCGGTATTCGTTCCATGCGAAAAACTATAGAGGAAATCGAAACGAATCTGGCTTACCGTTGGTTTCTTGGATTTGGTTTTTATGATAAGGTACCTCACTTTTCAACGTTTGGGAAAAACTACGAGCGACGCTTTAAGGATACAGACTTATTTGAACAGATATTCTATCGCATTTTGAAAGAAGCTGCAGATAAGAAGCTGATAAGCAGTGAGCATGTCTTTATTGATTCTACTCATGTCAAAGCGAGTGCGAATAAGCATAAATTTGAGAAGAAAGTGGTTCGAAAAGAAACGAAAGCCTATCAAGCACGTCTACAAGATGAGATAAATGCTGATCGAGAAGCACATGGAAAAAAGCCATTTCCTCCAGATAAATTTGGGAAAGAAGAATATAAAGAAATAAAAGAAAGTACCACTGATCCGGAAAGTGGTTACTACGTAAAAGACGAGCGAACAAAACAGTTTGCTTACTCATTCCATGCTGCTGCGGATCGAAATGGCTTTGTTTTGGGGGCTATTGTAACGCCAGGGAATATTCATGACAGTTCCGTATTGGAGCCACTTCTTGAAAAAGTCATAGAAAAACATGGAAAACCGGTTGTAGTTGCTGCTGACGCTGGATATAAAACTCCCGCCGTTGCCCAATACATATTTGAAAATGATATGACCCCTGCTTTACCTTATACTCGCCCTCGTACAAAGGATGGTTATTTCAAAAAACATGAGTATGTTTACGATGAATACTACGATTGTTATCTTTGTCCGCAAGGACAAGTGTTAAAATATGCAACTACGACGAAGGAAGGCTATCGTCAATATTTTTCTGATCCAGTCCAGTGTAAAGATTGTCCATTCCTTTCGAAGTGCACCCAAAGTAAGGAGCATAAAAAACTGATTCAGCGACATGTATGGGAATTTTATTTAGAGGAAGCTGATCATCTTCGGCATACACAAGAGAATAAGAGCATTTATGCAAGACGGAAAGAAACCATTGAACGTGTTTTTGCTGATGCAAAGGAAAAGCATGGTATGCGTTGGACAACCTTAAGAGGTCTAAAAAAATTGTCCATGCAGGCGATGCTAACTTTTGCTGCAATGAATTTGAAAAAGATGGCTTGCTGGACATGGAAAAGTCCAGCAATAACATAAAATAGACCCCTGGAGGGGTCTATTCCAAACATTTGAAAGCATAAAAGTGACAAAAGGCATCCGAAAGCGCACATTCGGATGCCTTTTGTCTACACTCTGAGAGATGCAGTCCGCTGCATCTCTTTCTCTTTCCATCTTCCTTGAACATTCAGTCTGAAGCCCCTCAAAACTTCAAGTCACGATTTAAAACCAACCAATCTTGGTTGAAAAGTACAGCAGGCTGGATGATTTAGGAAAAAGATTCTTCGAATAAAGTCAGCATCCCACTCGCAACCTAATAGTAGATGGTTTGCTATGTTGGGGATGAGATGATGGATCCTAAAAGATACATAAAATGGATGTACCAATTGGGTTTTTTATTATTGGTCTTTGTGACACTTTATTTGCTTGTTCTCTTAAAACCGGTATGGCTGCCTTTTTTAAAAGTCATCTTCACCGGGCTTTTTCCATTTTTCTTAGGGGCTTTTATTACCTATTTGCTTCATCCGTGGGTGGAGAAACTTTATCAAGCGGGCCTGCCTCGCGGACTGTCTATTTTCCTGATTTATCTCCTCTTTTTCGGGGGAGTGGGTTATTCCATTTACAAAGGTATTCCTGTCATTATCGAGCAGCTGAACGAGTTGTCTGAGAACGCTCCCGTGTTAGTATCTCAATATCAACATTGGATGTTTCACCTCGAAAGAAAAACTTCCACTTGGCCGGATGGCCTTCAAGATCAGATTCAAGCGAGAATTCATGCTTTTGAAACTTGGCTTACCAATCTTTTGGCTTTGTTTATCGGTTGGTTGACGAAAATGCTGAATTTTCTTTTGCTGTTTGCCGTTGTTCCATTTGTTTCTTTTTATTTGTTAAAAGATTTTCATGATGTTAAAAAGGTGATTTGGTATTTAACGCCGAAAAAGTGGCGGAGAAAAGGGCTTTATTTTCTGAAAGATTTGGATGAATCGCTTGGTGGGTATATAAGAGGACAGATTCTAGTCTGTGTGCTGCTCGGAACGGTTGCTGCTTTCCTTTTTTGGATGATTCATATGAAATATCCTGTATTGCTTGGAATCATTATAGCTGTTACCGACATCATTCCTTATTTTGGGCCTATTATCGGTGCGGTGCCGGCCGTTGTCATTGCGGTGGCCATTTCAAATAAAATGGCCGTCTACGTGATCATCATCATTTTGGTTCTGCAGTTTTTAGAAGGAAATGTATTGTCCCCGTTTATTGTCGGCAAAAGCTTAAACATGCACCCTTTATTTATCATGGCTGCCCTTATCATCGGCGGAGAAGTCGGAGGAATTGCCGGATTAATTTTCGCCGTGCCGTTTCTGGCCGTTGTAAAAGTGGCAATGGTGCATGCAAAAACGCATTTATGGAAGCCCCAGAAATAACGTTGACAAATATTGAATAACTTTCTATAATGCGACATAGACAAGTGAATCCAAATTGTATGAACAAATTAACGAATTACCAAGATTGATCGATAAGGCCATTTCCTTTAAAAACAATTTCAAATGGGTATAAAACAAAGAAGGATCGAGTATGTTATAGACCATCTGAGTGTAATGATGATTACACGGAAGAGAGGAATTTCCCCGGGCTGAAAGAAATTCCAGATGAAGGATAACAGAAGGCTAATCCGGAGTGCAGGCAAAAACTGCCGTAGTACGCCGCGTTAAGGCGCCAAAGAGATGGATTGTGTGAATCGATGGATCCATAATCAGGGTGGTACCGCGAAGAGCCCTTCGTCCCTGTCCGGGAAGGAGGGCTTTTTTTATTTTAGAGCGCCACAATTGGTCAGTTAGCCGGACTCTTTTCATCCGTTTTGCTTGCAAAACGATTTTATCCATAACTCTAGTTTTTCATTGTACATACAGAATTGTTTATGTAGGAGGTTATATCATGAAAAAATTAACTGGCGCCCAAATACGCCAAATGTTTTTGGACTTTTTTAAAGAAAAAGGCCATCAAATTGAACCGAGCGCATCACTCATTCCAAATAATGATCCATCTTTGTTGTGGATCAACAGCGGTGTGGCCACTTTAAAAAAATATTTCGATGGCAGGGTGGTACCGGAAAATCCGCGAATTACAAATGCTCAAAAATCTATTCGCACAAATGACATTGAAAATGTGGGGAAAACGGCTCGCCACCATACGTTTTTCGAAATGCTTGGAAACTTTTCTATTGGAGATTATTTCAAAGAAGAAGCCATTGCATGGGCATGGGAATTTTTGACCGATCCAAAATGGATGGGTTTCGAGAAAGAAAAGCTTTCCGTTACCATCCATCCCGAAGATCAGGAAGCCTATGAAATTTGGAACAAGAAAATTGGGATTCCAGAGGAGAGGATTATTCGTTTAGAGGGCAACTTCTGGGATATAGGCGAAGGGCCAAGCGGTCCCAACTCGGAAATTTTTTATGACCGCGGTCCGCAATATGGAGACGACCCTAATGATCCTGAACTGTATCCTGGCGGTGAAAACGACCGCTACCTGGAAATATGGAATTTAGTATTTTCCCAATTCAATCATAATCCGGATGGCACTTATACACCGCTTCCAAAGAAAAATATTGATACCGGTATGGGTCTTGAGCGAATGGCTTCCGTTGTTCAAGAAGCGGAAACGAACTTCGATACCGATTTGTTTTTGCCTATTATAAGAGCTACTGAAAAAATTTCAGGAGAAACTTACGGAAAAGATCCGGAAAAAGATGTTGCATTTAAAGTGATTGCCGATCATATTCGTACGGTCACTTTTGCCATTGGAGACGGGGCATTGCCTTCCAACGAAGGAAGAGGCTATGTTCTTAGACGATTGCTGCGCAGAGCTGTCCGCTATGCGAAAAAGATCCATATAAATCGTCCTTTCATGTATGAACTTGTCCCAGTTGTGGGAAACATTATGATTGACTACTATCCGGAAGTAAACGATAAAGCTGCCTTTATTCAAAAAGTCGTGAAAAATGAAGAAGAACGATTCCATGAAACACTGCATGAAGGTCTTTCTATTCTCGAATCGGTGATCCGTAAGGCAAAAGTACAAAATCACAAAACGATTAGCGGCGAAGATGCCTTCCGCCTATATGATACGTACGGATTCCCGGTGGAGTTAACGGAAGAGTATGCAGAAGAAGAAGGCTTGAAAATCGACTATGAAGGATTTGAAAAAGAAATGGAACGTCAGCGGGAACGAGCCCGTTCAGCACGTCAAGACGTCGATTCCATGCAAACTCAGAACGTTCTTCTGCAATCCATTACAACGAAAAGCGAATTTATCGGATATGATCAGCTGGAAACAGACGCAGTGGTAGAAGTGATTTTGAAAAACGGAGAAATAGTTTCAAAAGCCAGTGCAGGCGACACCGTCCAATTCATCCTCAATCGGACTCCTTTTTATGCAGAAAGCGGCGGTCAAATCGCAGATAAAGGAGTACTTGTAGCTGATCATGTGAAGGTCACCATTCAAGATGTACAAAAAGCGCCAAATGGACAGCACCTTCATAACGCCGTCATTGATGAAGGGATTCTCGAACAAGGACAATTGGTTCACGCGCAAGTTGATAAAACGGCCCGTGCAAACGTGACTCGGAACCATACAGCTACTCACCTTTTGCATCAGGCGTTGAAAGATGTACTTGGAAATCACGTTAACCAAGCAGGTTCGCTGGTAGAACCTGAACGGCTGCGTTTTGACTTCTCCCATTTCGGTCAAGTGAGTCCAGAAGAATTGGAAAAAGTTGAAGCGATTGTGAACGAAAAAATTTGGAAAAGCCTTCCGGTCGGAATTGAATATAAAGGACTGGAGGAAGCAAAAGCACAAGGTGCGATGGCTTTATTCGGCGAAAAGTACGGCGATATTGTCCGCGTTGTCTCCATCGGAGATTACAGCTTGGAGCTGTGCGGTGGCTGCCATGTGCCGAACACGTCAGTTATCGGGTTGTTTAAAATTGTTTCCGAGACGGGGATCGGCGCTGGAACCCGCCGGATTGAAGCTGTCACAGGTGAAGGAGCATACCAGCTGTTAAACAGCCAAGTAGCGTTATTAAAAGAAGCGTCTGAAAAATTAAAGACGCATCCAAAAGACATTTTGACGAAAATTGACAGTATTCAAGCAGAAATGAAAGAATTGCAGCGTGAAAATGAATCACTTGCTGCAAAATTGTCCAATATAGAAGCGGGCAGTCTTATCAATCAAGTGAAACAAGTTGATGGAATCAATGTGCTGTCAGCGAAAGTCGATGCGTCGGATATGAATCAATTGCGAAGCATGGCAGATGAATTAAAGCAAAAATTGCCGTCAGGAATCATCGTTTTAGGTTCCGTTCAAAAAGAAAAAGTGAATTTTATCGCCGGCGTGACGAAAGACCTTGTGGCGAAAGGATTCCATGCAGGAAAACTTGTAAAAGAAGTGGCCGCTGTTTGCGGCGGGGGCGGAGGAGGCCGCCCGGATATGGCTCAGGCCGGCGGGAAACATCCGGAAAAAACGGAAGAAGCGCTCGCTTTTGTCGAAGAGTGGGTGAAATCCGTTTCCATTGAATAAAAGATAGTGTACAATATGGGTAAATGGACTGAAGGCGTGAAGCCGAAACGAGGTGCGAGGGAATGAGCTCTTTTGATCAGACAATGAAATTCCATTTTTCAGATGAGCCTTTTGATCATGACGTGAAAGAAATTCTTTTCCAAGTTTATGACGCTCTTCAAGAAAAGGGATACAATCCCATTAATCAAATTGTTGGCTATTTGCTTTCAGGAGACCCAGCTTATATTCCCCGGCATAAAGATGCCAGGAACTTGATTCGAAAATTGGAACGGGACGAAATTATTGAAGAATTGGTTAAGACGTATTTGAAGCAGCGAGAGGAATAATCATATGAGAACTATGGGGTTAGACGTGGGCTCCAAAACAGTCGGCGTTGCGATAAGCGACGAATTAGGATGGACAGCCCAAGGAATTGAAACCATCAAGGTGGATGAAGAGAAAGGCGATCTTGGTTTCGACCGTTTAAAAGAACTAATCGAAGATTATCAAGTCGATAAGATTGTGGTCGGGTTGCCCAAAAACATGAATAACACGATCGGCCCGAGAGGAGAAGCTTCTCAAGCGTATGCGAAAAAACTGGAAAAAGAGTTTTCTCTTCCCGTTGTGCTCTGGGATGAAAGGCTGAGTACGATGGCTGCCGAAAGAGTTCTGTTAGAGGCGGACGTGAGCCGCAAAAAAAGAAAAAAAGTCATTGACAAAATGGCTGCTGTCATGATTCTACAAGGTTATTTGGATAGTTTGAAATAACTGTTAGAAAACAATGCGGCTGCCGTTCAATAAATAATGAGGTGAAAAGATGGAACACGGAGATCAACATATTACTGTAGTAGATGAAGAAGGAAATGAGATTTTATGTGAAGTGCTTTTTACATTTGATTCCGAGCAATTTGACAAATCTTATGTGCTCTATTATCCGGCGGAAACAACTGATGATGAAGAAATTGAAATTTTTGCCGCTTCTTTTCATCCCAGTGAAGGAAATTCCGGTGATCTCGAACCGGTAGAAACCGAAGAAGAATGGGATCTTATTGAAGAAATGCTGAATACGTTTCTCGATCAAGAAGAAGAGCACGAACATAATCATGAACACGAACACGAAAAATAATCATTGGAGAATTTTTCAGGCCGTTCTAAAATTTAGAACGGCCCTTTTCCACGTTCTGTAGTATAATGATGGATGGAAAAAATGATCGATTGATCCCGTTTTATGTCGGAAGGGGAAAGAGAATGTCGAAGTTTCATTGGGATTTAACTGACTATAGAAGAAAAAAAAGAAAAAGAACCTTTTTTTTATCACTATTTGCTGTCATTGTTGCCTTGGCAGCAGTGGTCTTTTTCTATATCTACCAGTCGCTGCAGCCAGTAGATAAGGGAAATCGCACACCGGTCAAAGTGACCATCCCCCAAGGGTCAAGCGCCGCAAAAATCGGAGAAATCCTAGAAAAAAAAGGTATTATCCGCAATCAACAAGCCTTTAAATATTACATACAATGGAAGGGAAAAACAGGATTCCAAGCTGGAACCTATTATTTTGCGCCCTCCATGTCTCTTGATGATATCATACGTGATTTGCAGAAGGGAAATTCTTATGAATTTGCCAAAATCGTATTCACGATACCAGAGGGACGTCAATTGCGCGAGATTGCCAAAACGATTAGCAAACATTCGCCTTATGATTACAATACCGTCTGGAATCGTTTAAACGACCGTGCTTTTATTCAGCAATTGATCAAAAAATATCCGGATTTGCTGACAAAGGAAATTTTGAATCCAAAAGTAAAATATCCATTAGAAGGGTATCTGTACCCGGCTGTTTACGCTTATTATGATCCGAAAACTCCGCTGGATACGATCATTGAAGATATGATCGCCAAAACAGATCGCGTCCTATCTCAATATCAAAAAGCCATGAAGGTCAAACATTTGACCCCTCATCAATTGCTTACAATGGCTTCTCTTATTGAAGAAGAAGCGACAAAGAAAGCGGATAGACGTAAAATCTCCAGCGTTTTCTATAACCGGCTGGCCAAAAAAATGCCGCTGCAAACAGATCCGACTGTGCTTTATGCACTCAACAAGCATAAAAGTCGTGTCGTATATAAAGACTTAAAAGTGAATTCGCCATACAATACGTATAAATATAAAGGATTGCCCCCTGGTCCCATCTCAAATTCCGGAATATCTTCTTTAGAAGCAGCTTTAAATCCGGAACAAACGGATTACCTGTATTTTCTTGCGGCGCCTAGCGGGGATGTTTATTATGCTAAAACGTTGGAAGAACACAATCGATTAAAACAAAAATTTATTACCAATTACTACGATGCTGAAAAGAAATAAGAGCTATTAGCATTTATGATAAAAGTATGGTAAACTAGACAAAGTTAAACTTCCGCCAATTGTACTCCTCGGCATCAACGGTCGGGGGAAAAGGCTTTTTAGAAGACGAAATGAAAGACGAGTGGAAAGCTTTCGGGCTTTCTGCTTTTTCTTGTCAATCGATTTTCGCTTCTTTTCAATTCATTTAGCAGGAATGGGGAAGAAAGATGGAAGAAAAGATAGCACAATACTGGCAGTCGCTCCTTCCTGAAAAACCGCTTTTCATTCAGGAGATGGAACAATTGGCGAAAGAAGAACATGTTCCTATTATGGAATCGGCCGGCATCGAAACGATGCTGCAATTTATGAGAATCCAAAAGCCTAAAAAAATTCTCGAAATCGGCACGGCGATTGGATATTCAGCGATTCGAATCGCACAAGCCATCAGCGGGTCTGAAATTGTCACGATTGAACGTGATGAAAGCCGCTACAATCAAGCGATTCAATTTATTCGTCGGGCAGGTTTAGAGAACCGCATTTCCGTGATTTTGGGCGATGCATTGGAAGTGGTAGCGGAAGCAGGCGAGATGGGGCCTTATGATGCCATTTTTATCGATGCGGCAAAAGGTCAGTATCAAAAGTTCTTTGAAATGTACACACCGTATTTAGCGGAAAACGGTGTTGTGTATACTGATAATGTGCTCTTTAAAGGACATGTGGCTGAAACGGATATAGCAAAGAAGCGAATTCGCCAATTAGCATCCAAAATCCGTCAATATAATCAATGGTTGGTGAATCATTCGTCCTTTTCGACGATGATCATTCCTGTTGGCGACGGGCTGGCAATCAGTATTTATCGAGGTGAAAAAGATGGCAAATAAACCAGAGTTACTCGTTACTCCTACCAGTGTTCAAGATATTTTGCCTTTGTGCGATGCTGGAGCAGATGCATTTATGATAGGGGAGCAGCGATATGGGCTCAGACTGGCCGGCGAATTTTCTCGCGATGACGTGATAAAAGCAGTTGAACTTGCACATTCGCGAGGGAAAAAAGTATATGTGGCAATGAATGCCATCTTTCATAATGAAAAAGTCGAAGAATTAAAAGATTATATTCTGTTTTTAAAGGACGTAAAATGCGATGCGATCGTTTTTGGCGATCCTGCGGTGTTGATGACAATCCGGGAAATAGCACCAAATATGAAATTGCATTGGAGTACGGAGACTACGGGAACCAATTGGTATACTTGCAATTACTGGGGGCGCCTTGGATCAAAGCGGGCCGTTTTGGCTCGTGAATTAAGCATGGATGCCGTCATTGAAACAAAAGAACATGCCGAAGTGGAGATCGAAGTTCAAATACATGGTATGACTTGCATGTTCCAATCGAAGCGTGCTTTGCTTGAGAATTACTTTGAATATCAAGGAAAAATGTTGGAAATAAAGAATAAAAACCAAGACAAAAATATGTACCTTTATGATAAAGAACGGGACAATAGATACCCGATTTTTGAAGATGAAAACGGTACTCATATTATGAGTCCAAACGATGTTTGCATGATCGATGAACTCACCGAAATGGTAGAAGCAGGAATCGATAGCTTCAAAATCGACGGCATATTAAAAGAACCGGACTATATCATCGAGGTGACAAAACTGTATCGCAAAGCAATCGATTTATGTGCAGAAGATCCGGATGCCTATGAAGAAGTGAAAGATCAGTTATATGAACAAATAGTGGCCATCCAGCCGAAGCATCGTCCATTGGATACGGGCTTTTTCTTTAAGGAAACGGTTTATTAATTAGGGATTGTAGGGTATGCCAAGTTGAATACAGCCCAATGGAGATTGAGTGGAGCGGATGTTTAAGTCTTTGTCTATATTTTAAAAGGAGGCATCGGAATGTCTACGATATTGAAAGATAACATTTCACAAATTGTTGACGGAAAACGAGTGATCGTCAAAAAACCAGAGTTGCTGGCGCCTGCCGGCAATTTGGAAAAGTTGAAAATTGCTGTCCATTACGGCGCCGATGCTGTCTTTCTCGGAGGGCAGGAATATGGATTGCGCTCCAATGCCGATAACTTTACCCTTGAAGAAATAAAAGAAGGGGTGGAATTTGCGAAGAAATACGGCGCTAAAATTTATGTCACAACCAATATTTATGCTCATAACGAAAATATGGACGGACTAGAAGAGTATTTAAAAGCTTTGGAAGATGCAGGGGTAGCTGGAATTATCGTCGCTGATCCGTTAATCATTGACGCGGCTGGACGCGTTGCTCCTAAACTGGAACGACATTTGAGCACGCAGCAGTCTTTAACGAATTGGAAAGCTGCCCAATTTTGGAAGGAGCAAGGACTCGAGCGTGTTGTGCTTGCGCGTGAAACAAGCGCGGAGGAAATTAAAGAAATTAAACAAAAAGTCGATATTGAAATTGAAGCGTTCATCCATGGCGCTATGTGCATCGCTTATTCAGGAAGATGCGTTTTAAGTAATTATATGACAGCACGCGATTCCAACCGTGGAGGATGCTGCCAGTCCTGCCGTTGGGATTACGACCTCTATCAATTAAACGGAGACAAGGAAAAGCCTTTATTTACTGAAAAAGATGCTCCGTTTGCGATGAGTGCCAAAGATTTGAAATTAGTCGAATCGATTCCGAAAATGATTGAACTCGGGATTGATAGTTTGAAAATAGAAGGCCGAATGAAGTCCATTCATTATATTGCGACTGTTGTCAGTGTATATCGGCAAGTGATTGATTCTTACTGCGCGGACCCGGATCATTTTACGATGAAACAAGAATGGCTGGATGAACTTGAAAAATGTGCCAATCGTGAAACGGCTCCTGCCTTTTTTGAAGGGGGAGTACCGGGTTATGAAGAACAATTATTTGGCACACACAGCAAAAAAACAGCTTTCGATTTCGCGGGGCTGGTATTGGATTACAATCCGGATACCCAAATGGTGACATTGCAGCAACGCAACCATTTCCGTCCGGGAGACGAAGTGGAATTTTTCGGCCCTGAAATCGAAAATTTCACCCAAACCATTGGAACGATTTGGGATGAGGAAGGAAACGAAATCGACGCTGCGCGCCATCCTTTGCAGATTGTACGATTTAAGGTGGATCGCCCGCTTTATCCATACAACATGATGCGAAAGGAGACAAAATAGCTAGATGGATAAAAAGCCAGTGATCATCGGGGTTTCCGGCGGTTCCGGCTCCGGAAAAACGAGCGTTACAAAAGCAATATATAATAATTTTAAAGGACACTCCATTTTGGTATTGGAGCAAGATTCCTATTATAAAGACCAAAGCGATGTGCCTTTTGAGGAACGATTAAAAACGAATTACGACCACCCTTTGGCTTTTGACAATGACCTATTGATTGAGCACTTAAAAAAATTGCTTAATTATGAACCGATCGAGAAACCGGTTTACGATTATACCATTCATACTCGATCTAACGAAACGATCCGTGTAGAACCGAAAAATGTCATTATATTAGAAGGCATATTAGTACTGGAAGATGAAAGGCTTCGCAATTTAATGGATATTAAGCTCTTTGTGGATACCGATCCAGACTTGCGCTTCATAAGACGCTTGACACGAGACATAAAAGAGCGCGGTCGAACTTTAGAATCCGTGGTCGAACAATATATTCAAGTGGTTCGTCCAATGCATAATCAATTTATCGAACCAACGAAACGGTATGCGGATATTATTATTCCGGAGGGCGGTCAGAACCATGTAGCCATCGATTTAATGGTTACTAAAATTCAAACGATTCTTGAACAAAAATCAATTTTGTAATAACATGTTTAAAAAAATACAATAGATATGAATAGAAAAGCGAAACATTGCTAGTTGTTTTTTCAATTAGAGATGGACAGCTTAAAAAGGAGTGAAGGGACATGTCTACGGAGAAAGAATATCCAATGACACGGGAAGGGAAATTAAAACTGGAACAAGAACTTGAATACTTAAAAACGGTGAAACGGAAAGAGGTAGTTGAAAGAATTAAAATTGCCCGCAGTTTTGGTGACCTTTCCGAAAACTCAGAGTATGATTCTGCAAAGGAAGAGCAAGCATTTGTTGAAGGACGGATTAACACGATTGAAACGATGATCCGCAATGCGAAAATTATTGAAGATGATGAATACAATCCGGATACAGTAACGCTTGGAAAAACGGTTACCTTTGTGGAACTTCCAGAAGGAGAAGAAGAAAGCTATACCATTGTAGGAAGTGCAGAAGCTGATCCTTTTGAAGGCAGAATTTCCAATGATTCACCTATAGCGAAAAGCTTATTGGGCTGCAAAGTAGGCGATGAAGTGACCGTGCAAACACCGGGCGGGGAAATGTCTGTAAGAATTGTCGCAGTAAAATAAGAAAAAGGAGGGCTGAATGCGAAAGCGTTCAGCCTTTTATGCATGAAGCTCAAGTTGAATTCTCCCTTGTTTTGTTGCTTTTTGCGTTTCGGCTCATAAAACAATATGGAAGATCTCGGCTATTTACATAATCTTTTTTAAAAATTGGATCATCATAGTAGAATAATGTACAAGAGCGACTTCGAATTTGGTTAAAAACGAATAGAAAGTCACTTTTCAACGGACGGGATATATGGTACATTTCATCATGTTGCAAGGGATGGTTTCTTGCACATCCGTCAGTGTGTACCAATGGAGATCAAGAATGGGAAGGGGTAGTTGGCCCTAGAGGAAGTTTCACTTTATCAGCAAACATGATAGAATGATGAATAATCCCCTAAGAGAGGAGAAGGTTTTTCCATGAATGATCAATATCCGTCTCGTTCAGAGAAGCGATTGAAACGAAAGAAAACGAATCGCATTTTAAATACGGCGATTGTTGTGGTTATTATTTTAATTATTCTAGTAGCTTTTTCTATTTTTTCCGGCGGAAATGATGATGAAACATCGAAAAAAACCAGTGATGAGCCGAAAACTTCCCAGCATGAAACAGCTAGCGTGAATAATAAGGACAAGCAGGAATCTAAACAGGAAAAGCATACGAAGAAGGAGAAAAAAGAGAAGAAAGAGGAAGAGAAAAAAGAAAAAGTGATTGTTGAACAAGGCGGCGGTCCCAATGTCGAGGAGACGATCAAGGATCCCAACTGGGAGCCGGTCGCCACTCAGCAAAGCGGAGAACATGTGTCTTCTTTTGATACGAATTCCGTCGACTGGAAAGAAAAGGTGAAGGCGCTTTCTTATGCTACCGGCATTCCCGAAGACAGTATGACTGTATGGTTTATAAGCGGCCAAGGACCTGATAAGGCCATTGGAACGGTTTCTCCGAAAGGCCGTAAAGATGATGCGTATCGGGTATATATAGAATGGGTAGATGGGAAAGGATGGAAGCCTGTTCAGGTGGAAAAATTGATGCATAACGATAAAGGCTAACCCAAGTTGGAATAGGAGGAAAAAGGGTGAAAATCGCAATCATTGGCGCCATGGAAGAAGAAGTGGCGATTTTACGCAATCAAATCGAATCTAGCAGTACTGACAAAATAGCGAACAGCGAATATACATCCGGCAAGCTAAAAGGGGCAGATGTCGTCTTGCTTAAATCGGGCATCGGAAAAGTGAACGCCGCTATGTCAACAGCTGTGTTGCTTTATCACTATCAGCCGGATGTGGTGATTAATACCGGTTCGGCAGGGGGATTGAACCCTGAATTGCAAGTAGGAGATATCGTGATCTCAACAGAAGTACGCCATCATGATGTTGATGCCACCGTATTTGGATATGAATATGGACAGGTGCCGCAGATGCCTGCCGCGTATTTGGCGGATAAACGTTTAATTGAAACGGCAGCTCGATCTGCAGAAACATTGACTGGGGTTCAAGTTGTCAAAGGGCTGATCACGACGGGAGATTCTTTTATGAGCGATCCGGATCGCGTCGAATCGATCCGTCATAAATGGAATGATTTGCAGGCAGTTGAAATGGAAGCTGCAGCTATTGCACAAGTATGCTATCAATTTGGTACACCTTTTGTCATCATTCGTTCTCTTTCCGATATTGCTGGCAAGGAGTCGAATATCAGTTTTGATCAGTATTTAGAAAAAGCGGCTCGAAATTCCGCTGAACTAGTGGTTAAAATGGTAGAATCTTTAAAATAGATTGCTACTATCATTATATTTAAGATGATTTTCCAGACCTGTATTTAAGTTACTAATTCATGATCACTTCCTCTGTGCTAAAGTAGAAGAAAGGGTTTGAACCCATCTTTTAGAACGGCCTTCAAAGACACGAATCCGGCTGCGCCGCTATTTCTCGAATGTGCCTTAAGGCTGTTTTTGGTTCATGTTTTTTATGGAAGTGAAGACAACTGGGGACAATCAAGATTAACGGTTGTACGTTCAAACTTTAGTATGGGGGTATAGGTCGAGTGGAAAATCAATGCAAAAAAATAAAAGAGAAAATAGTAGATTTCAAAAGGTTTGGATGTACTTTGACGGCGCTAAGTGTTTTTCTTTATTTAGGTGTGGTTTTGCCGGTTGAAGGGAAAACAGAGATCCAAACCAATATGCTGATGGCAGGCACAGTGGTTTTGATCATAGGGTCTGCTCTTTTTTTCTATAAAGCTCAAAAATATCATGTTCAATTGACTGAGTACGAAGAAGATGACTGAAGAAATTGAAGAGAACGGATATTGTGCAGGTATTTTCGCTGTTTTCAATATATGTAATACCATCCATCTTTTTACAAAAAATGATATGATATTTGTGGCACTCTTAGTGTAAGATGTAAGAAGGGGTGGTTCGATGGCATTAATGATTCTTGGATTGCTTCTTGCGACGACTATCGGTATCGTGATTGCGCTCGAGGTTGGAGCCGAATAGTGCTTAAAAAGGAAGAGCCGAGATACCTTTAAGGTGTCCTGGCTCTTCCTTTTTATCTTAGTCAGGCTCCATCTTTTTCTTTTCTTTTTCTTCTCGATAAAACTCATGAAACATTTTCATAAGTGCGCGCTTTTCAATTCGAGAAACATAGCTGCGTGAAATGCCGAGTTCTTTGGCAATTTCCCGTTGTGTTTTTTCTTCCTGCATATTCAATCCAAACCTGCCGATGATCACTTCTTTTTCTCTTTCATCAAGTACCCGTAAATATTTCATTACTTTTTCCAGTTCCATGTTTAATTGAATTGTATCAATCACATCTTCAGATTCGGATTTTAAAATGTCAATGAGCGATATTTCGTTTCCTTCTTTATCTTGCCCGATTGGATCGTGAAGAGAAACGTCTTTTTTCGTCTTTTTTAATGCTCTTAAATGCATTAAAATCTCATTTTCTATACAGCGGGCTGCATATGTGGCCAGCTTTGTTCCTTTTCCTTCTGAATAACTTTCAATTGCTTTAATGAGCCCTATGGTCCCGATAGAAATCAAATCTTCCGGGTCTTCCCCTGTATTTTCGAACTTCTTGACAATGTGGGCGACAAGGCGCAAATTGTGCTCGATTAATAAATTTCGTGCTTCTTCGTCGCCTTCTGCCATCCGTTTTAAATAGATTTTTTCTTCATTTGGGGACAGAGGCTGGGGAAACGCGTTGTTTTTTACATAGGAGACGAGAAAGAGAAGTTCTTTAAAAAAATACGAAAAGGCTGAAAATACTCCAAACATAACATCCCCCCTCAAAAGGTGTGCCTATTCTCTATTCATATGCACATGGGGGAACATCATTGCACGTCCTGTTTTTTCTCCATCCGATTTAATGAAATTCCTCAGCAGATTGGATGTTCATCCATCCGGGACGGTGCATTCGTTTCTTACGCCGGAAAAATCGTCGAAGTCTAAACAATCGGATAAAATATTCTTTTTCGGAAAACGTTAGCGAAAGTGCACTTGATTGGTCACAGACATTTTTTTTCGAGACTTACGCGTTCAATGAAAGCGATAGCCATTATGTTAAGACGAGAGGGAGAAATAGCACCTTTAAGGAAGAGGAAATCATGAGAGCGGCGGCAGATGCTGTTTGCGCTGTTCATGACTGGTGCACGGCATTCTTCCTTTCCCTCCACAATCTGGACAATGTGCTTTGAAAATATAGAATTTCGGAATGGTTCCTTTTCCGTTGCACGTTTGGCAAATTTGAATCACCTTCATCTTTTGAGACCTTCTTTCTTCTTTTTCTGCTTATTTTATTCATTACCTTTCGGCAAGGTGTTATTCATGATTCAGCTCATAAATGGCCATTTTTGATTGTTTTCAATAAAATACACTTAGAGTTTTAGAAACAAAAAAAAGCCCGGTGTTTTGGCACGGGCAGAAAAAAGAATTGGATTAAGAGGAAACCTTTACGTTACGATTCAAAGCTCGACGATCCATTTCCGTTTCAATGAGGCGAATAAAATCAGGACTTAACTTGAGTTCAATTGCCTTATAATAGGTTTCAATTAAAAGCTCATCTGATAATAGTCTCATACATCTTTCACCTCCAATGAAACGTTCTACTTGTGAACCGTTCTGCATATCATGGTAGGTTATTCAAGTTGTATCTTTACTTTAGCAGATTTTTCTAAATAGAACAAGCGTTCTATTGTCCACATCGATAAGTGGATAAGCTGTGGTTAACCTGTTCATAAAAGAAATAATGGGTTATTTTACTGGAAGGAAAATGTGAATAAAGTTATCCACAATGGGGGATGCAGGGAATTTGTCGAAAAGTTTTTCCGACGAAACGGTCATATTTTATTGAAAATCAAAGTCTCTTTTCATCTTCAATCATGTATGAAATGGAAAAAGCAAGCCGTTCGGCAAAATTCGATCTTCCTTATAAAGAATCAAGTTTCAATGGTCGGTTGGCATTTTAAAACTCTATCTTCGGACCTTCTTTTTTGGAAGCAGGCGGAGTGTCGGCTTGGCGCTTACATGATAATGAAAAAGACGATTTTTGCATTGTCTAAGTTAAATTTTACAGTGATGATTGCGAAGTGGGCGAGACTCTTGCGGGAAAGCTCGCGGATCGCCCGCAGAAAGCAAGTGAATTTTGCGATCATCAACAATTCTCGATAAAAAAGGGGTCCCCAGGTCATTTTACTGCCTTTTGGGACAGCTCCGACCGAGTTGGCACAGATAATAGATACGAATTTATTTTGAAACTATGAAGAAATTTATGTATGATAATATCGACATCTACATCATAATTGAGGTGCACTTAATTGATTAAAGCATTTTTGCCGAATGAACAAGTCAAAAGCATTTTCGATATTGATCCAGCTACCTTGAAAAAAAGAGGTATAAAGGGGATTATTACCGATCTGGACAATACGTTGGTAGAATGGAATCGACCGAGCGCGACTCCTGAGCTTGAAGAGTGGTTTAATAGAATGAAAAAACACGGTATTCAAGTGACCATCGTTTCGAATAATAATGAAGATCGTGTAAAAGCATTCGCTGAACCGTTGAATATACCTTTTATTCATAAAGCAAGAAAGCCGATGGGCAAGGCTTTTCGCAAAGCGCTGAAAAGGATGAATATAAGCAAAGAGGAAACCGTTGTGATTGGAGACCAGCTTCTGACAGACATTTTAGGAGGAAACCGCGGCGGATTTTATACCATTTTAGTCGTGCCGGTTGCTCAAACGGACGGATTTTGGACGAGAATCAATAGAACGATTGAAAGAAGAATTATGAATGTGTGTAAAAAGAAAGGGTTAATACAATGGGAGGATGAAAGGTGAGCGAACAAGAAATTTATTGTACAGGATGCGGAGTGAAAATACAGACAGAAGATCCGGAAAAAGTAGGCTATACGCCACCTTCTGCATTGCAAAAAGAACAAGTGGTATGCCAACGATGCTTTCGCTTGAAACATTATAATGAAATTCAAGATGTTTCGTTGACGGATGATGATTTTTTGAAAATTTTACATACGCTTGGCGAGACTAAGAGTCTCATTGTAAAAATTGTGGACATCTTTGATTTCAATGGAAGTTGGCTGCCTGGTCTGCCTCGTTTTGTCGGAAATAATCCTGTTTTGCTGATCGGAAATAAAGAGGATTTGCTTCCGAAATCGTTGAAACGGGAACGATTAATAAACTGGATGAAAAAAGAAGCGGAGAAACTGGGGCTCAGACCTATTGATGTTATTTTGGTGAGCGCCTCTAAAGGACATTTTATAAGGGAAGCAATGGAAATGATCGAACACTACCGCGCGGGAAAAGATGTGTACGTGGTGGGATGCACCAACGTAGGAAAATCCACTTTTATCAACCGTATTTTGAAAGAAAGCGGTGAGTCGGGCGAACTGATCACCACATCCCATTTTCCCGGGACCACACTCGATAAGATCGAAATTCCGTTGGAGGACGGAAGTGCTTTAATTGACACGCCGGGGATTATAAACCACCATCAAATGGCGCATTTCGTAGATAAACGTGATTTGAAAATCATCATGCCCAAAAAAGAAATTAAACCGAAAGTATATCAGCTGAATGAAAAACAAACGTTGTTTTTCGGGGGTTTGTCCCGTCTTGATTATCTGAAGGGCGGTCGTCGCTCGCTTGTTTGCTACATGCCGAACGAACTGCAAATTCATCGTACAAAATTGGAAAAAGCCGACTCGTTATATGAAAAGCATGTCGGTGAAATGCTCGTTCCTCCAAGGGAAGAACAGCTGGATGATTTTCCGCCGCTTATCCGCCACGAATTCAAAATCACAGATGCCAAAACGGACATTGTCTTTTCAGGACTTGGTTGGGTAACGGTTCATGAACCGGGTGCAGTGGTAGCGGCTTACGTGCCAAAAGGAGTCAGTGTATTGATTCGAAAATCTTTAATATAATGGTGGGGAAAATGATGAAACTGTATGGAGTGATCGGCGATCCTATCGCTCATTCGATGTCGCCGGCCATGCATAACGATGCTTTTAGCAGGTTGGGAATACCGGCTTATTATCATCCTTTCCATGTCAAGCCAAATGATCTGAAAAAGGCTGTGGAAGGCATGAAAGCCATTGGTGTGGAAGGATTCAACGTAACAATTCCGCATAAAACGGCGATTATTCCGCTATTGGATGAGCTTGATCCTCTGGCGGAAGCGATTGGAGCTGTGAATACTGTTGTTCGCAAAAACGATCGCTGGATCGGTTATAATACAGATGGCGATGGATTTGTCAGAGGATTGAAAGAAGCACTGGGCAGAGATCTTCATCTTGATCATATTTTAATCATCGGTGCCGGGGGAGCGGCGAGAGCCATCTATTATACACTGGCATCTGAACATGTACGATTGATTGATATTGCGAATAGAACGATGGAAAAAGCGGCTCGTCTTGCTGAACAGTGCCCGTTTGAAACAAAAACAAACGTTCTTTCGATTTCCGAAGCTGAGCAAAGAATGGGAAACTATTCGATTGTCATTCAAACGACATCGATCGGGATGAGTCCAAAAACAGATGAAATGCCGTTGTCGCTTTCTTTGTTAAAGAAAGGAACATTTGTATCGGACATTATTTATAATCCACTTGAAACAAAATTTCTGGCGGAAGCCAAAAAACAGGGGGCTATCACCCAAAATGGAATCAAAATGTTTGTCTATCAAGGTGTTTCCGCCTTTGAAAAATGGACGGGCGTGGCTCCTGATGCAAACAGAATGGAGAAAATTGTGCTCGAACAACTAGGAGGGTATCATGTTAACAGGTAAACAAAAACGTTTTTTGCGATCGCAGGCTCATCATTTGAATCCGATTTTTCAAGTGGGAAAAGGCGGCGTGAATGAAAATATGGTGAAACAGATCAATGATGCGTTGGAGGCGCGTGAACTATTAAAAGTGAGCGTCTTGCAAAACTGCGAAGAGGATAAATCGGAAGTGGCCGAACAGTTGGTGAAGGGGACAAACGCAGAACTCGTGCAATTGATCGGTAATACCATTATTTTGTACAAAGAATCCTCTAATAACAAACAAATCGTTCTGCCAAAATGAAGAAAAGAGTAGGCATACTGGGCGGTACTTTTAATCCTCCCCATATCGGTCATTTGATTATTGCGAATGAAGTGCTGTGTGCACTTGGTCTGGATGAAGTTCGATTTATGCCGAATTATGAGCCGCCGCACAAACAAAAAATGGACAGCGTTAGTGTGGAAGATCGATTGGCTATGGTGTCGTTGGCGATTGCCGATCATCCAAAATTCACCATTGAAGAAATTGAACTTTTGAGGATGGGAAAATCGTACACGTACGATACGATGGTTCTATTGAAAGAAAGAGAGCCTGAGACGGAATTTTACTTTATCATCGGCGGCGATATGATTGAATATTTGCCTAAATGGTATCGCATTGAAGAGTTGTGCAAGTTGGTCCAATTTGTTGGCGTTAAGCGCCCCAACTACAGCGTGGATACTCCTTATCCTGTTCTAATCGTGGACGTTCCTGAAATTCAGCTGTCATCTTCGTTTATTCGAAAAAAAATAGCCAAAAACGAAACAGTGAAATATTTATTGCCGGATAGTGTGATTGCCTATATAAAGGAGAATCGATTGTATGAAACGTGAGAAAGCGTTAAAGATTGTGAAAGAACAATTGACGGAACATCGCTTCCAGCACACATTGGGCGTCATGGAGACAGCCATCAAGCTGGCTGCGAAATACGGAGCGGATGAGAAGAAGGCGGAATTGGCGGCTATTTTTCACGATTATGCTAAATTCCGGCCTAAAGAAGAAATGAAACAAATTATCATTGAACAAGCAATGGACCCTAAGCTTCTGCAATTTAATGCTGAATTATGGCATGCACCGGTCGGAGCGTACTTAGCGAAAACAGAAGCAGGCATTGAAGACGAAGAAGTTTTGGATGCCATTCGCTACCATACGTCTGGCAGACCGGATATGACGGTGCTTGATAAAGTCATTTATTTAGCTGACTACATCGAACCGGGCAGACAGTTTCCGGGGGTGGATGAAGTACGGGAAATGGCGGAACGAAACTTAGATGAAGCCCTTATTCAGGCATTAAAAAATACCATCGTGTTTCTTTTGAAAAAAAACCAACCTGTTTTTCCCGATACGGTTGATACGTACAATCACCTAGTGAAAAAGTGGAGGGAAGTAAATGAGTAGTCAAGATCTCTTGTTTACCGCCGTTAAGGCAGCGGATGATAAAAAAGCCGAAAATATCGTCGTTTTAAATATGAAGGGGATTTCCCTTATCGCTGATTATTTTGTCATTTGCCATGGCGGCTCTGATAAGCAAGTTCAGGCCATTGCCAGAGAAATAAAAGAAAAAGTAGAAGAAAAAGGCTTGTTTGTCAAGAGAATGGAAGGGTTCGATGAAGCACGTTGGATTCTTCTTGATCTTGGCGACGTCGTTGTCCATGTTTTCCACCGCGATGAGCGAAGTTACTACAACCTAGAGCGTTTGTGGGGAGATGCGCCGACGGTTGACGTTCAAAGTGAGATTCTAAAATGACGTACGAACGTTTTGCTCTTATATACGACGATTTGATGGAAGATGCTCCTTATGATGCCTGGATTGCATTTTTGGACAGGCATATGAAAAAACATGGGAACGGAGGGGCTCGTATACTGGACTTGGCATGCGGCACAGGAGAGTTAACGGTAAGGCTTGCAGAAAAAGGCTGGAAAACAACAGGCGTTGACTTGTCTGAGACCATGCTGATCGTTGCTCAACAAAAAATAAGCGAGCACGGCTTTCATGTTCCGCTGTTTCAGCAAGATATGCGAGAATTAGAAGGGTTAGGGCGGTTTGACGGAGTAGTGATGTTCTGCGATTCACTGAACTACTTATTAAAAGAGGAAGATGTCCTCCGTACGTTTGAAAGAATATATCAACATTTGGAAGACGGAGGGCTTTTTATGTTTGACGTTCATTCTTTATATAAGATAAACCATGTTTTTCTTCATCATACGTATGCTTTTAATGATGAGGATGCATCCTATATTTGGAATTGTTTTCCCAGTGAGCAGGAGAACAGCGTCGAACACGAACTAACTTTTTTCGTGCGGCAGCAAGAAAACGGCTTATATGAGCGTTTTGACGAATTTCATGTTCAGCGTACTTTCCCGATTGCGGAATATCAAAAATGGCTGGAACAATGCGGTTTTCAAGTGCTTCAAATTAGTGCGGATTTTACGGATGATCCGCCACTAGAACAATCAGAACGAATTTTTTTCGTATGTAAAAAGCTAAGTTCGTAAACAATCGGCCAATCAACTATATGGAAAAGGGGCAGTCACTCAAAAAGAGTGCGCCCCTTTTTTAAAAAAATTTTTGAAAGCGGAAGGATATTGATCTGTAGAAGAAGAATTCATTATATTAAGCTCCGAACTGCTGATTGATCTCCGCAATATCTTCTGCAAATTTCGCGTGAGTTTTGGCAAACAGCTTCTCAAACATATCTCCGATTTCTTGCTCCAAAATAGCAATGCCTTCTCCGGTTATACCGCCTTTGACACAAACTTTTTCTTCCAAGCTTTGCAGTGTATAAATCTTCTTTTTCAATAGTTCTCCCATTCCGATTAGCATTTCAGAAGCAAGATTTTCCGCTGTTTTTTGACTGATGCCCGTTTCGTTCACCGCAGCTTGAATAAACTTGCGGGTCATATAACTGAAAAAAGCCGGCCCGCAGCTGACGATATCCGAAGCGGCCCTTGTCCAACGATCATCTATTTCAACCGGATGAGAAATGGCCTTAATTAAGTGTAAAAATTGATTTTTCCACTCCTCTTGGCAATTTTCTCCAAATGTTACTAATACAGCACCTGCCAAAGCCCGGTTCGTGATGCTGGGGATCGCTCTTATACAAGAACAGGGCAGAAGCGACTCCAATTGGGCCGTGGTAATGGGGCTAGTGATCGAAACGACGCATTTTTCTTTTAAAAAAACCGACTGGTGTTCGGCAATAAGCGAATAGATTTCTTTTGGTTTGACACATAGAAAAATGATGTCGCTTTTTTCAATGACTTCACGGTTATTAGCCGCTACGTTTAATCCAGGGTATTGGGATTTAAGTTTAAGTGATTTCTCAGGAGTGCGATTGTGTATATATACATCCGAAGGGACTAGGGCTTTTGATTCGATGAACGATTCGATTAGAATGGTTCCCATATTTCCCGTACCGATGATTCCTGTCTTCAAATAAGGTCCCTCCTTAAATGACATTTCTCCTACAATGTATGCGTTGAAAAAAATAATATGACTTGAGGTGAAGAGGAACAAAAATGGAACTGCTGCAGCGATATCGTATCCCCGCCTTGATTGCGGCCTCTATTGGGATTCTTCTCTTATTTTTTTACCAAACCGGCCATAAGGAGAAAACAGACCAACCGTCTATTGTGATGCCAAAGGAAGAAACAAAAGAGAATATGACTGAAAAAGCTGTAGAGGAGAAAGAAGAGGGAGCGGCAAAACCACAATCGGTGGTGATTGATGTAAAAGGAGCAGTCATGAGACCGGGAATTTATGAAGCAACGACCAATGACAGGATTTATGATATCGTTCAAAAAGCAGGGGGCTTTCGGAAAGAAGCCGATCAAACGAAAGTAAATTTGGCACAGAAACTACAAGATGAAATGGTTGTGTACATCCCGAAAGTCGGGGAAAAAGAATCGACAACGCTTTCTCAAAGTATTCCTTCCACTCATCCCGCTAATAGTGGAAATGGCCAAGGAGAGCAGCTTGTGAATATTAATACGGCAACGGCGGAGGAATTGCAAAATTTACCCGGCATCGGTGAAACAAGAGCACAATCTATTATTGAGTATAGGGAAACAAACGGAGCCTTTCAAAAGGTCGAAGATTTAAAAAACATTTCTGGAATCGGAGACAAAACTTTTGAAAAATTAAAAGATAAAGTAACAGTGAAATAAGGCGGTATTATTGACGTCAACTTTTCGTTGCCTATAAACTAGAAAGAAAAGCAACGCTTCAGAAAAATATGTCGATTTAAAGGAGAGCATCGCTGTGAGCACAAGAATCACTTGGCATCAATATTTTATGGCTCAAAGCCATTTATTGTCACTAAGAAGTACATGTACGAGATTGGCGGTTGGAGCTACTATTGTTCGGGAAAAAAGAATTATTGCGGGTGGATACAATGGATCCATTGCTGGTGGGGAACATTGTGTGGATGTCGGATGCTATATGGAAGAAGGACATTGCATCCGGACGATTCACGCTGAAATGAATGCTATTTTGCAATGCGCCAAATTTGGAGTGCCAACGAAAAATGCGGAAATTTACGTCACTCATTTTCCGTGCGTGCAGTGTACAAAATCCATTATTCAAGCGGGAATTTCCTCCGTATATTATGCGAATGGCTATCACAACCATCCTTTCAGCCTTGAATTATTTGAAAAAGCGGGGGTAAAAGTAGAACACATTCCCTTTGAATGGCCGATCATTGATCGCAAAAACGAGGAAAAGAAAAAACTTGTACAAACATTGATGGACAAATTGGAATTATCCGGAGAAGATGCTGAAACTTTGCAACAGTTAAAAGCGCAGGTCACGGACTTATTTGGCTAATATATTGGGGGTGGGGAATGAAAGGAAACATTCTCTATTTCGCCGTTTTTTCTCTTTTCGGCAGCATTTGGGCACTGCCTCGTTTTTTAGGCAGCGTCCGTCTTTTTCTTTTGATGATTTGCTTGTTTCTTTTATTCAAGCTTCCTAAAACAGTAGTCATTTCCCTGTTAGCGGTGTCTGTGTTTTTTTATTTGGCCACCTTCATTCGCTCAAGTCATCATCATAGTTTATATGTTGGTACGGAATCGAATTGGACGGTTTCTTTTCAACAAGATATGACCTTCGACGGCGATCAGCTGAAGGCCCGTGTTATTTCTCAAGATGGAGAAAAGCTTGAATTGCGATACACTCTTCATTCTCCAGAAGAAAAACAGCTTCTCCAGCAAAAATTGGTTTCTCCCCTCGTTTGTTCGTTTTCCGGAAAATTACTGGAGCCATCCACAAGCAGAAACGAGAACAGCTTTGATTATAAAACCTATTTATCGGATCATCAAATTTATTGGATCATCGAACCGATCGGCAACATTCGTTTAGACGATTGCTACTACACAAAACCGACGTTTTTGGATCGACTTCAAAAGATGCGTGCACAGGGCATCCAATTAGTCATGGATCAATTTCCGCAAGAAATGAAAGCTGTAGCGGCAGCCCTTCTATTTGGTGATCAAAGCAAAGCAGATGAAGAATTGATGACAGCTTATCAAAAATTGGGGATTATTCATTTGCTTGCCGTTTCCGGTCTCCATGTCCAATTGATAGCAGGCGCCTTTTTTTATCTTTTGATCCGACTAGGGGTGACAAGAGAAACCTCAGCGTGGATTCTGCTGTTTTTATTGCCTCTTTATGCGGTGATGACCGGAGGATCTCCTCCTGTTGTAAGATCTGTACTGATGACGAGTTTTCTCCTCCTTGCCTCTCTAACCAAAAGGGGATGGACTTCATTAGATGCCATCGGAGCCAGTTTTATGTTGGTCATCTTATACGATCCTTTTTTGCTGTACCACATCGGTTTACAGCTGAGCTATATGGTGAGCGTTTCTCTTTTGCTTTCCTCCCCGTTGATTTCCCGATTGAAAAGTGCTTTGGGAAAGTCATTTGCCATTACGTTGATCTCCCAAGCGTCCAGTATTCCGCTTCTACTTTATCATTTCTATGAAATTTCCATTATATCCCTTGCGGCCAATTTATTCTTTGTTCCATTTTATTCTTTTTTGATGATGCCGCTTTCTCTTTTCAGTTTTTTGTTTCTCAAAGTTGCTGGAGGATTGCCGCCACCCGTCCAAACATTTTCATGGTTGTTCGGCAAAATCAATCAGTTTGCTGAAGATTGCGGAAACCTGCCATTTGCCACTATTGTCACTGGAAAGCCTAATGAGTTCTTTCTTTTTTTGTACATGGGGGCTGTTTTCTTCTTCTTTTTT
Organism: Bacillus smithii; assembly: GCF_001050115.1. Classification (NCBI taxonomy): domain Bacteria; kingdom Bacillati; phylum Bacillota; class Bacilli; order Caryophanales; family Bacillaceae; genus Bacillus; species Bacillus smithii. Next base: position 2,303,166 of record NZ_CP012024.1, on the reverse strand, counting down.
TTGTGGGAAAAATATCATTCCATGATAAAGGCAAGTCTTTTATTAGCTGCAGTATTGGTCGTCCATCTTATGTGCTTGCGTATGAGCCCTTATGGAGAAGTTACTTTTATCGATGTCGGTCAGGGGGACTCTATTTTCATCCATCTCCCGTTTCATAAAGGCAACTATTTAATCGATACTGGCGGACATCTTCCCTTTCAAAGAGACGAATGGCAAGAAAAAAGCAGGGAATTTTCCGTTGGGAGGGATATTTTAGTACCTTATTTGAAAAGCAAAGGAATTACGGAAATTGATAAACTGATTTTGACTCACGGCGATTATGACCATGTCGGAGCGGCGACAGAAATCATTCCTGCTGTCCATATCCGGGAAATCATCATTACTCCGGGATCTGAAAAAGACGCCATCATGAAAAGAATAATTCGGCTTGCTTTCCAAAAACAAATCAAAGTTACTGAAGGGATAGAGGGGCAAGGATGGAACACAGGCAACTTTGCCTTTTTGTTTCTTTCTCCTGACGATTCATTTTATGAAGGAAATAATGATTCTCTAGTGCTGTATGCCAAGATAGGCGGATTGAGATGGCTGTTTACAGGAGATTTGGAGAAGGAGGGGGAGGCTGAGCTTGTCCAGCAATGGAATTTAAAAGCGGATATATTAAAGGTCGGGCATCATGGGAGCAAGACATCTACATCCCCAAAATTTCTAGAGGCTGTGAACCCGAAAATCGCAGTGATTTCAGTCGGAGTGAAAAATCGTTACGGACATCCTCATCCGGAGGTGATCCGTTTGTTGGAGGAGCAACATATCAATGTGTTTCGCACAGATCTCAATGGGCAGATCACCTACAAATTTTACAAGGAAAAAGGAACGTTCCAGACTCATTTTCCATAGCATATAGTAGTTCAAAAAAAGAAGTTCGTCCCTTTATGACGAACTTTTCATCCACTTACCCAATCGCTTTAATCGTTACTCCTATCAGAAAGATAATGGTGAAGAAAAGAAACGAAACCCCAAAACCTACACCAGAATCTACGGCGTCATTGCGCTTTGACTGGACATCTTTTTCGAATTCGTTCATCCTATCCCCTCCTATTTTTTTCAGTATATTCGATCTATACAAAAAAATCTATAGCTCCTCGAACAATTTCCTTCTATGACAAGAGTTGACACCTATATTTTGATCTTGTATGGCGACAATATAAACAGCGAGGTTTACCGCTGGCCAACAAAAGTTCCCGGGACTTTTTTGCCAGCGTTTATATAGATTTGGCAAGGGGTGCATCAACGGGTAAAAGATGTTCCCCTTGTCAAAAAGGAATTGCTTTTTTATGATAGATCTGCAATGGATGAATAAAAAAGCAATTGGAGAGTATAGACGCTGATGAATGTATGGGAAAAAATTGAGAAAAGACAATTTTCTCCGCTTTACTTAGTATATGGACCAGAAACGTTTTTTATGAGTGAATTAAAGCAAAAGTTGCTTCAATATGCGTTAAACGAAGAAGAAATGGATTTTAATTTTTCCTCGTACGATTTGGAAGAAACACCGGTCGAGTTGGCGATTGAAGACGCCGAAACGCTTCCGTTTTTAGGGGAAAGGCGTTTAGTGGTGCTACATAATCCCGTTTTTTTAAAGGCGGAGAAGTCGAAAGAAAAAGTGGAGCATAACCTAAAAAGGCTGTTGGATTACATTGAAAAACCGGCGCCTTATTCCATCGTCGTTTTTGCCGCGCCTTATGAAAAATTGGATGAACGTAAAAAAATCACAAAGCGATTAAAGGAAAAGGCTGAAACGTTTGAGGCGAAAAAACTGAATGAGAAAGAAACCATGATCTGGATAAAAGAACGCGCAAAAGCCAAAAACAAAGAAATGGATGATGCTGCTGTCCAACAACTGATGACTCTTGCAGGAATGAATTTAATGATTTTGGCCAGCGAGATTGACAAACTTGCCATGTATGCCACAGAAACAAGTGTTATCGATGCAGGAATGGTGGAACGGTTAACGGCAAAATCGCTCGAACAAAATGTTTTTTCTTTAGTGGATAAAATAGTGAACGGCAAGATCGAAGAAGCGTTTGAAATTTATTATGATTTGTTAAAACAAAATGAAGAACCCATCAAATTATTATCTATCATTGCAAGCCAATTTCGGCTTATTTACCAAGTAAAAGAGCTGGCAAGGAAGGGTTATGGACAGCAAAAAATAGCTGCCATTTTGAAGGTGCATCCTTTTCGTGTAAAGCTGGCTCTTGAAAAGGCACAGAAATTTACAGAAGAAGATTTGGCGCGGATCATCCATCTGCTGGCAGAATGCGACTATGCGATGAAAACAAGCGCGATGGATAAAAAGATGGTCATTGAGCTATTTTTATTAAAATTTTTTGGAAGGAATCAAAAATAAGCAGTGTTCCTCTGTCGAGAATGGACCATCTACCATCTTTTGTCGGAGTTTGAAAAACTGGAATTTTGTCTGTGGGGGAAATTAAGTCACCTTCATGGATAAAAAGTGCAAAATAAAAAAGGATGTCCGTTTGACATCCTTTCAGACTGTCGACAAATCCGAAAAAACCGGAAAAAACCGGATTTGCCGACAGTCTTTTTTGTATAATTAAGATACCGTAATGAATTGAGGTGGATGAAGTGCTAACAAAAAATACACAGATGAATCGTGATCAAATAGAAATGATAGCTTTAGACCAACTTGTACCTGCAGATCATTTGGTTCGTAAAATCGACGCTGCTATTGATTTTTCATTTATCTATTCGCTTGTTCAAGACATGTATTCATCGGAAAGAGGTCGACCAAGTATTGATCCAGTTGTATTGATTAAAATGGCTTTCATCCAATATACCTTCGGTATTCGTTCCATGCGAAAAACTATAGAGGAAATCGAAACGAATCTGGCTTACCGTTGGTTTCTTGGATTTGGTTTTTATGATAAGGTACCTCACTTTTCAACGTTTGGGAAAAACTACGAGCGACGCTTTAAGGATACAGACTTATTTGAACAGATATTCTATCGCATTTTGAAAGAAGCTGCAGATAAGAAGCTGATAAGCAGTGAGCATGTCTTTATTGATTCTACTCATGTCAAAGCGAGTGCGAATAAGCATAAATTTGAGAAGAAAGTGGTTCGAAAAGAAACGAAAGCCTATCAAGCACGTCTACAAGATGAGATAAATGCTGATCGAGAAGCACATGGAAAAAAGCCATTTCCTCCAGATAAATTTGGGAAAGAAGAATATAAAGAAATAAAAGAAAGTACCACTGATCCGGAAAGTGGTTACTACGTAAAAGACGAGCGAACAAAACAGTTTGCTTACTCATTCCATGCTGCTGCGGATCGAAATGGCTTTGTTTTGGGGGCTATTGTAACGCCAGGGAATATTCATGACAGTTCCGTATTGGAGCCACTTCTTGAAAAAGTCATAGAAAAACATGGAAAACCGGTTGTAGTTGCTGCTGACGCTGGATATAAAACTCCCGCCGTTGCCCAATACATATTTGAAAATGATATGACCCCTGCTTTACCTTATACTCGCCCTCGTACAAAGGATGGTTATTTCAAAAAACATGAGTATGTTTACGATGAATACTACGATTGTTATCTTTGTCCGCAAGGACAAGTGTTAAAATATGCAACTACGACGAAGGAAGGCTATCGTCAATATTTTTCTGATCCAGTCCAGTGTAAAGATTGTCCATTCCTTTCGAAGTGCACCCAAAGTAAGGAGCATAAAAAACTGATTCAGCGACATGTATGGGAATTTTATTTAGAGGAAGCTGATCATCTTCGGCATACACAAGAGAATAAGAGCATTTATGCAAGACGGAAAGAAACCATTGAACGTGTTTTTGCTGATGCAAAGGAAAAGCATGGTATGCGTTGGACAACCTTAAGAGGTCTAAAAAAATTGTCCATGCAGGCGATGCTAACTTTTGCTGCAATGAATTTGAAAAAGATGGCTTGCTGGACATGGAAAAGTCCAGCAATAACATAAAATAGACCCCTGGAGGGGTCTATTCCAAACATTTGAAAGCATAAAAGTGACAAAAGGCATCCGAAAGCGCACATTCGGATGCCTTTTGTCTACACTCTGAAAGGATGTCCGTTTGACATCCTTTTTTATTTATGCGTTGACAGATAATTTTTTCATTAAGCGGGATTTAGTACGGCTTGCCGTATTTTTATGAATAATGCCTTTAGCCGCTGCTTTGTCGACGAGCTTCACCGCATTTTGGAGAAGTTCTTGAGCATTATCGGCATTGTTTACAGCCGCTGCTTCGAACTTTTTGATCGCTGTACGCATAGAAGATTTAAATTGTGCGTTTCTCGCTCTGTGTTCTTCATTTGTTTTTACACGTTTAATTGCAGACTTAATATTTGGCATCTCTGTCACCTCCTGTGAGCGATCGAGATTTTTATAGATACTCGACTTTCACTTTTCTTAAACAATAAGAACAAAAGTTATTCTATCAAACGAATGCCGATATTGCAATACTGGAATTGATAAAGCGAACTTTAAGCGAAGCTGATTTGCCAATGACGGAAAACATCTGTTCGTTTGTAATATCGAAGGAATGAAGCTTTGGCTAATGGGAAAAATAATCAAAACAGGTGGTTTCGGAAAGGGCTGATCATAGTGGAAAAAGAAAAAAACATCGATTATAGCGTATATGCCGTTCGAACGGATTTGGCGATAGAAGCGAAAGAAATGATTGAGGAGAAGGATAAAGAAAAATCAGAACTTAAGGGAGTCATTGTTCAAGAGCAGGACAAAAATGGCATCCACATTTCCTATGTGGAAATTACGGAGGAAGGCGAGAAAAAAATCGGGAAGAAAGCCGGTCATTATTTAACGATTGAAGCTCAAGGAATTCGGGAGCAAAACACGGAACTGCAAAAAGAAGTAACCGCCGTTTTTGCCAACGAATTCTCGCAGTTTTTGCAAAAAAATCATATTTCTAAAGATGCCAGCTGTTTAATAGTCGGCCTTGGAAATTGGAATGTCACCCCCGACTCGTTAGGGCCGATCGTTTGTGAGAATGTGCTAGTGACAAGGCACTTATTTCAATTTCAGCCTGAAGCGGTAGAAGAAGGGTATCGGGAAGTGAGTGCTCTTGCTCCAGGAGTCATGGGTCTGACGGGGCTTGAGACGAGCGACATTATTTACGGAGTGGTTGAAAAATCAAAACCTGATTTTATTATTGCGATTGATGCTCTGGCCTCAAGATCTATTGAACGTGTTAACGCTACGATTCAAATATCGGATACAGGCATCCAACCCGGTTCAGGTGTCGGAAACAAACGGAAAGAATTGAGCAAGCAAACCTTAGGAGTGCCGGTTATTGCCATTGGAGTGCCGACTGTTTTGGATGCAGTGTCGATTACGAGCGAAACGATTGATTTTATGCTTAAGCATTTCGGACGAGAAATGAAAGAAGGAGACCGGCCTTCTAAAGCACTTGCACCTGCCGGCTTTCTGTTCGGGAAGAAGAAAAAATTAACAGAGGAAGATCTTCCCGATGAGGAACCGCGAAAAATGTTTTTAGGGCTGATTGGCACTTTAAGTGAAGAAGAAAAAAGAAAGCTCATTCATGAAGTTCTGGCTCCACTTGGCCACAATTTAATGGTGACGCCAAAAGAAGTGGACGTGTTTATTCAGGATACTGCCAATATTATTGCTAATGGTCTGAACGCTGCTCTTCATAGTGCTATTGGACAGCATAACGCCGGTTTCTACACTCGCTGAAACCGGCTGCTTTTTTTGGGCAAAATCATCGAAAGCATCACGATTTTGCCAAAACGGGAAAGAGAAGTTCTACCTTTTCTATGAAAGTCATAGGTATATTACTAGACTGAAACGAAAGGGTGGAACGATGAAAAAAACAAACTCCCACTATATCCTGTCTATCGACATTGCGACTATCGTAAAAGCAGCTTTTACTTTTTTTGCCGCTCTTTTATCCGTTTTTTCTTTGGTGGGGATTTTAACAACGTTTCAAAATGAATACCGGCTATCCTCCAATTCTGTGAATAAGGCGACAAAAAATATATCGGGAGCGGTCCTATATCATCTATTTACGATGGAGAATAAGTTGTTTTTAAAAGAGGAACCAAAAGATATCCGCGTTCCTTCGCTGAATGAAGTGTTATTTCAATTTGCGACGAATATTAAAATGAAAGATCAGCGAAGTTTATTAGGCAGGGAAATCCCCGGATTTTCCATTTATGATGGTTATATCCTCGTAGCCGGAAAGGGGACAAACTATACGAACCTTCCGATTGAGTCGGAACCGCCAAAAGAAGTATTAAGCAAAGAGAAGGAGGCGCCTTTGAAAAACACGAAGGATCTCGAGACCGAAAAGAAACAGAATCCTCCTCTGTCGACTAACGAAAAACAAACCGTATATCTTTATTTTACCCACACCCATGAATCATACTTGCCATATTTGAACGGGGTGAATGATCCGGATGCTGCGCAAAATTCAAAACTAAATGTCACAAAAGTGGGAGAAATTTTAAAAAGCAAGCTTGAAGAGAAGGGAATTGGCACTTATGTGGATAAGACGGATATCGTCGATTTACTCAATAAACGTGGATGGGACTACGGATTGGCTTACCAAGAATCAAGGCAAGTTGTCGCTTCGGCCATGAAACGTCATCGAGATTTACAGTATTTTATCGATATTCACCGTGATTCTCAGCGGAAAAATGCAACCACCACTCGAATTCATGGAAAGAGCTATGCGAAAATCGCTTTTATTATCGGAGCTGAACATCCGAATTATGAAAAAAATGCTGCCCTTGCCACGGAGCTTCATAAACGATTAGAAAAAAAATATCCTGGGTTATCAAGAGGGGTTATCGTCAAGCAAGGCAAAAACACAAACGGAAAATTCAACCAAGATTTGTCGGACAAAGCATTTTTAATCGAGGTGGGAGGAGTGGATAATACAATGGATGAAATCACTAGAGCATGTGAAGCCTTTGCCGATGCCTTCAGCGATTATTATTGGCAAGCAGAAAAAGTGAATCAGTCCGGCGAAACTCAGCGTTCAAAACAGTAGAATTCATATGATCCACTGCTTTTAAAAGAAGAGGGTGCTATGACGCCCTCTTCTTTATGTAAAAACGTTCTTTCAAGCAGGAAAAAAGATACTTCTTCCACTAAGAGAGGGATAACCGCCGTGAATATCTCGAAACACATGAGTGATATCCGAACTAGCCGCATCAGCTAAAATCGGATAAATCCGTTTTAACAGCCAAATATATGAACGGATTGCGGAAGATTAGAAGACCGTTTTTGACAAGAAAGGTTTTCATTGAATCTTGGCAATCTGACTGCTATAATCGACAATAGTGTACGTGTGCCGATAAACAGGAGTGAATGAGTATGAAGCGGGAAGAAAAACTGAATAGACAGAAGCATATTCGCAATTTTTCCATTATCGCCCATATCGATCATGGAAAATCCACGCTTGCTGATCGCATTCTTGAAAAAACAAACGCCCTATCGGAACGGGAGATGAAAGATCAGCTGCTGGATACGATGGATTTAGAAAGAGAACGCGGCATTACGATCAAGCTGAATGCTGTTCAATTGAAGTATAAAGCGAAAGACGGAGAAGACTATATCTTTCATTTAATCGACACGCCTGGGCATGTCGATTTTACGTATGAAGTTTCGAGAAGCTTGGCAGCTTGCGAAGGAGCCATTCTCGTCGTGGATGCTGCCCAAGGCATTGAAGCTCAGACGCTTGCCAATGTCTATTTAGCCATTGATAATGATTTGGAAATTATCCCAGTCATCAATAAAATTGATTTGCCGGCCGCTGATCCGGAAAGAGTGCGCCAAGAAATCGAGGACGTCATTGGATTAGATGCTTCGGAAGCCGTGCTGGCATCAGCGAAAGCAGGTATCGGGATCGACGAGATACTGGAGCAGATTGTGGAAATGGTTCCGCCTCCGGAAGGGGATCCTGACGCCCCTTTGAAAGCGCTCATTTTCGATTCTTTATATGATCCGTATAAAGGGGTTATCGCCTATATTCGTGTAGTGGATGGATCGGTCAAAGTCGGGGACAAAATTAAAATGATGGCAACGGGAAAAGAGTTTGAGGTTACGGAAGTGGGTGTGTTAACTCCTAAGCCTGTCACTCGGGATGAATTAATGGTTGGAGATGTCGGCTATTTAACGGCCTCCATCAAAAATGTCGGTGATACAAGAGTCGGTGATACCATTACTTCGGCAGTCAACCCGGCTTCTGAACCGCTTCCCGGCTACCGGAAATTAAATCCGATGGTTTATTGCGGAATGTACCCTATCGACTCTGCTAAATTTAATGATCTTCGCGAAGCGCTTGAAAAATTACAATTGAACGATTCTGCTTTGCAATTTGAACCGGAAACGTCACAAGCGCTCGGTTTCGGTTTCCGCTGCGGTTTCTTAGGACTTTTGCATATGGAGATTATTCAAGAGCGGATTGAGCGTGAATTTAAAATTGATTTAATTACGACGGCGCCAAGCGTTATTTATAAAGTTCATACGACGGATGGGAAAGAAGTTCAAGTAGATAATCCGACCAATATGCCGGATCCTCAGAAGATCGATCGGATCGAAGAACCTTATGTTCGAGCCAGCATGATGGTCCCAAATGATTATGTCGGTGCTGTCATGGAACTGGCGCAAGCAAAGCGCGGTCAGTTTATCGATATGCAATATCTTGATGACACTCGCGTCAATGTTATATATGAAATTCCGCTTTCTGAAATTGTGTATGACTTTTTTGATCAGCTAAAGTCCAGTACAAAAGGGTACGCTTCTTTTGATTATGAACTTATTGGATACAAACCGTCGAAATTAGTGAAAATGGATATTTTGCTGAATGGGGAGAAAGTCGATGCCTTAAGCTTTATTGTCCATCGCGATTTTGCTTATGAGAGAGGAAAAGTGATTGTAGAAAAGCTGAAAGACTTAATCCCTAGACAACAATTTGAAGTTCCGGTACAAGCCGCGATCGGGAGCAAAATCATAGCCAGATCCACGATCAAAGCAATGCGGAAAAATGTATTGTCGAAGTGTTACGGAGGAGATGTTTCCCGAAAACGAAAACTGCTGGAAAAACAAAAAGAAGGAAAGAAACGGATGAAGCAAGTAGGGTCCGTTGAAGTACCGCAAGAAGCCTTCATGGCAGTATTAAAAATGGATGACTCTAAATGACAGCGACTGTATCATCAAGTTTCTTTGTAAATAGAAAACGAACGATCGAATGGGAAGGCGAAGTTCCGCTTTCCCTTTCTCGTTTTTTTTTCTTGGACCTATTTATAGATCAACTTCGTGTAAAGGACTTTGCTGATTGTGTACAAGGATCTTTTTAATAGGAAAGGGGTGAAGACTTCATGATCGAGTCTGCCTATATCCATATACCGTTTTGTAAACAAATTTGTTATTATTGCGATTTTAATAAGTTCTTTTTGAAAGGCCAGCCGGTTAAACGCTATTTGAAAGCGTTAAAAGAAGAGATGAGGATCACTCTTGAAGCATTTCCCACCCGAGAGCTGAAAACGATCTTTGTCGGAGGGGGGACTCCCACCGCGCTGGAAGCTGACCAGCTGGAAGAGCTTTGCAAAACGATCCGCGACATTCTTCCTTTCCAAAAAGGAGAATTTACCTTTGAAGCCAATCCGGATGACTTAACAAAAGAAAAATTGGCCATTCTACACCATTATGGCGTAAACCGACTGAGTTTAGGAGTTCAATCATTTGATGATGAATTGCTGAAAAGAATCGGCCGGACTCATACGGGCAAAGACGTCGTGAAAACAGTGGATATGGCAATCAAAGCAGGATTTGAAAATATCAGTATTGATCTAATGTATGCCCTTCCCGGACAAAAGAAAGAGGATTTTCAGTTGTCGCTGGAAAAAGCGCTTCAACTCGATCTTCCTCATTATTCAGCGTATTCTTTAATCATTGAACCGAAAACGGTTTATTACAATTTAATGAAAAAAGGGAGGCTGCCGCTGCCATCCGAGGATTTGGAAGCGGAAATGTATGATCTGCTGATGGATGAAATGGAACGGCATGGAATTCATCAATACGAAATCAGCAATTTTGCTAAAAAAGGCTATGAAAGCAAGCATAATCTTGTTTACTGGAATAATGGCGAATATTATGGGTTTGGCGCTGGGGCACATTCGTATGTGAATGGGAAGAGACGAGCTAATTACGGGCCGCTGAAAAAATATATGGCGCCGGTGGAAAACGGCCAGTTTCCTGTTATGGAAGAAATCAGTCTCAGCCAAGAAGAAAAGATGGAAGAAGAAATGTTTTTAGGATTGCGAAAAACAGAAGGAGTGTCAATGACTCGCTTTCATCATAAATTTGGGATAGAGCTTATGGAGATTTTCTCATCTCCTGCGAAAGAAATGGAAAACAAAGGACTAGTGGAAGTACAAGGAGATTTTATCCGTCTCACGAAAAAAGGAAGGTTTTTGGGAAATGAAGTGTTCCAAGCTTTTCTTGGCATTAGTTAAATGATTGACAGAGGAGTCCCCTTTTGATAAGTTATTTAATAGATTTAGCACTCGATAGAAGAGAGTGCTAACAGAGGTGATGTAAGGTGTTAACAGATCGCCAATTGCTGATTCTGCAAGCAATTATTGATGACTTTATTCGATCTGCACAACCTGTCGGCTCGCGCAGTTTATCCAAAAAAAGCGAAATCCATTTTAGTTCGGCCACCATTCGCAATGAAATGGCTGATTTGGAAGAATTGGGATTTCTTGAAAAAACGCATACTTCATCAGGGAGAATTCCGTCTGAAAAAGGGTATCGCTACTACGTTGATCATCTCCTTCATCCGGAGAAGCTCAATAAACAAGATATTATGATGATCCGCTCCATCTTCGCTGAAAGGATTTATGAAATGGAGAGGATCGTACAAAAGTCGGCGAAAATTTTATCAGAGCTGACCAATTATACAGCGATTGCGCTGGGGCCAAGATTAAAAGAGAACAAATTAAAAAGAATCCAAATTGTCCCTTTAAATAAGGAAACGGCGGTTGCCATCATTGTGACGGATACTGGACATGTGGAAAATCGGACCTTTACTCTCCCGAAAACGATCAGTTCAGGCGATATAGAAAAAATGGTCAATATTTTAAATGAACGTTTATTTGGCGTTCCGCTTGACAATTTGCAGGATCACATATATAAAGAAGTGGCAACGCTGCTTCGCCAGCATATATCTAATTATGACGATATTCTTCGCTCGCTGGTGAGGGCGGTAGAACTTCCAGCCGATGAAAAATTATTTTTCGGCGGGAAGACCAATATGTTGAATCAGCCTGAATTTCATGATATCGAGAAAATTCGGTTATTACTGGATATGATTGAACAAGAGAAAGGCATTGCCCGTTTGTTGAACCAAATTCCAATCGGCATTCAAGTGAAAATTGGAAGAGAAAACAAAAATTTGGCCATGAAAGATTGCAGTCTCATCACGGCTTCCTATTCTATAGGAGATAAACATGTGGGAACCATTGCCGTTTTAGGTCCGACTCGTATGGAATATTCAAGAGTCATTAGTCTGCTCCAGTTTTTTAGCGATAGTTTGAGTAATGTATTGACAAAATTGTATCAAAATTAAACATGGTGGAAATATTGAGGAGTGTTGATAGCGGGCGGTGACCGGCTTTTAGGCTGGCTGCTCTCTTTTTCTTTGTCTTTCCACTTTCCGCCATTTTAAGGAGGTGAATCCATTGACAGAAGAAAAAAAACAATCGATGGATGAGACAGAGCAAGAATCAAAAGAGAAAGAAAACGAAGAACTTCAGTCTGAAACTGAGAATAAACCGGAACTTTCTGAACAAGTAGCTGAATCCGAGGAACAATCGGAAGAATCTCCAGAAAATGGGGAGAATGTTCAAGAAGAAAATCAAACAGATATCGAAAAGCAAAATCAAAAAATTAAAGAATTGGAGACTAAACTGGAGGAAGCAGAGAATCGTTATTTGCGATTGTTGGCGGACTTCGAAAATTATCGCCGGCGTGTGAATATCGAAAAGCAAGCCAGCGAAAAGTATCGAGCCCAAAGCTTAATCTCTGACCTTCTTCCCGTTCTGGACAATTTTGAACGAGCATTGCAAGTAACGGTCTCTGATGAGCAAGCCAAATCTCTTCTTCAAGGAATGAAGATGGTTTACAATGGTGTTTTGGAAGCCTTAAAAAAAGAAGGACTTGAAGAAATTGAAGCGGCTGGAAAAGAGTTTGATCCAAATATTCATCAAGCCGTCATGGTGGCTAACGATGAAACGGTTGGTCCTAACATCGTAGTGGAAGAACTTCAAAAAGGCTATAAATTAAAAGACCGTGTGATACGTCCTGCGATGGTGAAAGTAAATCAATAGGACGGAAAGTTTTACATAACAAGTTAGGAGGTATGAGACATGAGCAAGATCATTGGGATTGATTTAGGAACTACAAACTCTTGTGTTGCCGTTCTTGAAGGCGGTGAACCGAAAGTAATTCCCAATCCAGAAGGAAACCGTACAACTCCTTCGGTTGTAGCCTTTAAAAATGGGGAAAGACAAGTAGGGGAAGTGGCAAAACGTCAAGCCATTACCAACCCGAATACCATTATTTCCATTAAACGTCATATGGGAACGGACTATAAAGTGGAAATTGAAGGAAAACAATATACTCCACAAGAAATTTCTGCAATGATTTTACAATACTTAAAATCTTATGCAGAAGACTATTTGGGAGAAAAAGTAGATAAAGCGGTTATTACTGTACCTGCTTATTTTAATGACGCACAACGTCAAGCCACAAAAGATGCCGGTAAAATTGCCGGTTTGGAAGTCGAACGGATCATCAACGAACCAACTGCGGCTGCTCTTGCTTATGGATTAGACAAAATGGAAGATGATCAAACAATTTTAGTATACGACCTTGGTGGAGGAACGTTTGACGTCTCCATTCTTGAATTGGGCGACGGCGTGTTTGAAGTGCGCGCTACTGCCGGAGATAACCATCTTGGCGGCGATGATTTTGACCAAGTGATTATTGACTACTTAGTGGAAGAATTCAAAAAAGAAAACGGAATTGATTTGTCAAAAGACAAAATGGCTATGCAACGTTTAAAAGATGCTGCCGAAAAAGCGAAAAAAGATCTTTCCGGTGTAACGACGACACAAATCTCTTTGCCGTTCATTACAGCAGGAGAATCAGGACCTCTTCATTTGGAAATGACCTTGACGCGTGCTAAATTTGACGAACTCTCCGCGCACCTGGTAGAACGTACAATGGGACCGACGCGTCAAGCACTTCAAGATGCCGGTTTAACTCCTGCTGATATCGACAAAGTTATACTTGTCGGGGGATCTACTCGTATACCGGCGGTTCAAGAAGCCATTCGCAAAGAAATTGGAAAAGAACCGCATAAAGGGGTCAATCCGGATGAAGTAGTGGCCATGGGTGCTGCTATTCAAGGAGGAGTTTTGACAGGCGATGTGAGAGACGTTGTATTGCTGGACGTTACTCCGCTTTCACTCGGAATTGAAACGATGGGCGGCGTGTTCACGAAATTGATCGAACGCAATACCACGATTCCGACATCGAAGTCGCAAATTTTCTCCACTGCAGCTGATAACCAAACGGCTGTGGATATTCACGTTCTTCAAGGAGAACGCCCGATGGCTGCGGATAACAAAACACTTGGCCGCTTCCAATTAACGGATATTCCACCTGCTCCAAGAGGAGTACCGCAAATTGAAGTGACTTTCGATATCGACAAAAACGGAATCGTTAACGTTAGTGCGAAAGATTTAGGAACTGGAAAAGAGCAAAAAATTACGATTAAATCGTCCTCTGGATTGTCCGAAGAAGAAATTCAACGCATGGTCAAAGAAGCAGAGGAAAATGCGGAAGCTGATAGAAAACGCAAAGAAGAAGCAGAACTTCGCAACGAAGCTGACCAGCTCGTCTTTACGGTTGACAAGACTTTGAAAGAGCTGGAAGGAAAAGTGGATGCCGGCGAAGTGAAAAAAGCGGAAGAAGCTAGAGATGCCTTGAAAGCCGCCATTGAAAAAAATAATTTGGAAGAAATTCGCCAAAAGAAAGAGGCTCTTCAAGAAATCGTTCAAAACCTCTCCATCAAACTTTATGAAAATGCAGCCCAACAAGCACAATCTCAACAAGGAAATGACAGCAAGAAAAAAGATGACAATGTAGTGGATGCGGAATTCGAAGAAATGAACGACGACAAGAAATAATGGCCGTTTGAGGAAAAGAAAAAAGTCAAAGTCAGGTGTTCTTCATGGCTTTGGCTTTTTTCTTCATTGGCATCAAACATTTCCTTTCACCGCAGCTAACGATTTCATTGCATAACGGCTGGATTCAATGATAAAATATTCTTTATGTGAGATGCGGGAGTGTTCTAGGTATGAGTAAAAGAGATTATTATGAAGTTTTAGGCGTGAGTAAAAACGCTTCAAAAGATGAAATTAAAAGAGCATATCGAAAACTTTCAAAGAAATACCACCCGGATATCAATAAAGAACCTGGCGCCGAAGAAAAGTTTAAAGAAGTGAAAGAGGCATATGAAGTTTTAAGCGATGATCAAAAACGCGCCCGCTATGACCAATTTGGACATGAGGATCCAAGTCAAAATCAAGGCTTTGGCGGAGGATTCAGCGGTTTTGATGGTTTTGGCGGCTTTGAAGACATTTTCAATACATTTTTTGGCGGGGGCGGTTCAAGAAGAAGAAATCCGAATGCTCCAAGAGCAGGAGCCGATCTGCAATATTCCATGAGCATTTCGTTTGAAGAGGCCGTTTTTGGAAAAGAAACCGATATTCAAATTCCAAAGGAAGAAACATGCGATACTTGCGGCGGTTCCGGAGCAAAGCCGGGAACGAAACCGGAAACTTGTCCACATTGCCACGGAACCGGGCAAATCAGCACGGAGCAAAATACGCCATTTGGACGCATTGTCAACCGACGGGTATGTACGCATTGTGATGGCACTGGTCAAATCATTCGAGAAAAATGTTCGACTTGCGGCGGAACCGGTAAAGTGAGAAAAAGACGTCGCATTCATATTAAAATACCGGCTGGAATCGACGATGGACAACAACTGCGTGTGGCCGGTCAAGGAGAACCTGGGGTTAACGGGGGTCCTCCTGGAGATTTGTACATTGTATTCCATGTAAAGCCTCATGAGTTTTTCGAGCGGGACGGAGACGATATTTATTGTGAAATGCCACTTACCTTTGCCCAAGCGGCATTGGGAGACGAGATAGAAGTCCCTACCCTTCATGGCAAGGTGAAATTGAAAATTCCTGCCGGCACACAAACAGGAACAAAATTCCGCCTGCGCGGAAAAGGGGCTCCGAATGTGCACGGCTATGGAGTCGGAGACCAGCATATCATTGTGAAAGTCGTAACGCCAACGAAGCTCACCGAAAAACAAAAACAATTATTGCGTGAATTTGCGGAGATTGGCGGTTCCATTCCAGATGAACAACACGAATCGTTGTTTGATAAGGTGAAAAGGGCAATTAAACGCGATTAATAAGAAACGGAGCAAAGCAAAACATGAAATGGTCGGAAATCAGTATCCATACAACAAACGAAGCAATTGAACCTATTTCAAACATTTTGCACGAAGCTGGGGCAAGCGGTGTTGTGATTGAAGATCCTTATGAGTTGAAAAAAGAAAGGGAAGATCAATTCGGGGAAATTTATCAACTAAATCCTGATGATTATCCTGAAGAAGGGGTTATTATTAAAGCCTATCTTCCCATTAACAGTTTCCTTGGCGAAACGGTAGAAGAGATCAAGCAAGCAATCAACAATCTTGTCTTATTCGACATTGATATCGGAGAAAATAAGGTTACGATCAGCGAAGTGCATGAAGAAGAATGGGCGACGGCTTGGAAAAAATATTACAATCCTGTCAAAGTATCCGAGAAATTCACGATTGTACCGACATGGGAGGAATACAAGCCCGTTTCGACCGATGAACTGATCATTGAATTAGATCCGGGAATGGCGTTTGGAACCGGCACCCATCCAACGACGGTTATGTGCTTGCAGGCGTTGGAGAAGATCGTCAAACCGGGGGATAGAGTGATCGATGTCGGTACTGGTTCCGGGGTATTGAGCATCGGTGCTGCCTTATTGGGAGCCGAAAAAGTGATGGCCTTCGATTTAGATGAGGTGGCCGTTCGGGCCGCAAGGTTAAATACGAAATTAAATAAAGTCCAAGACGTCGTAACAGTGCAGCAAAATAATTTATTGGATGGGGTCTCCGAACAAGCTGACGTTGTCGTAGCCAACATATTGGCGGAAGTGATTGTAAGATTTGCGGAGGATGCTGCAAAGGTTGTCAAACCAGGGGGATATTTTATTACTTCAGGCATTATTCAGAAAAAACGTCAAGAAGTGATAGAGGTCCTTACAAACTGCGGATTTAAGATAGAAGAAACGATGTTGATGGAAGACTGGGTGGCGATCATCGCCAAACGAATGTAGAGATTGGATGGTGACAGCGTGCAGCGCTACTTTATTCACGAACCAATAAAGGATGATCAGTCATTTAGAATAAAAGGCGAAGATTTTCATCATTTGTCGCGGGTTATGAGAATGAAAGCCGGAGACCATTTTTATGCTGTTTTTTCTGATCGCCAAAACCAAACGGCGTTGGCGGTTTTGGACGAAATTTCTAGCGACTGTGCCCGGGCCACGGTAGTAAAATGGATCCGTGATGAAAAGGAGTTGCCGATCCAAGTGACGGTGGCCAGCGGATTGCCAAAAGGAGATAAACTAGAGCTGATCATTCAAAAAGGAACGGAACTTGGAGCTTCTTCTTTTTTGCCTTTTATGGCAGAGCGCTCCATCGTAAAATGGGATGAAAAGAAGATGCACAAAAAAGTAGTCCGCTGGGAAAAAATTGCGAAAGAAGCGGCGGAACAATCTCAGCGAACCGTCATTCCGGAAATATACGAGCCCGTTTCGATTGAAAAGTTATGTGAAATGGCTGACCGCTATACTTGGAAATTATTTGCCTATGAAGAAGCGGCAAAAGAAGGAGAGCATCGGCAATTTTATGAAACGTTGAAAAATGTAAAGCAAAAAGACACCCTGTTGATCGCATTTGGGCCGGAAGGAGGCTTTTCCCAAGAAGAAGCTTCCTTATTGTCTGAAAAAGGGTTTATTCCGTGCGGCTTAGGGCCAAGAATATTACGGACGGAAACGGCTCCTCTTTATGCTTTATCCGCGATTTCCTATCATTTTGAATTAATGAGGTGATTTACATGCCGACAGTGGCATTCCATACATTAGGATGTAAAGTAAACCACTATGAAACAGAGGCCATTTGGCAGCTGTTTAAAGGTGCAGGCTATGAACGGGTTGATTTTGATTCTATTTCGGATATTTATGTGATTAATACTTGCACGGTGACCAATACAGGCGATAAAAAAAGCCGTCAAGTCATCCGGCGTGCTGTTCGAAAAAATCCTGACGCTGTTATTTGTGTCACGGGCTGCTATGCGCAAACATCGCCTGCGGAAGTTTTGGAAATTCCGGGAGTCGATATTGTCATCGGCACTCAAGATCGGACGAAAATTCTTGATTTTGTTGAGAAGTATCAAAAGGAACGGCAGCCAATCAACGCTGTCAAAAACATTATGAAAAACCGAGTGTTTGAAGAAATGGACGTTCCGGCCTTTACGGATCGCACAAGAGCTTCTTTAAAAATTCAAGAAGGCTGCAATAATTTTTGCACATTCTGCATTATTCCATGGGCTAGGGGACTTATGCGTTCACGCGATCCGAAAGAAGTCATTCGCCAAGCGCAACAGCTTGTCGATGCCGGCTACAAAGAAATTGTTCTTACCGGAATTCATACAGGCGGATATGGGACTGATATGAAAGATTACAATCTGGCTATGCTATTAAGAGACATAGAAGAACAAGTTCATGGGCTGAAGCGCCTGCGTATTTCTTCTATTGAAGCGAGCCAGCTCACGGATGAAGTAATTGATGTAATCGACCGCTCCAACATCGTCGTTCGTCACTTACATATTCCGTTGCAATCGGGTTCTAACACTGTGTTGAAAAGAATGCGCCGCAAATATACGATGGAGTTTTTTGCGGAACGGTTAAATCGACTGCGCGAAGCGCTTCCGGGATTAGCTGTCACGTCCGATGTGATTGTGGGCTTTCCGGGAGAAACAGAAGAAGAATTTATGGAAACCTATAACTTTGTAAAAGAACATAAATTCGCAGAGCTCCACGTATTCCCGTATTCTAAAAGAACGGGAACACCGGCAGCCAGAATGGAAAATCAAATTGACGAAGAAGTCAAAAATGAACGGGTTCACCGTCTCATTACGCTTTCCGATCAATTGGCAAAAGAGTACGCTTCTCAGTTCGAAGGGGAAGTGCTGGAAGTGATACCGGAAGAACGTTATAAAGAAGACCCAGAAAGCGGGCTGTACGAAGGATATACCGATAATTACTTAAAGGTAGTGTTCCCTGCTTCAGAAGACATGGTAGGAAAGCTTGTCAAAGTGAAGATTACAAAAGCCGGCTATCCATACAACGAAGCACAGTTTGTCCGCGTCCTTGATGACGATGTTCCCGCTGGAAAAGCTGCGCGTTTAGCGTAAAAGAAAGGAGAATGCACTAGAGGCATTCTCTTTTGCTTTTATACAAGTTCCGTCGTATCCTGCCTTTGTTATACATGGATCGTCTCATTGTTCTGTTCTTTTTTGGGACGCGACAAGAAACTGTGCAAAAGCATGCCGATAACGACAAAACTGATTCCCAGCCAAGACAGGGGAGAAGGAAGAGGAGCGGATAATACGATCATTTCACCGATTATGGCGAACAACACTTCCGATGACTGGGTTGCTTCCACAGCGCACAATTTTTGCATGTTTCCTTTTACCATATCAGTAGCCGCAAAAAACATAACGGTTGCGATCACTCCGGAAAATATAGCCACCCAACCAGTTTGAATGATCTGTCCGAGGCTGGGGGGTCCGATCACAGCTGCTCCGTACAACGAAAGGACGATCCAAAAAGGAAGGCTCGCGATCGTCATGCCAAGTACACGTTGATAAGCGTCTAAGCGATGAGAAACGGCCGCCATCATTTTCCGATTCCCGAGCGGATAAGCAAAGGAAGCCAACATAACGGGGAAGATGCACAGCACAGCGTCGGCAGCTGAAATTCGAGCAGCGTGTTCGAATTGTATAAAAGCCACCCCTAACAGAATGAAGCTAGACATGGCCAGACCACGGGTGGGAATGTGTCCTCGCAGCTTGAGGGGGCCTCGTGCGGTTTGGACGGTTTCGTAAAAAAACGGTGCAAGAAGTGAACCCGAAATGATGGTTATTTGCCAAGTAGCGGCAATCAGCCAACCAGGACCATAGGCAGCGGCAAAACACAAAGGCGCATAAAATAGGCCAAAGCCAACCGTACTCCATAACAGCCATTCATAAGGCTTTTTTTTCATTTCTTGCCAAAGAGTTTTAAGACCCTTGCGGAAAGCAACGATCACCATCATGGGAGGAACCATAAAAAAATAGCGCAAAGAAGCGCTCCATATCCAGCTTCCGCCTTCTAAATCCATCATCCGGTTGAATAGGAATGTAAACGCAAAAAAGAAAGCGGCTAAAACCCCTAACAGAATCGGACGCATACCCATCGTCCTCCTTTCGGAAAAGAGTGAATATTCTTACAAAATGTTTCGGTTTTATCCGCTGAAAAAACTTATGGTCTAAATTTGATCCATTTTGAACCATTTGGATAAATTGAACGCAACAAACTACTCGAAGATTATTTTACTCCGTGCAGTTTGTCTATGTAACCAATTTTTTAGAAAAAAGAGATTGGAATCATTCAATTCTGTTTCTCCAGCCATGGAATGGTGGCTGTAGAAACATTTTGTCTAAGGCATCCATTTCCTCATGAGGAGAGAATTGTTGACCTAAAGACAAGCATATATTATAATGTCATAGTACATGTTATGGTCATAAACCAATATGTAATCGTACTGTGTTCGGAGGGAGGGGAAGAGAGATGTCAAAAACGATTGTTCGCAAAAATGAATCGCTTGAAGATGCTCTTCGTCGTTTTAAACGTCAAGTATCTAAAACAGGTACTTTACAAGAGTACAGAAAACGCGAATTTTATGAAAAGCCAAGCGTAAGACGCAAGAAAAAGTCTGAAGCGGCCAGAAAACGCAAGTATTAAGAGAGGGTGTAGTCATTGAGTCTTCTCGAACGTTTAAATCACGACATGAAACAAGCGATGAAGAATAGGGAAAAAGAAAAGCTTTCTGTCATTCGCATGCTGAAAGCTGCTCTTCAAAACGAAGCGATCAAGCTTGGAAAAAGTGAGTTGGCAGAAGACGAAGAGTTGACAGTCCTTTCTCGCGAAGTAAAACAACGGAAAGACTCCCTCCAAGAATTTCAGAATGCAGGTCGTGAAGATCTTGTTGAGAAAATTCAAACTGAACTGACTTACGTGAGTGAATATATGCCTAAACCATTAACAGAAGATGAACTTGAGCAAATTGTTACGGAAACAATTGCTGAAGTGAATGCTTCTTCAAAAGCTGATTTGGGAAAAGTAATGAGCGCCATAATGCCAAAAGTAAAGGGGAAGGCAGATGGCTCTCTTGTCAATAAGCTAGTTCAGAAACATTTATCGTAAATAAAAAAGAGAGGCGAGGACGATCGCCTCTCTTTTTTTGTGGGCGAATTTTGAGCGTTTAACCTCCTTTTTCTGATCCATTTTCATATATAAATGAAAAATCATTCGAAACTTTTTTCGGTATTAGGCGTAAATAAGATAACGGGAATGGTGGAGGTGTAAGCGATCGCGAGAATATCATTTTTATTCGTACTTTGTTTACTGTTGCTGCCTGTAGAAGTGTGTGCCAATCAATCGGAATCCACTCTTCAACAAGGGAAATCGTTTACCGGAGAGAAGAGTGTTTTGGTGTTTGAAAAGGAGAAGGGAATGACGAATGAAGTTCATGAAAGCTTTGCAGTGAAGTGGAGCCGTATTCTGACCCATCCAGCCATGGTGACCATTTTATTGAGCATTGCCAGTTTGGCATTCGTCATGGAACTTTTTACTCCTAGATTTGGAATTGTCGGAATTATAGGTATATTGGCTCTTGCGTTTTTTTTCTGGGCACATATTACTGCTGGTACGGCCGGGTATGAAGCCGTTGCATTCTTTTTAGTGGGTGTTGTTCTTTTAACCGCTGAATTATTTTTACCGGGCGGAATAGCCGGAATATTAGGGCTTTCCGCCATGATCGTAAGCATTTTGACGGTTGGAGATAATCGATTATGGATGGGGATTTCACTGTTGATCGCCATCGGGGTTGCCGTGACGGGGATGATCGTCATGAGAAGAGTGTTTCACCAAAAAATGAAGCTTTTTCAAAGGATGGTCCTGACCGATTCCACAGATTCAGAAAAAGGCTATGTTTCCCATGTGAATCGATATGATTTGATCGGAAAAACAGGTGTTTCGGTTACTCCTCTTCGTCCATCCGGGACTATTCTGATAGATGAGGAACGAATCGATGCGATTACGGAAGGAAATTATATTGCGAAAGATAAAAAAATTCAGGTAGTAAAAGTGGAAGGCGTTCGTATTATTGTAAGAGAAGTAAAACAATAAAAGGCAGGAGGAATAGGAATGGATCCAGGAATGATGTTTGTTCTTATCCTGATTGTGATTGGACTTATTTTATTAGCCATACTTTTGACCATTGTTCCGGTTATGCTTTGGATTTCGGCATTGGCGGCCGGAGTCAGAGTCAGCATTTTCACATTGATTGGGATGAGGCTTAGAAGGGTGATTCCAAGCCGTGTCATCAATCCGTTAATTAAAGCGTCGAAAGCCGGCTTACACGTAACAACCAACCAGTTGGAAAGCCATTATTTAGCAGGCGGGAATGTCGATCGTGTCGTCAACGCTTTGATCGCAGCGCACCGGGCGAATATCGAACTTTCCTTCGAACGCGCCGCTGCGATTGATCTTGCCGGCCGTGACGTCTTGCAGGCAGTGCAAATGAGCGTCAATCCAAAAGTCATTGAAACTCCTTTTATTGCTGGTGTAGCGATGAACGGGATAGAAGTCAAAGCGAAAGCTCGAATTACGGTAAGAGCCAATATTGACCGCCTTGTCGGGGGAGCGGGGGAAGAAACGGTTATTGCCCGTGTCGGGGAAGGAATTGTTTCGACGATCGGTTCAGCTGATGACCATAAAAAAATATTAGAAAACCCGGATATGATTTCGCAGACAGTACTTGCGAAGGGGCTTGATTCTGGAACTGCATTTGAAATTCTTTCGATCGATATTGCCGATGTGGACGTTGGAAAAAATATAGGGGCCGAACTGCAAACAGAACAGGCGGAAGCAGATAAACAAATTGCTCAGGCTAAAGCGGAGGAACGTCGCGCCATTGCTGTGGCGACCGAACAAGAAATGAAAGCTAAAGTTCAAGAAATGAGAGCGAAAGTTGTAGAGGCAGAAGCAGAAGTGCCGTTGGCCACTGCGGAGGCTCTTAGAAAAGGAAATCTAGGCGTTTTGGATTATTTCAATCTTCGTAATATCGTAGCTGATACAGGGATGAGAGAATCAATCGGCAAACTGACTGGGGATTCAAAAGAGAATGATACACGAAAAGCGTAGAAGATGAAAGGAGAATCGCGATGGAAACCATGATCGGACTTTTGATTATCATTGTCGGAAGCTATCTATATAACATGTTCATGAGAAAAGCGAAACCCCAGCAAAAACGTTCCATCAATCGAATTAAAAAGGAAAGAACGGCGGAAAAAACGCACCCTTTGTCGGCAAAGGCTGCGAAGGATCTTGAACCGAATTTCATTCGACATTCAAAACGAAATGAACGAGAAGATCATCAAGCCCGGGCAGCGTTTGAAATCAAAGAGGCTGCGGAAGAACAGTCTGCCATGACCATTCAAGAAAAGGAATTGGTTAAGGGGATCATTTTAGCTGAAGTTCTTGGTCCTCCAAGAGCGAAAAGGAATTATTTTTCCTAGGCGGGAAAGATCAAAAGAAGTGCTGAAACTTCCTTTTATTTCATACATATGAAATGAGAGGAGGTTCTTTTTTTATGGCAAAAAAGTGGCGGCAGCAAGTAAAAAGCTGGTTTGCTAAAACACTTGACCTACCTGAAGATGTCATGATGGACCTTCCAAGAATTACGATGATCGGACAAATCCATATATACGTGGAAAACCATCGGGGGTTGCTATCTTTTTCTGATAAAGAAGTTAGGCTGTTGCTGAAACAAGGACAGTTATTAATAAAAGGAAATTCGTTTGTCATTAAAACCATTTTGCCGGAAGAAATTTTGCTGGAAGGTAGAGTGGACCAAGTTTTGTATTTGGAACAGTAGGGGGATAGTGATGAAAAACCAGTGGACGATGTTTTTGAAAGGAAAAGTATTGGTCAAAGCGGAGGGCCAAGGGACGGAACGATTCCTTAATCATTTGGTAAGATCCAACCTTTCTGTCTGGAATGCCAAAAAAACCGGGACGAAATCGGTGATATTCTATATTCAATTGGAGGATCTTTCTGAATTTCGTAAAATTGCCCGTCATTTCGAAGGAAAAATCACGTTTCTCGAAGGAAGCGGCGGTCCGTTTATAGGAAAGAAGCTTATGAAAAACAGCGGCTTGTTGGCGGGGGTGCTCTCGTTTCTCATTATATTGGTGGTGCTTTCCAATATGGTATGGGGGATCGAAATAACGGGCGCCAGTCCGGAAATGGAACATGCCATTCGGAAAGAATTAAAAAGCATGGGCATTCAAAAAGGAAAACTGCAATTTTTCATAGATGACGTCGATTCGATTCAACGCCAGTTAACAAGTCGGGTGGAAGGAATTACATGGGTTGGTGTACATTTAAACGGGACAACCTATCATTTTCAAGTAGTCGAAAAAACCGAGCCAAAGGAAAAAAAGACAACAGGACCGCAAAATTTAGTAGCGAAAAAGAAAGCTGTCATTGTTAAAATGTTTGTTGAGAAAGGACAGCCTGTAGTGAAGCGAAATCAGTTTGTTCAAAAAGGGCAATTGCTTGTTTCCGGTTGGGTTGGCAACGAAGAACATCTAAAAAGCGTGGCTTCCAAGGGAAAGGTTTGGGGAGAAACGTGGTACAAATCATCCGTTGAACTGCCGCTTGAGACGACGTTTCAAGTTTTTACCGGCAAGGAAAATAGAAGCTATTTTTTGAAAATAGGAAAGTTTTCTATTCCTGTCTGGGGATGGTGGAAGAAGGAAACATTTAAATTGACGGCCTTGGAAGAAAGCAGCCATCCTATCAAGTTTTTCCGTTGGGAACTTCCAGTTGAATGGGGCCAGTCGATCAAACGTGAATATAAAATCGTGGAACGCCGATATACGGTGAATCAGGCGGTTCAAGAGGCGAATCAATTAGCAAGAAAGGATTTGAGAAAGCATCTTCAGTCGGATGCACAAATTACGGGCGAAAAAATTTTGCATCGAAGAATAGAGAATGGTAAAGTTAGGATAACAGTATATTTCCAAGTGATTGAAGATATTGCAAAAGGACAACCAATCATTCAAGGAGATAAAGCGAATGACAGAAAAAACCAAAAATCTGGAAATCATCCTGGAAGATCCGAATGAGGCAGTAGCTTTGTTCGGCATATCAGACAGCAATTTAAAAACGCTGGAAGAAGAATTTCAAGTTTCTCTCATTACAAGAGGTGAAACGATTCTTATTTCAGGGAAAGAACAAGAAGTCGAGATTGTACACAACATTTTAAAACAGCTGTTGAATGTGATGAGGAAAGGGATCCACATCAGCCAAAGAGATGTTGTGTACGCTGTACAAATGGCGAAACAAGGGACAATCGATTACTTCGATGGATTGTATGACAAAGAAATTGCGAAAAATGCGAAAGGAAAATCCATTCGCGTCAAGACAATTGGCCAGCAGCATTATGTTTCAGCCATTCGACAACATGACCTTGTATTTGGGATAGGACCTGCGGGAACGGGGAAAACGTTTTTAGCGGTCGTGATGGCGGTGCATGCACTCAAAAATGGATTCGTAAAACGCATCATTTTAACAAGACCTGCCGTTGAAGCAGGGGAAAGCCTAGGATTCTTGCCCGGGGATTTAAAAGAAAAAGTAGATCCCTATCTGCGGCCTCTCTACGATGCGCTTCATGATGTATTAGGCGTTGAACATACGCAGCGCTTGATTGAGAGAGGAACGATTGAAATTGCTCCGCTTGCCTATATGCGGGGCCGAACATTGGATGATGCTTTTATTATATTGGATGAGGCTCAAAATACCACTCGTGCCCAAATGAAAATGTTTTTGACCCGGCTTGGATTCGGATCGAAAATGGTCATCACTGGCGACAGAACTCAGATAGATCTCCCGAAAGGGGTCCATTCCGGACTTATTAGCGCTGAACATATTTTGCGGGATGTACCGGGGATTGGTTTTATATACTTAGAACAAACGGATGTTGTAAGGCATCCATTAGTTTCTAAAATTATTGAGGCCTATGATCGTTTCGATGAATAAGTCCGGTGGCGACACCCGGGCTTATTCTTTATCCAAGTTCCGTCTGTTAACGTTTCCTTGCTTCAGATGAATGACGGTTTTTTAAAAATTCATTGATACAAAGCTATCATCGCTTTCATTGTTGGATTCTACTGATATCAGGTGAGTAGTGGATGGACGTGTCGGATATCGCCGTTTAAAGGAGTCATCACACGATGTCCGTAAAAGATCCTGATGCTTGATCGGGGGATATGTACGATGATTGTACAAAAGTGGATAACCCGTATACGCTCTGCTGTCAGCTATTCGATGTTGGCTGCGCTCATGTATACACTCCTCACAATTATTTTGTTTGTCGTCCTTTATATGAATGTAAAACCCGAAACGTATGATGTAGAATTGTTTTCCGTTGCGGATAAAACAATCCGTTCACCGAAAACGATCGTTGATAAAGAAAAAACGGAAGAGGAACGAAAAAAGGCAGCTGAAGAAGTGGAAGATGCCTATGTCTATAATCAAGATACTGCTCTCAATCGGGTTTCTCTCGTGAATTCCATATTTGATTTTATACAAGAAGTAAAAAAAGAAAGTCAAAAGGAAGAACGGGCGCCATTAGCCGAACTGAAAGATAAACTGACGAAAAATGTGACAGAAGATGTGACGAAATCGATTAGCGATGATGTTTTTTTAACGTTGTTGTCCGCCGATCAAGAAGAACTAGAAAAAACACGGAATGCGATTGTGGACAATGTGGAGTTTACGTTGCAGCAGCGGATTCGCAAGGAACATTTGACTGATTTTCAAAACCAAGTCGAACAAGCGATTGAAAAAAATCCATTGGCCCCAGATTTAAAACGGGCTGCGGTTGAAATTGGACGTTAT
This sequence comes from Bacillus smithii, assembly GCF_001050115.1. Lineage (NCBI taxonomy): Bacteria > Bacillati > Bacillota > Bacilli > Caryophanales > Bacillaceae > Bacillus > Bacillus smithii. The sequence goes on along the minus strand of NZ_CP012024.1, from coordinate 2,276,658 downwards.
GCCATCGTGCCAACTGAAGAGTATGACAGCCGGTTGACCTCCGAGCGGAAAGAACAGGCCCAAGAAGAAGTGGAACCGGTAAGGATTTTACAAGGACAAGTCATCGTCCAAGAAGGTCACTTAATTGACAGGGACATTTATCGGCAATTAAAACTGCTGGGTCTTATCAATCACCAACGTTCATATAAACCTGTTTTTGGACTCCTTATTTTTGTTTTGGTTGTCGTTTTTTTGCTCATTTATTCTTTTCATACCGCTTCTTTGCCTTCAGAAAAGAAAAAGAGCTATCTGCTTTTAGTGGGCATGATTTTTACTTTTTCTTTTTTGTTAATGAAAATCATTGCCTGGATTGGAAATAACGACTATGCTCAGTTGAGCTTCCTGTATCCGGGAGCGCTTTCTTCCATGCTCATTACCATTTTAATCAATGAGCGGACAGCAGCAATCGTCGCCATTCTTTTGGCGGCTTGCGGGAGCATTATGTTTCATAATGGAACGAGTGAAACCATTCATGTCGAAATGGCTATTTATCTATTGTTCAGCGGTTTAACGGGAAGTTTGTTTTTATTGAAGCATCGCCGCCGCTTGAATATTTTACAGGCGGGAGTTTATGTGTCCATTGTCAATGTGCTCGTCATCTTATTTTTGAAATTAATCGGCAATGGATCGTATTCTGGAAAGGAATATTTGTTTTTTGCCTTGTTTGCTTTTATATCCGGGATAGCGTCTGCCGTGCTGACGCTAGGCTTATTGCCGATGATTGAAAGTGGATTTGGCGTTTTGTCGACGATGAAGCTGATTGAACTATCGAATCCGAACCATCCTTTATTGAAAAAGATTTTAATGGAAACGCCGGGTACTTACCACCATAGCATCATGGTGGCCAACCTTTCAGAAGCGGCATGTGAAGCGATCGGGGCGAATGGCTTGCTTGCAAGGGTGGGATGTTATTACCATGATATCGGCAAAACAAAAAGACCAAAATTTTTTATTGAAAACCAAATGGATCATGAAAATCCCCATCAACATCTGTCTCCTGAGGTCAGTAAACAAATGATCATCGATCATGTGGTGGACGGAGCGGCTATGCTGCGAAAAGAAAAGCTGCCGAAGGAAATTGTGGATTTTGCCGAGCAGCATCATGGGACCACTTTGGTAAAATATTTTTATTATAAAGCGATTGAAAAAAACCACGAAGTGAATGAAGAAGATTTTCGATATCCGGGTCCTAAGCCGCAGACAAAAGAAATTGCCATCGTCAGCATTGCCGATAGTGTGGAAGCGGCTGTCCGATCGATGAAACAGCCAACTGTTGAACAAATAAAAAGCCTCGTCCATAATATTATTCAAGACCGTTTGCGGGACGGGCAGTTTAGTGAATGTGATATTACTTTAAAAGAACTGGAAATTGTCAAACAAACGATTTGTGATGCATTAAATGGTATTTTTCACTCGCGGATCGAATATCCGGAAATGAAAAAACAGACGGAGGAAGCAACATGAGTTTAATGATTGATTTAATCGATGAAACGAATGAATTAAAGCAAGAAGATTTGGAATTAGTGGAGCAACTGCTGCAATTTGCGTCTGAAAAAGAAGGGATTCAGGAGGAAAGCGAAGTGTCTGTAACCTTTGTCGATAATCAGCGCATCCAAGAAATTAACAGGGATTATCGCCATAAAGATCAACCGACAGATGTGATTTCCTTTGCTCTTGAAGAGACTGACGAGGAGGAAGTGGAAATCATTGGTGAAGATATGCCTAGAGTTTTAGGGGATATTATTATCTCTGTTCCTAAAGCACGTGAACAGGCTCATGATTATGGCCATTCTTTTCAGCGTGAACTCGGATTTTTAGCGGTGCATGGATTTCTTCATCTTCTCGGATATGACCACATGACAGAGGAAGACGAAAAAATCATGTTTTCACGGCAAAGGGAAATTTTAAATGAATATGGACTCAAAAGATAAAGATCGGAACGTTTTCAGCGTCCATCGATTAAAACGGTCCTTTTCGTTCGCTTTTGGCGGAATAGGTACGGCATGGAAAGAAGCGAACTTTAAAATTCACGTTATGGCGGCATTCTTAACTATGGCGGCCGGTCTCGCTTTTCAACTCTCAAAATGGGAGTGGATGATCCTCTTACTTTTATTCGCAGGAATGTTCGCGCTGGAAATGGTGAATACCGCCATAGAAAAAATAGTGGATTTAGCGACACAAGACTACCATCCGCTGGCAAAAGAGGCAAAAGATTTAGCGGCGGGGGCGGTGCTCGTCTACGCTATTTTTGCTGTTGTGATCGGCATGATCATCTTTTTACCGAAATGGTTTCGACTTTTTGTATGAATGGAAGAGTCGATCAAAAGGCGGCTCTTTTTCAAATCATGCGATTTGTGGGGAGTTCAGAGGAAGCGAAACGGAATTTGGGGAGAAAACACCAAGTTTTAACTTACCCAATTTGAAATCATGCCATTTGTCGGTTAAAATGAGAGCGTAAGCCAATGAAAAACAGCCTTGTGGAATTAAATGGTTTTTTGAATCAACGAGGCAATAATGACGAATTTTTCTGAAATTTTCACTTCTCTCTCTCCATATGGAGAAAAAATGGTGTAAAATATAGATAGTGATTCAATCCGGTTGGGGATTTGGCTTTTTAAAGCGCTTACAAACGAAAGTCTTTGGTTTCACAAAGGATTTGCTCAAAATCATCATACTAAGAATCTTACAACAGTGGAGGATTTTCGAAAACTATGGCGACAATCAATGCAGATTATAAATCAGGATTTATTTCCATTATTGGTAGACCGAATGTCGGTAAATCAACCTTTCTGAACAGGGTGATCGGTCAAAAAATTGCTATTATGAGCGATAAACCGCAAACAACAAGAAACCGAATTCAGGGAGTTTATACAACGGACGATGCCCAAATGATTTTTATCGACACTCCCGGCATCCATAAGCCAAAGCACAAACTTGGCGACTTTATGGTAAAAACGGCTGTAAACGCCCTTAAGGAAGTAGATTTGATTTTATTTATGGTGAATGTGACGGAAGGGCTCGGCCGGGGAGAACAATATATCATCGAAATGCTCAAAGATATCCAAACACCCGTTTTTTTAGTATTAAATAAAATTGATCAAATACATCCTGATGAGCTTTTTCCTATGATTGAACAGTACAAAGAACTTTATCCTTTCCAGGAAATATTTCCGATTTCCGCGCTTAATGGAAATAATGTTGATCGCTTGCTTTCGGCCATTAAAGAATATTTGCCGGAAGGTCCTCAATATTATCCGGCGGATCAAGTGACTGACCATCCGGAACGTTTTATCGTCTCGGAATTGATCCGGGAAAAAGTTCTGCATTTGACAAGAGAAGAGGTTCCTCATTCGATTGCGGTTCTGATTGACAAAATGGAACGCGAGGAAGAGAAGGATCTTGTGCATATCATGGCCACGATTATCGTAGAACGAGATTCCCAAAAAGGCATTATCATCGGTAAACAAGGGAGAATGCTGAAGGAAGTAGGAAAACGAGCTCGAATGGACATTGAAAATCTTCTCGGTTCCAAAGTCTTTTTAGAATTATGGGTAAAGGTTCAAAAAGATTGGCGTGATAAAATATCTGCTCTACGCGAATATGGTTTTCGAGAAGACGAATATTAAGATCTTGAGTTTTTGACAAGGTACTTGAAAAAATTGCACCTAATAAATCGGGTATAGGCGGGGGAAAATATTATCACAACATTTTTGCTAGTTTCAATCAAAGAAAGGCGGGGTTATGATGTTGGATTTTACCTGGAAGCTGTTTTCGAAAACGGGTAATATTGATACGTATCTCTTGTACAAAGAGTTGGAAAAAGAAAGCCAATCTGCTCGCTTGGAAGAAGAGGAAGAACTAGCAGAAGCCGAATTTCCGTTGTCTTGAAAAGGCCCGTTGGTGCAATGAAAGGATGGCCTTCAACGTGTTTCAAAAGTGTGAAGGAATTGTCATACGATCGACTCCGTATGGCGAATCAAATAAAATCATCACATTGTTTACAAGAGAATTTGGAAAAATGGCTTTAATGGCGAGAGGGGCTAGAAAACCGAATAGCCGCCTCTCCGCCATTACCCAGCTGCTCTTTTGCGGGCAGTTTTTGTTTCAGTCATCTAGAGGATTAGGAACTCTGCAGCAAGGAGAATCTATTCATTCTTTCAAAGAAATAAGGGAAGACTTGTTTAAAACTGCTTATTCTTCGTATTTGGCTGAACTGCTGGATAAAGGAACAGAAGAAAGTAAAGTCAACCCGTATTTGTATGAGCTTTTTTACCAAACATTGGATTACATAGATGAAGGCTATGATGCAGCTATATTGACCAATATTTTTGAAATGAAAATGCTGCAGGTGATCGGCCTTCGTCCGGAGTTGAATCAATGTGTGAACTGCGGCAGCAAAGAAGGGCGTTTTGCCTTCTCGATTAGAGAAAACGGTCTTCTTTGTCATCGCTGTTTTGAATTAGATCCTTATTTGCTTCCCGTTTCTCAAGCCACTGTAAAATTGCTGCGCCTTTTTTATTATATTGATCTTCGGCGTCTTGGAAGTATATCAGTGAAACCTCAAACAAAAAAAGAACTGCGTACGGTCCTTTCCATGTATTATGACGAATATTCGGGTTTGTTTTTGAAATCTCGAAAATTTCTCGAGGAGATCGAAAAAATGCAAAGCATGCTTGGCCCATCTTCGAAAGAAGGAGATTGACAAACGTGGTGGGATCGATTATTTTTGAATATGAGGAATAGCTATTCAATCTGTGGTATTATTAGAGTCCACGGTTAGTTGAAATGTAAATTTCATATGTTGCGAAGAAGGAAAGGAGTACCTGATTACGTTCTATCTCAGCGAATCCGGGATGGTGGGAGCCGGACATAGGGCATCAGGGAACGGCAGTCCGGAGCAAATATTTTAAAAAGTGGCCAGACGCTAAGAAAGCGGAGGCAAATAGGGTGGAACCGCGGGTGTAACTCCCGTCCCTATGCAGATTTACTGCATAGGGACGGGAGTTTTTGTTTTGGACTCCATGCGTGGAAAAACGAAGAATGTCTTTAGCAAGACTTGTTTTTAGCAATTGGATCATATGGAGGTGTACGAAATGAATATACAAGAAATGATTCTTACGTTGCAGAAGCATTGGTTGGATCATGGCTGCATTCTCATGCAGGCTTATGATGTAGAAAAAGGGGCAGGGACGATGAGCCCGTATACGTTTTTACGGGCAATTGGACCGGAACCTTGGAATGTTGCTTATGTGGAACCAAGCCGACGGCCGGCAGATGGCCGTTATGGGGAAAACCCCAATCGACTGTACCAGCACCATCAATTTCAAGTGATTATGAAACCTTCGCCAGCCAATATTCAAGAAATCTATTTGGATTCTTTGCGTGCTCTTGGAATTGATCCGCTTGATCATGATATTCGCTTTGTAGAAGATAACTGGGAAAACCCGTCTCTCGGCTGTGCAGGCCTCGGGTGGGAAGTATGGCTAGACGGGATGGAAATCACTCAATTTACCTATTTTCAACAAGTAGGCGGACTGGAATGCAAGCCTGTTTCCGTGGAAATTACGTATGGAATTGAACGATTGGCTTCCTACATACAAGAAAAGGAAAATGTTTTTGATTTGGAGTGGACAAATGGATTTACTGTAAAGGATATTTTCTATCAGCCTGAATATGAACACTCCAAATATACATTTGAAACATCGGATCCTGACATGTTGTTTAACTTGTTTAATACGTATGAAAAAGAAGCGAAGCGCCAAATGGAGGAAGGATTGGTTCATCCTGCCTATGACTACATTTTAAAATGCTCCCACGTATTTAATATTCTCGATGCGCGGGGCTCCATTTCGGTGACAGAACGAACGGCTTATATCGCTCGGATGAGAAATTTGGCAAGGCAAGTGGCCAAAACATTCTACGAAGAAAGAGAAAAATTGGGATTTCCTATTTTAAAAGGGAAAGGGGAGAAAGCGCATGACTAAAAGGGACCTTTTGCTTGAGATTGGATTGGAAGAGATGCCGGCCCGTTTTGTGACCGAGTCCATGAATCAGCTTGGAAAAAAAGTAGAGGAATTTTTTCAAAAAGAAAACATTGACTATGGAACGGTTTCCCTATTTTCCACTCCTCGCCGATTAGCTGTTCTTGTAAAAGATGTGGCGGAATCCCAGGCAGATGTTCATGAAGAAGCTCGAGGCCCAGCTAAAAAAGCGGCTTTAAATGAAGCGGGTGAATGGACAAAAGCAGCAATCGGGTTTTCAAAAAGCCATTCAGCTACTGTTGACGACATTTATTTCAAAGAGGTCAAAGGGATTGAATACGCTTTTGTGAAGAAATTTTTGAAAGGCCAGCCAACGGTTCAATTGCTTCCCAAATTAAAAGAGTTGATTGAGGGCATGAGCTTTGGGAAATATATGCGCTGGGCCGATCACGATTTGCGGTATGTACGTCCTATCAAATGGCTCGTTGTCTTATTTGGAAGCGAAGTGATTCCATTTGCGATTACGGATGTAGAAACGAATCGATTCAGTTATGGACACCGTTTTCTTGGCGGGAAAATTCAATTGGATTCTCCTGCTGAATATGAAACGAAGCTAAAAGCGGAATATGTCATTCCGAACCCCGATGAGAGAAAACAGTTAATCCGCAGCCAGTTGAAGAATTTAGAAGAAAAGCATGGCTGGGTCATCCCGATTGACGAAGAATTATTGGAAGAAATAAATAACATTGTGGAATACCCTACCGCTTTATTCGGCTCTTTTCAGGAAGAATTTTTAAATCTGCCGGAGGAAGTGTTAATTACTTCCATGAAGGAGCATCAGCGCTATTTTCCTGTAAAAACTGCCGACGGAAAGCTTCTTCCTCATTTTGTGACGGTCCGAAACGGAAACGATCGGTCTCTTGAAACGGTGGCTAAAGGGAACGAAAAAGTGTTGAAAGCGCGTTTAGCTGATGCTGATTTCTTCTATAAAGAAGATCAAAAGCTGAAAATTTCTGAAGCGCTGGAAAAACTTTCGTCCATCGTATATCACGAGAAAATTGGGACATTGGCAGAAAAAGTAGCCAGGATACGAAAATTGTCGTCTTATCTTGCAGAGAGACTGCGTGTAGAAGAAGAAACAGCGCAGAAAGCAGACCGTGCTGCTGAAATATGCAAGTTTGATTTAGTCACGCATATGGTATACGAGTTTCCGGAATTGCAAGGGATCATGGGAGAAAAATATGCGCTTCTTCAAGGAGAAAATCCTGAAGTGGCAAGGGCGATTAATGAACATTACCAACCACGGAATTCGGAAGATGAACCTGCGAATTCACTTGTAGGCGCCATCGTAGGCGTGGCCGACAAATTAGATACGATTATCTCTTGTTTTGCTGTGGACATTATCCCAACCGGCTCTCAAGACCCATATGCTCTTAGAAGACAGGCGACTGGCATTGTACAGACCATGTTGAAGCATAAATGGAATCTTTCGCTGGAAGCTTTGTTAAAGGACAGCATTGATATCGTGTTAAGCGCTGGAATCGGCCAAAAGGAAACAGCAGAAATCTATACGGCTGTATTGGACTTCTTTAAACAACGAATGAAGCACATTTTAGAAGAAAAAGAAGTGCGCTATGACGTTATTGAGGCTTTGTTAGATGTTTCCATTCATTCTTTGGCAGAGGTGGAAGCAAAAGCGGAAGTTCTGATGAAACGAATCGGTCAACCTTCATTCAAGGAAGTGGCGGAAGCACTAAGCCGAGTCCTTAATATTACGAAAAAAGCAACTGAGGACAAAGAAATTCGTGAAAATCTATTTGCGAACGAAAGTGAAAAAGAACTATATGAACGTTATGTGAACTTGAAAAAAGAATGGAAACAAGATATTTCTGCTGAAGAGCGTTTCCAACTGCTTGAAAGTTTGCGTCCTGCGATTGAACGCTATTTTGATGAAACTATGGTCATGACCGACGATGAAGAGATCAGAAACAATCGGTTGGCGCAAATGAAGGAGCTTTCCCGCTACATTCTAGAGTTTGCCAACGTGAATTTGTTAGTGATAAAATGAACTTTCAGATGGAAAAGATGGTTTCCGTTGTAAGTTGTTTTTGCGTAAGTTTGACTGTTCCGGCCCATACTATATCAAGATGTGAGAGCCTGTCGAACGAAGGCGGGCTCTTCCTCGTTTATTTCAAATAGTATATAATATTTTTGCATGAGTATAACACTTTTAATTGTGTTGGGTGGTGAGGATCATAGAACTTACAAAGCGTCAGGAACAAATATTGCAAATCGTGAAAAATAATGGACCTATTACAGGAGAACATATCGCTGAAAAATTAAATTTAACCCGGGCGACATTGCGTCCGGATTTAGCTATATTAACAATGGCCGGCTTCCTTGACGCAAGACCTCGGGTAGGATATTTTTATACTGGAAAAACGGGCGCGCAGCTGCTGACGGAAAATTTAAAAAAAATTTATGTAAAAGACTATCAATCGATACCCGTCGTTGTGCATAAAAACGTATCGGTTTATGACGCCATTTGCACGATGTTTTTAGAGGATGTCGGCACTTTATTTGTAGTGGATGACGATTCTTTGTTGGTAGGGGTGCTTTCGCGAAAAGATTTATTGAGAGCAAGTATAGGGAAACAAGATCTCAATAGCCTACCGGTAAACATTATCATGACGAGAATGCCCAATATTACGATGTGCTATAAAGATGATCTTTTGATCGATGTCGCCCAAAATTTAATCGAAAAACAGATTGATGCAATGCCTGTAGTAAAAGAAAAAGGAACGGGTTTCGAGGTGATTGGTCGAATCACAAAAACGAATATTGCGAAAGCGTTTGTCGCTTTAGCGAATGAAGATTAATGCCGAGAAAGAGAGAGGACAGTGATGATGAATGAGTGATCCAATTATCTACGTTGTTTCCGACTCTGTTGGCGAGACCGCGGAACTGGTCACAAAAGCTGCCCTCAGCCAGTTTGACGGTTCATATACGGTCCTCAAACGCTTTCCATACGTAGAGGAAATTTCTCATATTGAGGAAGTTATTTCTTTAGCCAAATTGGATAACGGAATGATTGTCTATACGTTAGTAAAGCCTGAAATGCGCCGATATTTGCAGGAGCGAGCCAAGAAGGAAAACATACAATCCTTTGATGTTATAGGTCCCATCATTGATGAGTTGGAGAATATGTTTCAGAAAAAGCCGCTGTACGAACCGGGACTTGTCCGCCGACTGGACGATGAATATTTTAAAAAGGTGGAAGCAATCGAGTTTGCTGTCAAATATGACGATGGACGAGATCCACGAGGATTAATGAAAGCTGATATAGTGTTGGTCGGTGTTTCCAGAACTTCCAAAACTCCTCTGTCCCAATATTTGGCGCACAAACGTTATAAAGTAGCCAATGTTCCGATTGTACCAGAAGTGGATCCGCCTGAAGAGCTGTTCAAAGTACCGAAAGAAAAATGCTTTGGTTTAAAAATTGGACCGCAAAAATTGAATCAAATTCGGAGGGAACGGCTGATTACTTTAGGGTTGGATGATCAAGCCAGCTATGCACAGTTGGACAGAATCAATAAAGAATTAGAGTATTTTGATTCCATCGCCAAAAAAATTGGTTGTGAAGTCATAGATGTAACGAATAAAGCGGTGGAAGAAACGGCCAATATTATCATAGAAAAAATTCGAAAAAAATAAGCGCATAATCACATGATTGTGTGCTTCTTTCCTTTTGAAAAAGAATTAGCTTTGACGATCCTTCTAATGTCTTGCCAAATGAAATAAAAAATAGCCAAATAAAAAAGTTTGTATTATAATAAAAAATTGTGATAAAAATATCTATTCAAGGTTTAGACTGGCCTCATTACGAATAAACTATTTATGGTGATATGTCAAAGACCGGGGCAATGGATACCCAGCGGCCAAATTGCTATCTGTTTGAACAGCCCGTAAACCTACACCAGAGAAAGAAAGAGAAAAGGATGATGATTCATTAATCGTCATAGGTCGGAACGGTGGAGAATAAGAGTGAATCGTCACTTGATGAATGCTGGCGAGAAAGCCGTGAGAAAATTCGACAAACCTGGCTACACTTCTTTTTGACAGGAAACTTGCTGTGAAAAAGAAGGAATCCACCATATGGTGTAGAATAATTAATTTATGACAAAGAAGAAAAGAACGATGAATATTTTTGTCGATGCAGATTCCTGCCCTGTAAAAAAGGAAATTATTTCGTTGGCAAATGAATATGGCTTGAATGTGTTCTTTGTGGCATCGTACAAACACCAGCCGTCTGAAGAAATTGGAGGCATATGGAAATATGTCGACTCCCATTTTCAAGCTGTGGATCTGTTCATAGTCAACCATTTGCAAAAAGGAGATCTGTTGATTACACAAGATATTGGATTAGCAAGTTTGGCCACCTCAAAAGGAGGGTATGCTTTTTCGCCGCGGGGGAATCAATACAGCGAGAGTGAGATGGCTTACATTTTGGACATACGGCATCTCCAGGCAAAGGCACGCCGGTCAGGACGTTTTGAAAAAGGGGCAAGGCCTTTTACAGACGCTGACAGGAAGCAATTTTTAAAAAAAGTACGGAGATTTTTGTCGAAGTATGAAGGATAAATTCGACACTTTCGCGAATGTAATAAGCTGGTGATCTTTTATGGCAGGAAAAATCCCTGAGGAAACGCTTGACAGAATTAAACATTCGGTGAATATTGTCGATGTTATTCATGACTATGTTCAATTAAGCAAACAAGGGAAAAATTATTTTGGTCTTTGTCCGTTTCATGGCGAAAAAACCCCATCTTTTTCGGTTTCCCCTGATAAACAGATTTATCACTGTTTCGGCTGTGGAGCAGGGGGAAATGTTTTTACCTTTCTGATGGAAATCGAAAATATTTCTTTTCAAGAAGCGGCTGTCCAATTAGCGGAAAGAGCCGGGATCAAGCTGAATGTGGACGTAACAGCCGAACCCGTTCAAGCGTTGCCGAAGGACCATGAACTCATGATGTCTGCTCATGAGCTTCTAGCTAAATTCTACCATCATTTGCTGATAAATACAAAAGAAGGCCAAAATGCACTGGAATATTTATTCTCGAGAGGCTTCACAAAAGATCAAATAGAAAAATTCCAAATTGGCTGGTCTCCAACGGGGTGGAACGTCGCTGCGCTTTTTTTAAAAAGAAGAGGGTTTCCGATTTCATTGATGGAAAAAGCGGGTCTTGTTATCCGCCACGAAGGAAAAGGAGACTACTATGACCGATTTCGCGATCGAATTATGTTCCCTTTGCATGATTCGAAAGGAAGGGTCGTGGCGTTTTCCGGACGAAGTTTGAGGGATCTGCAGCCGAAATATTTGAACAGTCCGGAAACTCCCATATTTCATAAGAGCCGACTCTTATACAACTTGAACCGCTCAAGAAACTCGATTCGAAAAAAACGCCAGTTGATTCTATTTGAAGGATTTGCGGACTGCATAGCAGCGGACCGAGCCGGGATTGACAACGGTGTTTCAACGATGGGCACATCTTTGACGGAAGATCATGTGCATATTATTCGCCGTCTAACCGATGAAGTGTTAATATGTTATGATGGAGACTCTGCCGGAGTTGAAGCAGCATTTCGGGCCGGGAATCTTCTTGAAGAGGCTGGCTGCCGTGTGAAAGTTTCCGTCATTCCCGACAACTTGGACCCCGACGATTACATTCAAACATATGGCGGAGATAAATTCCGTCTGGATGTTATAGAGGCCAGCATGACGTATATGGCTTTTAAAATGCAGTATTATAAACGGGGGAAAAATCTTCAAAAAGAAGATGAGAAACTTCAGTATATCGATGAAATATTGAAAGAAATTACAAAGCTTTCAAAGGCGGTGGAGCGCGATTATTATATGAGACAGCTGGCGGAAGAATTTTCGATCTCATTGGACGCGTTAAAATGGCAACAGCGTCAAATATATTATGCAGAAAAACGGAATTTGCCGCCATCGCGACCGAATTGGGCAGGGAGAATTTCCGAAATGCCTTCAACCGGAAAAATATACCCTGCCTATATAACGGCAGAACGCCGCTTGATTGCTTATATGCTGCAAGATCCTGAATTAACGTATCAAATCCACGAAAAACTGGCCGGGGAGACTTTCAATCTGGATGAGCATCAAGCAATTTTCACTTATTTATTAGGTTATTACGAAGAGGGAAAGCCCCCTGATGCCAGTGCTTTCATCAATTTTCTGCCGGATCCGAATTTAAGAAAAACGGTGACGGAAATAGAAATGATGAATGTCAACATGGATGTCTCGGATGAAGAAATAAATGATTATATAAATGAAGTGTTAAATCACCAAAAAATGTTAAAAATAAAAGCGAAGATGGAAGAAAGCAAAAGAGCAGAACAACAACATGATTATAAAAAAGCGGCAGCCATAGCCATGGAAGTTATGCAATTAAGAAAGATGTTGAAAAGGAAAGGCAGTTTCAAGGATGTTGGAAGGAGGGGAACTAATGGCTGAAAAGTCAACACGTTCCAAAGAAGTTGAGCCTGAATTAACACTAGATAAAGTAAAAAATCAAATAGTGGAAAAAGGAAAGAAACGCGGTGAGCTTTCATACGATTATATAGCCGATAAACTATCGAATTTTGATCTTGATTCCGAACAAATGGATGATTTTTATGAATACTTGAACGAACAGGGAATAGAAATCGTCAATGAAGATAGCGATCATGAAGAGGATCCTGATATTCATGAGCTCTCAAAAGAAGAGGAAGAAGAATTTGATTTAAACGATTTAAGTGTTCCGCCTGGAGTTAAAATTAATGACCCTGTTCGTATGTATTTAAAAGAAATTGGGCGTGTTGATCTTCTCTCCGCTGAAGAAGAAATTGAGCTGGCAAAACGTATTGAACAAGGGGATGAAGAAGCAAAACGCCGTTTGGCAGAAGCGAATTTGCGTCTTGTTGTAAGCATTGCGAAGCGGTATGTTGGGAGAGGCATGCTGTTCCTTGACTTAATCCAAGAAGGTAACATGGGGCTGATTAAAGCCGTTGAAAAATTTGATTACCGAAAAGGATACAAATTCAGCACCTATGCAACATGGTGGATTCGTCAAGCGATTACTCGCGCTATTGCAGACCAAGCAAGAACCATTCGGATTCCGGTTCATATGGTTGAAACGATCAACAAGCTGATTCGAGTTCAGCGGCAATTGCTTCAAGATTTAGGCCGCGAACCGACTCCGGAAGAAATCGGAGAAGAAATGGATTTTTCTCCTGAAAAGGTACGAGAAATCTTAAAAATTGCCCAAGAGCCAGTTTCGCTTGAAACACCGATCGGGGAAGAAGACGATTCTCATTTAGGCGATTTCATCGAAGATCATGAAGCCACTTCACCGTCGGAGCACGCAGCTTATGAGTTATTGAAAGAACAGCTTGAAGATGTTCTCGATACTTTAACGGACCGTGAAGAAAATGTCTTGCGCCTGCGCTTTGGTCTGGATGACGGCAGAACTCGTACTTTGGAAGAAGTCGGGAAAGTGTTTGGCGTTACCAGAGAACGTATTCGCCAAATTGAAGCGAAAGCATTGCGCAAACTTCGCCATCCAAGCCGCAGCAAAAGATTAAAAGACTTTTTAGAATAATTTCATTTTGCCTTTAAAGTTTACTTCTTTTGAAGTAAACTTTTTTTGTCGAAGAAAACGAATCATTGTGAATCTGAACGGCATTGAAAATCAGTGCCTATATTGCAATGGGAAGTGGGTTGAACATGGATAAGCGAAAGCAAATCATTATCAAAGAAATCTTATTTTGGAAGCAAAATAAGATGCTGCCTGAAAAATATTGCGATTATTTACTAACACTATACAGTGAAGGAGAAGAACTAAACTCAGCCGCTCATTTGCCACGGTTCCATCGATCATATCGAATTCTGCAAGCCATATTGTTGCTGTTCATTCCAATTTCATTATTTGTCCTTTATTTTACTGAAATGCCTTTCATAATGCAAATGGCGATTTTGACAATTTTTGTCGTTTTATTGATAGGAGCGGGTATCTACTATGGACGAAAAGGATTTTTTGTGCAGTTCATATTTCTATCTGCAGCGCTCATTTTTTTATTTTTCACAATCAAAATCCATGATAAGTTTTTGTCGGGAAATTCTATCAGCCTGTATTTGATTATTTTGATGAATTGCCTTTTATGGATAGCGGTTGGAAAAACCAAAAAATTACTATATTTTACTATTTCGGGGATTGCAGGAATATTCATAACCTTTGTTTTCATCCTGTTTCATTCTTGAGGAGAGGGAGGCTTCGGATGAATATTTGTTGACGAGAAATGATAAAATATAAGTCGAATTCTTTTTTCTGAAAACGGAAAAACGGGAAAAAATTAACAATCAAGGACTTTTCCTCATCCGGTTTTTGAAGTAAAATAGAAGGTGTTTGTACTGTGAAGATTGAAATCGCATACATAAAGGAGGGAATAGCATGAATCGAAATCCAATTATTCCGTTTTTGCTGATTATGGTATTTGGAATCGGCCTGGTGTTTTTCTTATCATTAAAAGGTCTAAATGACAGCGAACAGGCTGCCAAAGAAAAAAAGGGCGGCGGCGAAAAAACGGAACAGACAGCTGAGACTTTTGACCCCGAAGGTTTCTTTAAACAAACATGTGCGGGCTGCCACGGGCAAAATTATGAAGGCGGCGTAGGGCCATCCTTAAAAGGGGTTGGCAAGAAATTATCCAAAGATCAAATCAAAAACATCATTCAGAACGGAAAAGGTGCTATGCCTTCAGGACTTGTGTCCGCTGACCATGCTGACCAAATGGCAGACTGGCTGATGAAATTAAAATAATGGTATCAAAGTTCTTTGCTGATCGACGCAAAGAGCTTTTTTTGTGGCAGCATTCCGTTTAAAATAGATGAGGAAAGAAAAATGGTTAAGTGGTGAAAACATGAATATCCATCAATTATCGAAACGTCTGGAAACTGTGGCAGAATACATACCGAAACATTCAACAGTGGCTGATATCGGCTCTGACCACGCTTATTTGCCTTGCTACGCTGTAAAGAAAGGATTGGCAAAAGCGGCTGTCGCCGGGGAGATTGCAGAAGGTCCTTTTCAATCGGCGAAGAAGCAAGTGCAATCTTCCGAACTGGAACATTTAATTGACGTCCGTAAAGGAGACGGACTGGAAGTGATAGCAAAAGGAGAAGTTGATTGCATCGTCATTGCCGGAATGGGTGGCAGTTTAATCGCCTCCATTTTAGAAGCGGGAAAAGAAAAGCTCCCGGGAGTAAGCCGGCTTATTCTTCAGCCGAACGTCGGATCTGGACAAGTTCGAGAATGGCTTTTAAAAAACGGTTGGGAAATCGTCGACGAACAAATTCTGGAAGAAGATGCAAAAATATATGAAATTATCGTCGCCGAAAAAGGGGACCCGTATCGCCCTTATGATCAGTTGGAAGCCGGCATTTTAATGGGACCGATCTTATTAAAAAAGAAAAACGACGCTTTTTATCAAAAATGGAAGCATGAATATGAAAAGTGGGGAAATATTCTTAACCAATTAAATAAAGCAGAATCAGCGGATAAGACAGTGGAAAAACGTACCGAACTCATGAAAAAAAGGAATTTGGTAAAGGAGGCGCTGGGATTATGAAAACAGTCAATGGACATGAAGTGATCCAGTGGTTTGAACGCTTTGCTCCTAAATCTTACGCGATGGAAGGCGATAAAATTGGTTTACAAGTGGGAAGACTGAATCAGCCAGTGAAACGGGTGCTGATTGCTCTGGATGTGTTAGAGGAAGTAGTCGATGAAGCCATTGAGCAAAACGTTCAATTAATTATTGCTCATCATCCGCCCATTTTCCGTCCATTAAAAGCGATACGGACGGACGAACCGAGTGGAAGAATAATGGAAAAATTAATCAAAAACGACATTGCCGTCTATGCCGCTCATACCAATCTTGACATTGCTCCCGGTGGCGTCAATGATTTATTGGCTGAATGTTTGCAGCTGGAAGACACGGAAGTGCTCGTCCCGACCATCGAAGAGCAATTGAATAAACTAGCTGTTTATGTGCCTATCGACCATGCAGAAGAAGTCCGAAAAGCAATAGGAGATGCCGGTGCCGGTTTTATTGGCGAGTACAGTCATTGTTCTTTTTCGGTAACGGGAACAGGAAGATTTCTTCCAGGGAGTCATGCTAATCCTTATATTGGCGAAAGAGGAAAACTGGAAGAAGTACAGGAAGTAAGAATTGAAACGATTTATCCAAAACGGTTGGAGAAAAAGATTTTGACAGCGATGCTGAAAGCACATCCATATGAAGAAGTGGCGTATGATCTTTACCCTCTGGAAAATAAAGGAGAAATTCTTGGGCTAGGGAGAATTGGCAAACTAAAGCAAGAAATGACGCTCGAAGAATTTGCCCGTTTTGTGAAATCCCAGTTGGAAGTAGAAGGTGTGAGAGTCGTAGGAGATTTGAAGAGCAGAGTGAGAAAAGTGGCTGTTCTTGGCGGCGACGGCAACAAATATTATCAATCGGCTGTGTTTAAAGGCGCCGATGTATATGTGACGGGAGACATGTATTATCATACCGCCCATGATGCCATGATGGCTGGTTTAAATATAGTCGACCCGGGACATAATGTGGAAAAAGTAATGAAAACAGGGGTGGCCAAAATATTATCCGCCATTTCGGACGAAAAAGGGGCGGACGTAGAGTTTATTCCTTCAAAAGTCAATACGGATCCGTTTCGGTTTTTATAATTTGCTTATGATTTGATCTCTACTGTTGACGATGCCTCATTTTGTGGGGAATAAAAAACCGGCAAAGGCTGTGGATCAGCCTTTTGCCGGTTTTTTTGGATGTTTAATTTTAGGCAAGATCTTTTCAAGCGGAACTTTCTTTTCGCGGACCCAAGTCGTTTCGTCATTTGGATCAAAGACTTCCAAAAATTCAATCACTTCTCTTACGATCGGCGTCGGTGTGGAAGCTCCTGCGGTAACAGCCACTTTTTTCACGTCTTTAATCCAATCGATTTCAATCTCGGTAATATCGGAAACGCGGTAAGCTTTTGTTCCTGCAATTTCTTCAGACACTTGGGCTAGACGGTTGGAATTGTTGCTCTTAGGATCTCCAACCACAATCAAAACATCCGCTTCTTTTGCCTGTTCAGCAACCGCTTCTTGGCGCACTTGAGTGGCAAGGCATATTTCTTTATGAGTTTCCGCTTGTGGATATTTTTCTTTCACTTTGTCCATAATGTGTGCGACATCCCATTGGCTCATGGTCGTTTGGTTGGTCACGATCACTTTATCATTTTGGATGGACAAATTCTCAACATCTTCCGGCGTTTCCACCAAATGTACAATGTCGGGCGCCACCCCAACTGCTCCTTCCGGCTCGGGATGCCCTTTTTTGCCGATATAGATGACATCATATCCTTGTTCTTTTTTTTCGCGGATTAATTCATGGGTCTTTGTGACATCCGGACAGGTAGCGTCAATTGTCACCAGTCCTTTTTCTTTGGCCAGCTTTCTGACTTCCGGCGAGACGCCATGGGCGGTAAAAATAACCGTTCCTTTATCGACTTTTTGCAAAATTTCTTTGCGGTTTTTTCCGTCTAATGTAATGATCCCTTCTTTTTCAAACGCCTCTGTGACATGCTGATTATGAACAATCATGCCTAAAATATGAATGGGGCGGGGAAGGGTTTTATCTAAAGCGGCATTGCGGGCGATGACCATGGCATCTACAACGCCGTAGCAATAACCGCGAGGTGATATTTTAATGACTTCCATGCGCTAAAATCCCCCTGTACAATAATAGAATTCGGGTCCTTACGATTTTTATTATATAGGAGGATACAAAAGAAGACAAAGAAAGATTGTTTGGGTCCGTTATTGTAAAATAAGAATAGCCTTGTTAAATATAGAGTTTAGGAACGGATTCGCCGCTTCTTTTCTCCGCTTTGGCGGACGATGCTTTTTTGCTTTTTTGGATGCGGGATCTTTTTGTCTGATGAGAAGAGCTGGATGCTTTTTTTGCGCTGTCCTTTTTTTCGGTGTTTTCTGCCTCTTCATGACTGTCTTCATCCGGTGAATCGGATTCTGTATCTGCGTCTGCGTCTGCATCTTCTTCGGCGGTAGCATTTTTAAATCCTTTGTAAAGCCTCCACATAGCCGGCAAATTTCTCACCATAGGCCCGTATTGCTGGATCATAGGCCCGATTTGCTGAGCAGTATTTAAAACTTGCTGGGTATTTGCTAAAAATTTATTCAGTGTTCCGGGGGAAGCAAGATTTTGGACAGGGGACTGGCCGATCAAGGAAGCGGGGCGTTCGAAACCGGTCATCCCGGGAAAAGCGGTGTTGCCCATTCGTCCCGATCGATTCAAAAGTCGCGACAATAATCCCCCGCCGCGGGCAGGTCTGCTCACAGGAGATCTGGCAAAAGGTGGAAAAGATTGAAAAGGCTGCGTTGGCTGCGGTCCGCGAAAAAGATTGAAACCTCTTTGTACAGGGGGCATTTGTCTAGGGGGCATGTACGTTCCTCCTTTCTGATACGATTACACTCTTTTATAGAATATGCAAGGAAGATATAAATTGAAACATCTTGTCAGCGAGCTCTTTTCCAATGAAGAACAAGTTGACATTTCTCAAACAGTTACGGCGAAAACGGATTGGTAAAAGAAATGAAGTATGAACTCTTGGCATCGATCTCTTGATAAAAGAAAAAAAGGCTAAGGCACATAAACAGGCTGAAAAGCGGGAAAAGGTTTTTGGTTAAAGAAGAAGCGATGAAAATCGAATTTTGACTCAATCATACAGAAAAGATGAGGGCAGAGAGAAAAAAGGGGAGTTTATAATCCGAAAAATAGAAAGAAAAGATGATTTATTGGATTGATTATTATATAATGTGGCAATGGAAATGACCTTCAAGGAGTGGCTTAAATGATCAACCATCAATTTAAGAAATTTGGATTTCAGCCTTTTCTTAATAAAGCAATTGAAGAATTAGGATTTTATCAACCTACAGAAATACAGGAAAAAATGATCCCTTTGATCTTGAAAGGGGAGAGTGCGGTCGGCCAGTCGCAAACGGGGACAGGGAAAACGCACTCCTATTTGCTGCCGATTTTGGAAAAAATTGATCCGGAAAAACAAGAGGTGCAAGCTGTCATAACGGCTCCGACGAGAGAATTGGCCAGTCAAATTCACCAAGAAATAGTATCGATTACGAAGTTTTCTGAGAAGACGATCACCGCCCGTTGCCTAATAGGCGGAACGGATAAACAAAAAGATATGGAAAAGTTAAAAAAACAGCCGCATCTTGTGGTTGGTACACCTGGAAGGATTCGTGATTTGATTACAGAGCAGGCTTTATCCGTTTATAAAGCTCAAATTCTTGTGGTGGATGAAGCGGATTTGATGCTGGACATGGGGTTTATAGTGGAAGTGGACCAAATTGCCAGCCGAATGGACAAAGATTTGCAAATGCTTGTTTTTTCTGCAACCATTCCGGAAAAATTAAAGCCTTTTATAAAAAAATATATGGAAAACCCGGAATACGTTCAAGTACAGCCTAAAAAAGCGTCGGCAGAGACAATCGAACATATTCTAGTCCCTCTGAAAAGTCGGGAAAAAATCGACTTGCTTTATCAGCTGCTGATTGCCTTTAACCCCTATCTGGCTTTGGTTTTTACCAATACGAAACAAATGGCAGATGAAGTGGCAGATGCGTTAGCAGCAAAAGGATTAAAAACGGGAAGAATTCATGGCGATTTAACTCCCCGCGAAAGAAAGAAAATGATGAAACAAATCCGCGACCTTGAGTTTCAATATATAGTGGCCACAGATTTGGCGGCTAGGGGTATTGATATTGAGGGAGTCAGCCATGTAATAAATTACGAATTGCCGCAAGATCTCGATTTTTATATTCACCGTTCAGGACGGACCGGTCGGGCGGGCTTTTCAGGAATATGTGCTTCAATTTATACCCCGAGCGATGAAGATATTTTAAATCGTTTGGAGAAAAGAGGAATTCGCTTCTTGCATCGTGATATTCAAAAGGACGCCATTATAGAAATTCCGGATCGGAACAGAAGGAAAAACCGGGAGAAGATGGCAGATGAAACAGAATTAAAAGCGAAAGCCCTCGTACGCAAGCCTAAAAAAGTGAAGCCGGGTTATAAGAAAAAAATCAGACAGGAAATAGAAAAATTAAAGCGAAGAGAAAAACGATTGAAAGCGAAAAAGAAATAAACCTTTTGTTCGATGACACGAAAGCAGCAACACCATTGGTGAACCGCTGCATTTAAAGGATAAGGAAAAGGGAGCTGAAACGGATGTTGAAAATAGGGTCTCATGTTTCAATGAGCGGGAAAAAAATGCTTTTAGCGGCGAGCGAGGAAGCTGTTTCCTATGGGGCGAACACGTTTATGATTTATACCGGTGCACCGCAAAATACGAGACGCAAGAAAATAGAAGATTTAAATATAGAAGCGGGCCGCAAGCATATGGAGGAACATGGAATTACGGAAATTATCGTCCATGCACCTTATATTATTAATATCGGTAATGCCAAAAACCCGGATACGTTTCAATTAGGTGTTGACTTTTTGCGCAGCGAAATTGAAAGAACAGAAGCGATCGGAGCTAAACAAATTGTTCTCCATCCCGGCGCCCATGTCGGAGAAGGACCGGAAGTCGGCATTAAAAAAATTATTGAAGGTCTAAACGAAGTATTGACTCGTGAGCAAAATGTACAAATTGCGTTGGAGACGATGGCTGGAAAAGGTTCGGAATGCGGAAGGACATTTGAAGAATTGGCGATGATCATCGATGGTGTGGTTCATAATGACAAGCTTTCCGTATGCTTTGATACGTGTCATACACACGATGCAGGATATCCGATTGTCGAAGATTTCGATGGAGTGCTTGAGGAATTTGACCGAATCATCGGCATTGATCGTTTAAAGGTGCTGCATGTGAACGACAGCAAAAATGAAAGAGGGTCCCGTAAAGACCGCCATGAAAATATTGGCTTTGGTCATATAGGCTTCAAAGCTCTTCATTATATAATTTATCATCCACAATTAGAAGATGTGCCAAAAATTTTGGAAACGCCGTATGTAGGGGAAGATAAGAAAAACAAAAAACCACCGTATAAATTTGAAATCGAAATGATCCGTAGCCAAAAGTTCGATGAGAATCTTCTGCAAAAAATTGCAGAAAGCTGATTAGAGAACAGAGAACTCCAAAGCCCTTTTCGATAAGCCGCAAGCGGGGAATATAAAGGCAAGGAAAAGGGCCAGGAGTTTTTCGCCTTTATCTTTGCTGTTTTCATCACCGTCATTCTGAGTTCATAAACAATATAAACAGCTCATTGATTTCTTTTGCTTTTTTCGGTCCGATGATTTTAGCGATTTCCTTGATTAGCTGAGTCCGCTGCTTATCATCAAACAAGTCGATTTTTTTTCCGCGCAAATGCGCCGCAATCGCATCTGCTTGTTCTTTCGTGATCGAAATTTTGAACTGTTTTCCCCATTTATAAAGTTCTGTTCCCGTCATGGTGCTGATTTTATGATTGATCATCGTTTGAATAAATTTCAACGCCCATCACTCCCTGATTCACTATATGCGTCAACTTGAAAATTGTGTCTATAAAAAGGGAATGGAACGGAGAATTTTCATTTTCGTTTACTTATTGGCGTTTTTCATGTATACTTCACTTATCTATAAATCGGAATCATTCTGAAAAATGAGAATGAAAATCGCCCTGAAAGCGATGATTAAAATCAAATAAAATTCGTTAAGCATATAGGTTTGAAAATATTCATAGTTTTTTCTGGCATTAGAACGGTTATTTATTTTGTCCATGAGCTCGGCAGCATACGGAAAATGACACAGTGGGGGTGCAATGTATGGAAGTAGCAGAAGCCATTTCGATTTTGAAAGAAAAAGGATTTAAACATACGGATAAAAGGGAGGATTTGCTTGCATTATTTGCCAAGCACGATAAGTATTTATCGGCCAAAGAAGTGCTGGAGATGATGAAAGGCCGTTATCCGGGCGTCAGCTTTGACACGATTTACCGGAACTTGGCTTTATTTGTCAAAATCGGAATATTAGAAGATACGGAACTAAACGGAGAAAAATTGTTTCGGTTTTCTTGTTCTGCCATGGAGCATCATCACCATTTTATTTGTCTATCTTGCGGAAAAACAAAGGAAATTCATATTTGCCCGATGAATTCGATTCAAGAAAATTTGGACGGATATGAAATCGCAGATCATAAATTTGAAGTGTATGGAACATGTCCAGAATGCAGAAACGGCGAAAAATAAGGATTTTTCCCTTATTCTTCGCCGTTTTTTTGATGGGTTCCTACGTACTCACTGTTAAAATAATCGTTTTACAATATCATTTGCTTCTTTCCACGAGTCGACCCGCATCACTCCTTTAGGGACCGGCTCCTGGTTGTAAGGGGTATTGAACAAAATAACCGGAATATCCAATTCTTTATGGATTGAAACAGCATTGTCATGCTTATCCTCAAAAAATATATCCACTTCATGTTTTTTAGCGGCCTCGATTTTGTGGTGAGTCCCGATCAATTCAATGTGATCATAGAGGATGTCGTTCTCTTCAAACCATTTTTTTGTAATATCGAACGCATGATCGCCTCTTGCGCTGATAAAGAACAGCTGAAAACGTTTTTTCCATTCTGTTAATACTTCTTTTGCTCCTTCTGCAATCGGGGAAAGTTTATATATGAGCGGTTCCTTTTCCGTGTACCATTTGTTAAAAATGTCTGCCGGGATATTTAATGCTTCTGTTAAATCATATTTTGTAATATCTTTTAAAGTGATGTTTAATTGGAAGTCTTGGTTGATAAAAGGAATTAAACTGTCAGGGGATGTTACTGTACCATCGATATCTATGCCAAACCGTTTTTGTTTCATTTCTCTCTGCTCCTTTGATTCATCCTGCTTTTTTCTGTTGGTCGCTTTTACGGTAATCCGTTGCAAATAAAAGTGTATCATACTTTATTTTTATAAGATACAAAAGGTTTTTCAAACCGAAAGGGCAGGAAAGGTGATGTTGATTAAAATGTCTTTCCTTCAAGTTTTTTACCAAAAGCACCAACCATTCACGGAAGTAATGAGATGCCTGTTCGGTAATATTATAAATGTTCCTGTAACATGGAACCTCAAATGAGCATCCATATTCCGTATGAAAAGCGGGGGATTGCATTGGACGAAGAAAAACAAGGTACAGAAGAAAACGAATATAAAAACACGGATCATAAAGAGGAAACGGCTGCAGAAATTGCCGCACCTGTAATAGATGATCGAGAGGATCATACAGTTCGTGAACGTGAACGGGATGGCGATGAGGAAAACTCCGGAAGTTATATCGGCATCGCCGCGCTGGTGCTTTCCATTATTTCTCTGTTTACTATGCCTATTTTATTTGGCGTTGCCGGCATCATCGTCGGTTTCATGGCCAGAAGAAGAGGGGCTGGGTCGCTTGGAATATGGGCGATCGGCATTGGAGCTGTTGCAGTCGTGATGGGACTTTTTGTCCTTCCGTTCTTTTAGCATTTTACAGAAAAAAAGAGGCTGGCTTAAGCCGGCCTCTTTTTATGCATTTTGTTCTTGCTTTTGTTTTTGATAATATTCTTCTGCAATGGCATCGATTTCTTTTTTCAACTCTTCAACCATTGTTTCTTCAGGTACTTTTCGCACGATTTTTCCTTTTCGGAACAGCAGTCCTTCACCGCGTGCTCCCGCGATGCCTATATCTGCTTCTCTTGCTTCACCAGGACCATTGACGGCGCATCCAAGAACGGCCACTTTAATCGGGGCTTTAATTTTTTGGATATATTCCTCGATTTCGTTTGCAATGCTGATTAAATCAATTTCAATTCGGCCGCATGTCGGGCAGGAAATTAATGTCGCCGCATTGGAAGAAAGACCAAATACTTTTAATAATTCCCGGGCAACCTTTACTTCTTCAACAGGATCGGCGCTTAAAGAAACACGCAAGGTGTTTCCGATGCCTTTGCTAAGAATGGCTCCTAATCCAGCTGCGCTTTTGACGGTGCCGGCAAAAAGTGTTCCAGATTCCGTAATTCCTAGGTGAAGCGGATAATCAAACGTTCTTGCAGCCTTTTCATATGCTTCGATCGCTAAATTGACATCGGAAGCTTTTAAAGACACGATGATATCGTGAAAGTCGAGGTCTTCTAAAATGCGAATATGGTGCAGTGCACTTTCCACCATTCCATCAGCGGTCGGATATCCGTACTTTTCAAGAATTTTTTTCTCAAGACTTCCTGCGTTGACGCCGATTCGGATCGGGACCCCTCTTTCTTTGGCTGCTTTGACAACCGCTTCTACTTTTTCCCGTTTCCCGATATTGCCGGGATTAATCCGAATCTTGTCTGCTCCGCCTTCAATGGCTTTTAAAGCTAATCTATAGTCAAAATGAATATCCGCTACTAATGGGATATGGATTCTTTTCTTTATCTCGGGGATCGCATTTGCTGCTCGTTCATCCGGACATGCAACACGAACAATTTGGCAGCCGGCTTCTTCCAATTGATGAATTTGCCGTACTGTCGCTTCTACATCATGCGTTTTCGTGGTGGTCATGCTTTGAATAATCAATTCATTGCTACCGCCAATCGTTAAATTTCCCACTTTTACCGGCCGCGTTTTTGAACGATGTATAATTTCACCCAAGTGGATTCTCTCCTTTTGATATCATTAAATTAATAAGCTCTTTTCATTAAATAATTGTACCAGTCTTTGTTGAAATAGCAATAAATAAACTTAAGTTCACTCATATACGGGGAATTTATACGTTCTTCCAACCATAATGTTCTCCGGTTTCAGACCGTTGTTTAATGTTTCAAAGTCATGGATGACTTCGTCAATCGATACCGGCAAAGTTCCCTTTTGGATTCGTTCAGCGACCGACAGAACCGTATCTCCCGAGTGGATTTTGATTTCCTTATAAGGAATGGATGAATGGGCGGCAGGTGCTGATAATGAAAATGGGCTGGTTTTTGGTTGGTTTGACGGAAGAGTTCCAATTTTTAGATCATATCCTATGGCTATAATGACGACAACAAGAGCGAGTAACATTCCTAATCTTTTCATATTTGTCCCTCCGTAGTATACCTTATGACCGCTTTGTTCTTTTTATGAAGGGATAGAAAGAATGTTTTTCTGAAACCACGAATATTTTCTTTATGTTTTCTCTTTAAAATGCGTGTTTTTTTGTTGATCGGTGAAAAGGTTTTGAAGTATCGTCGTTTTCCGCTACAATAAATAAAGCATAATGATCTTTCTCTCATGTATGTTTTATTGGGGGCATAAAACTTTCTGTAAAGACATGAAATGAGAATGGTCGAAAGCAAAAAAAGGGAGGAGACTTTTTTGTCGATTCTTTTTTGGATCCTAATATGGATTTGCATCATCATTGCCTTTATCGGACTCATTTATCCGGTCATACCAGGAGTGCTATTTTTGATGGGCGCTTTCTTGCTGTATGGACTGTTTTTTTCATTTGAACCGTTTAGCTGGGTATTTTGGACGGTTCAAGGGATTTTGGTCGTTTTGCTGTTTCTTTCAGATTATATGGTCAATTACTTCGGGGTCCAAAAGGTTGGCGGTTCCAAAGCAGGAATTTGGGGAAGCACAATTGGGCTTATTCTCGGGCCTTTTGTCATTCCGGTTTTCGGTATCGTGATCGGACCGTTTCTTGGCGCGTTGATTGGAGAATGGGTATTTCATCGGACTTCTTTTTCTCAAGCGGTGAGAATTGCTCTTGGTTCTGTTGTGGCCTTTTTTGCGTCCGTATTGACAAAAGGTATCATTCAGATCGCCATGATCGTGTATTTCTTCTGGCAGATTCATTGATGTCATTGACAGATCGATCATCAGGGTGTTATATTGTGGGGTGAAATGAGGAGGACCCTTAGCTCAGCTGGTTAGAGCAGACGGCTCATAACCGTCCGGTCGCAGGTTCGAGTCCTGCAGGGTCCATAGACTTTGTTTAGCCGCAAGATCGTTGCGGTTTTTTTGTCAAAAAAATCGCAGTTTTAATTCAGGCGAGTATTGGGAATCCTATCATTGGTCCTTTCGCGAAGAAAGAATTTCAACAAAACAATCTAGCTTAGATGAAAAGGAAAAAGGACAAATAGGGGGCGGGTACATTCCATTTTGGCAAGTGCTTGCCATATTTTTTATGGGTAATGGCCAACACAAATTTTATGCAAATAAAAGCAAAAAAATTGAAAGTCCACACTATCTTTGGTAATGTAATAATTGGAAACGGTTGAATCACATGATTCAAAATTTAAAAATGGATTACATAGGGAGGAATTAATCATGGCTTTTGAACTTCCAAAATTGCCTTATGCTTATGACGCTTTAGAACCACACATTGACGCGAAAACAATGGAAATTCATCATACGAAACACCATAACACTTACGTGACAAAATTAAACGATGCATTGAAAGGAAATGATGAACTTCTCAGCAAATCTGTTGAAGAAGTGATTTCTAACCTAGATGCCGTTCCAGAAAATGTACGTACGGCTGTTCGCAATAACGGCGGTGGACATGCTAACCATTCTCTTTTCTGGACGATTCTTTCTCCAAACGGCGGCGGTGCTCCTTCAGGCGAATTGGCAGATGCTATCAACCAAAAATTTGGAAGCTTTGAGAAATTTAAAGAAGAATTTTCTGCTGCAGCAGCAAACCGTTTTGGTTCCGGCTGGGCTTGGCTCGTAGTGAACAACGGTGAATTAGAAGTAACGAGCACACCAAACCAAGATTCTCCATTAATGGAAGGTAAAACTCCTATTTTAGGATTAGACGTTTGGGAACATGCTTATTATTTGAATTATCAAAACCGTCGTCCAGACTATATCCAAGCATTCTGGAATGTAGTCAACTGGGATGAAGTAGCAAAACGCTACAGCGCTGCAAAATAATGACAAAGGCGAATCCTTTCAAAGGGATTCGCCTTTTCTTGTATAAGAGCCCCCTTTGTTTCAAAAGATAGGAGAGAGACAAAGGGGAGTTTTTTATGAACAAACAATACAAAAAATGGTTTGGAGATGTAGAATTAACAAAAGAATTGCTGATTTTATTAACGATCGGCGGATGCTATTCTTTAAGCGTGGCGCTTTCCAACACATTTGTAAACATTTATTTATGGAAACAGTCCGGAAAGTTTATGGATTTGGCGATTTATAATTTAATGGTGGTCATCTTTCAGCCATTAACGTTTATTATCGCCGGGAAATGGGCCAAAAAAGTCGATCGAATCATGGTTTTGCGTATGGGAGTCAGTTTCTTGGCCCTTTTTTATTTATCTGTCCTTTTTTTTGGCGAACGGGCCCATGAATTTTTAGCTATTCTCGGCGCTTTGCTGGGAGTGGGATATGGTTTTTATTGGCTGGCGTACAATGTCTTAACGTTTGAGATTACGGAACCAGAAACCCGTGATTTTTTTAACGGATTTCTCGGAACGTTAAGTTCAGCCGGAGGGATGGTCGGTCCCGTTTTAGCCGGATCCATTATTTCACGGTTTGAGTCGTTTGTCGGGTATTCCATTATCTTTGCCGTGTCGCTCGGTTTATTTACGATCGCTGTTCTTTTAAGTCTTATGCTGAAAAGAAGGCCGGCGCATGGTCAATATTTTTTGAAAAGGATATGGAAGGAGAGGAAAACGAATCAGAATTGGAACCGAATTACGATTGCTCATTTTTTCCAAGGTTTGCGGGAAGGAGTGTTCGTATTTGTTATTTTGTACCTATGGGTTGGTGAACTCAGGAATTTCTTTAATTGGCTATTCTTTAGCTTCGCGTCTGATCAAACAGGAATTTCGGAAGCCAGTGATACTGGCTGCAGGTGTGGTCCTATACTTGTCCCTTTTTTTGATTGTGTTTCATCCCACTTTCCCGAAACTTTTGATTTATGCAAGCATGATTGCCATCGCGTATCCCTTTCTACTTGTTCCGTATATTTCGATTACTTATGATGTGATCGGCCGTTCTTGGAAAGCAAGTGAAATGCGGGTCGAGTATATTGTGGTGAGAGAATTGTTTAACAATGCCGGCCGTATTTTTTCGGTTTTATGCTTTATATTCGCCATTCATTTTTTTCCTGAACAAAAAAGCATTCCGATCTTGTTGTTAATCGTTGGAGCTGGTCATACGCTGATTTATTTTTGTATTCGAAACATTCGCATCGAATAGTCAGTGCTCGTACTTAAGGACGGATCCTTCCATTTTCATCATGGAAAATACAATAAATAAGTCCATGAAAAGGAGGGATCTGATCCAATTACGATATCTTGATTTATAATACACCATACATAATATAAATAGATGTAGATGTACTCACCAAAATGGGCGTATTCCATTTTAATATTCGATTTTTCCATGTTTTAAAAGAAAATCATCTATCATTTTACATGCTCTTTTTTATAGAAAAATGGCTTGGTTTTGTTTAAAATGATAAAGAGAAAAGAGTTATTGTAAAGAGAGGATTGTTCCCATTGAAAAAAGCAAAGAGAGCAAAAAGAACGCATGTACCGTTTCGGGTGAACATGTTGTTTTTTATTGTCTTTGTGTTGTTTTCTATTTTAATTTTTAGGTTAGGGGTTGTACAAATCGTTCAAGGGGAGGACTACGAAAGGAAGATTGAACGCACGGAGAATGTGACGGCCAATACAAGCGTTCCTCGCGGCATCATCTATGATCGAAATGGTCAACCGGTGGTGGAAAACCGCTCCAAATACGCCATTACGTATACAAGATCGAAAAATGCCGGTCCTAAAGAAATGCTGAAAACGGCCAAAAAATTGGCTGCTTTGATTCACATGGATACGGATAAAGTCACCGAAAGAGATAAAAAAGATTATTGGATCATGACTCATCCGAAAGAGGCGAAACAGAAGATTACGAAAGAAGAATGGAAAAAATATAAAGACAATCAATTGTCTGACGATCAATTATATCAATTGCAGCTGAAGAGAGTCACCAAAAAGGATTTAGCTTCCTTGACAAAACATGACTTAGAGGTATTGGCGATTTATAGTAAATTTAATTCTGGATATGCGATGACGCCGCAGATTGTGAAAAACAACGGAGT
This sequence comes from Bacillus smithii, assembly GCF_001050115.1. Classification (NCBI taxonomy): domain Bacteria; kingdom Bacillati; phylum Bacillota; class Bacilli; order Caryophanales; family Bacillaceae; genus Bacillus; species Bacillus smithii. The sequence goes on along the minus strand of NZ_CP012024.1, from coordinate 2,247,423 downwards.
GACACCGAAGGAATATGCTTTGGTTAACGAGAATCTCGATTCTCTTCCTGGTGTGGATACAACCGTTGACTGGGACCGTTCCTACGCTTACGGGGAAACGTTAAAGTCGGTGCTAGGGAAAATTTCGTCTTCTAATGAGGGGCTTCCTCAAGATATGCTTGATTATTATTTATCAAAAGATTACAGCCGTAATGACCGTGTTGGCAAAAGCTACATAGAATATCAGTATGAAGACGTTTTGCGCGGACAAAAAACAAAAATTAAAAATATAACAGACAAAGACGGCAACATCCTTGATTCCCAAGTTGTCAGCAAAGGGAAGCGGGGAGATGATCTTGTTCTGACGATCGATATGGATTTGCAAAAAGCGGTGGATGAGATCATTTCCCAAGAACTGTTAAGAGAAATTCCGGGAAGACGATATTTGGACCGGGCTTTTGTCACAATGATGGATCCGCATACCGGTGAAATTTTGGCCATGGCCGGGAAAAAATACGAAATCGACAAAAAAACCGGTAAACCTGAGCTTGTGGATTTTGCCCTTGGCAATATGACGACTTCCTATGCTATGGGGTCAGCTGTCAAAGGAGCCACATTATTAACAGGGTATATGACTGGTGCGATTCATCCGGGACAGTATCTCGTGGATGAACCTTTAAAATTTAGAGGAACCCCCCCTAAGAGCTCATGGTTTAACCGCACCGGCGCCATGTCCATTAATGATTTATATGCTCTTAAGCGGTCTTCAAACGTTTATATGTTTAAAACGGCCATTGCCATCGGAAAAGGAACCTATCGTCCGAATCAAAGCCTTCAGATTGATATGAATGCCTTTAATGTCATGAGAAGCCATTACGCTCAATTTGGCTTAGGTGTGCCTACGGGTATCGATTTGCCGAATGAACAAGTCGGCTATAAAGGAAAGATCGATCCAGGTCGTCCTGGTTTGCTTTTGGACCTTGCGATCGGGCAATTTGATACGTATACGCCTCTGCAAATGGCACAATATGTTTCAACCATTGCCAACGGCGGCTATCGAATGGAGCCGCACATCGTAAAAGAAATTCGCGAACCAGTATCAGATTCCAAAAAGATTGGTCCGGTCATCAAAACGGTTGAACCAAAGGTGCTGAACAGAATCGATGCTAAAACCTCTTGGATTCAACATGTACAAGAGGGCTTTAGAGAAGTCATGCAGGATCCGCAGGGAACGGCTTACAGCGCTTTTCATGATGCGCCTTACAAACCGGCCGGGAAAACAGGGACGGCAGAAGGGGTATATGATGGACCAAAAAGCGAAGAATTTTTGAAAAGAGGTCAACAGCTGCCGATGGTTTGGAATTTGACGCTTGTTGGTTATGCTCCTTATGACAATCCGGAAGTTGCGTTTGCCGTCGTTGTGCCGTGGGTCTATGAAGGAAACGGAAGCTCGCAAATCAACTATCGTATTGGTCGTCGAATTTTGGACAAATATTTCGAACTAAAGAAAGAACGTGCGCAAAAACAAACATCCGACGTCGTCGTGGACGAAATGCCAAAACAGGACAACCAATCCAACGATAAGTCGAAGAGCAAAAGCTCCGATTCAGATAATAGCCAAGGATAATCGAAAAAGGGCCGAAACGAACAGTTGAGATGTTCGTCTCGGCCTTTTTATGTGCGCCCGGCATGTACATGAACTATAGGGTGTAAGTCCCGAACCCCGAAGACAGAAGTAGAGGTTAGCCAAGAGCAAGGGTGTCCGTGGTGACGCGGAATCTGAAGGAAGCTGGAGGCAAAACACCGGTCCGAGGAACACGAACCTCATATAAGGCTAGGTATGATTGAGTGAGTTTGCATAACAAAACAAAGCTCTTTCTGTCGAAGGTCATATCGAGTAAATGAGGCGGATAGATGGTGTGAAAGTGCATGTACTTACCCGGGGAGGTCTGGCGGATATGTGAAGTACTCTTCATAACCTACTTAGTGATAAGTAGCTGAACCGTCAGAAGTCAGCAGAGGTCATAGTATTAGTTGGTCTAGAACAACTAAGAAGGACCGAACAATTAAGAGAGAATAGCCCTTGGTATTCAGTGAGTCATGATGAACACAGAAAACGTAGTACCTCACTTGAGGGAGGAAGCGGTGAATCCCGTGGGAGACCTCTTGGAGGGTGGAGTGACCACTGGCATAAAGAGAACAGCTATTCACGGAAGTTATAAAGACTTGCGTCAATTATCTTAATTGAACCGCCGTATACGGAACCGTACGTACGGTGGTGTGAGAGGACGGGAGTTAATCGCTCCCTCCTACTCGATTATCAAAACCATAATGGGATTGCGTGAGAGAAGCTCTTTTCTTAGCTTCTCTTATGTACAATATGGTCTATCATATCGAAATCGGAAAAACACTTGATGGCTAAAATCGATTATTTTGACTTTGTAATGGTGTTGGCAATATCCTCCATCGTCATTTGCGAGTTTAATGAATACGTACCGATTTGCAGTTTTTTGGAAAAGCCGTTTTGGTTCATGTACTCACTAAATTGACTGGCGCTATTGATGATTTTTTCTTGTTCCAAACGTTGGGCGATTTGATCTGGCGTCGTTCCAGGCGATATCGTTAACCGGAACGAACGATTGGCATTGTTCGTTTCTTTAGATGACTCATTCTTCGTCTTGCGAGATGTATCCGCCTGCAGTTTTTCGCGCTTCGAGCTATATGATTTTCGATTTATCGGCTGATTACTTGACTCTTTCGGGGAAGAAACCGTGTACCCCTGTTTTTTCAATGCGTGTATCATCTCTTGAGTGCTCATACTGGCTTCAGGTCGATAAAAAAACTGTACAAATAAAAATAAGGCCAATGCTGCTGAAAGCAATCCAAAAGCGAATGCACGTACTGTTTCTCTGCTCATTTCCATTCCTCGCTTTTTATTGTCTTGCGGGTTTTCGATTTTTTATTTTCAGAATCCGTTTCCAATCATCCGGATTCTTTGCATCCCGTCATCAAAAAATCATGTCCTTCTTATATTCATTGCTTTGATAGGGTTTTAAAATTTGTTTGACTTGGCTGAGAGAAAGGGAAGATTGTTTGGCGATTTGATCCATGCTCTTTCCTTGGAAATATAAGGATATCACTTGATTGCGAATGATTTCGTTCACTTTTTGACGGGAATTTTTCTCTTCGGAATAGGGATCTCCCATTAAAAGTTCCTCTTCTAAAACTTTCAGCTTCTTTTTCACCTGGTAATTTTCTTGAAGGAATTGAAGCGATATTTCTTCTAGCTGCTGTTCCATCGTTTTGAAACGACTTTTCATGAAGAAAGATAGAATGAATAAAAGGAGCGATGCGGCTAATAATCCCAAGATAAATCCATACATACTTTTCACCCCAAATCGATATAGATACTGTTAGTTATAGCATATTCCGCAAAATTCTTCCATACATCATTGTAGAATAAGAGTATCTAATAAACGAAGGGAAATTTAAAAAAGGTGCCTGAAAACACATTGGTGGACTCTTAATCTGTGTATAAAGGGAAAGAGTCGATAGGGAATGGTAGATGAGAGCAAAGGGGCCTGTGCAAAGAATCGTCATGATCCATAGAGTGGGTGGGTCTATGCAGAGAAAAGAGTTTTCTTAATTTATTTTGAAAAAATCAGTCGATCAGAATGGATAACAAGCGGTGCGGCAAATTTTGACAAAATGCGTTTATTGTGGAAAAGCGGCAGGGGTGATACCATGAAGATAACGAAAAATATACTGAATGCGAGAAATGGCAACGGAGGACCAAAAAGAAGCAAGAGAGGGCAGATGAAATGGTGCAAACAACTTGGAAGCCATTTGTGAATGAATTATCGGCGGCTCTTCTTCCGTTTCAAAAAGCGCTATGCTCATGGATCATAGATGAGCGATTTGTTGCGGCCGTGATGGAATTTTATCAAAAACCAGCTAACGAACATATTTGGGATTTGCGGCTGTATGACATAACGGGTATTTGTTTCGATGGCAATAATGCTTGTAGTGCCCAAACATTTAAAATAGCGAAAGATCATCATTATTGGATCATAAAAGGATTGCAATCAGGACATTCTTACATTTTTGAATTGGGGTTTTGGACCATTACCCATGAATTTTTTCCTCTTCTTCGTTCTAATGAAATTCATTGTCCTAGTGCCGAAACAGGGGCTGAAAAACTTTCAGATGGGGTGATCAGCGAGGATAGACAACGACCTAAATGGCGCGGACATATAAGCACCTATTCTTATTATGAATAATGGAGGTGCTTTTGCTTTATTGACAAAATAAGGGAAGCTTTTATTGCAATACAAAAAAGGGCTCTGCGAATAACCTCCTTAATCTTCCCGATTCATCGGAAAAATGGTCCTCGAAATAAACAGAGCAGAAGAATCGACATCCGGAAAACAAAAGCTTTCACGAAAGTATATGAAGGAGATACGAATTTATGATGAGAAGGGAAAAACGGGAAGGAAATGAATTTCTAATCATTGTCCTTTGTCATTTTTGGAAAAATGTTTCGCCCATTTTCTTGCCGGGAGTTTTGCAGCTGTGACCGACTCTTGCCGACTTGCTGTTTTGATGTTTTCATGGGAGTTTCCTCCGCATTTGGCAGGAGGGCTTGCGAGACATGTGGAGGGGTTGTCATTGGCGCTTTCAGACGAAGGTGTTGAGATTCATCTCATCACTGCTGAAAGCGAGGGAATGCCCGTATATGAACGAAAAAACGGCATCCATATTTACCGATCAGGTCCCCTTCATCCAAATGAACCCCAATTTCTGAAGTGGGTCGCCGATTTAAATAGTTGTATGATTCGCAAGGCAGGAGACATTCTCGCCCATCATGAAATACATCTCATCCATGCCCATGATTGGCTGGTAGCAGGCGCAGCGCTTTCGTGCAAACGAATTTTTGGTCTTCCTCTTATCACAACGGTTCATTCCACTGAATATGGTCGAAGCGGAAACAGGATGTCCGATATACAGCGAATCATTCATGAAAAGGAATGCGAATTGATGCTGCAGAGCGACCGCTTGATTGTCTGCAGCGCACCAATGAAAAAAGAAGTCCAACAAATCTTGACTCACCACCCGCCGTTATCCGTTATTGCCAACGGCATCGATACAGAAAAAGATAAAGAATGGTCATCTTCGTGTTTGAGTGGACGCTTTCAATGGCTGAAAGACAAGACGTATTTCTTTTCAATTGGAAGAATGGTATGGGAAAAAGGATTTCAGACTATCATCGAAGCGGCGCCGATGATGGACTCGGCTGATCTTTGTTTCATCATTGCCGGAAAGGGACCGTTGTTGGAACGGTTTCGCCAACAGGTAAAAGAACGCGGTTTGGAAGATAACGTTTATTTTGTCGGATATGTAACGGAAGAAGAGCGCATTGCGTTATTAAACCATTGTACGCTTACGATTTTTCCCAGCCTTTATGAACCGTTTGGCATCGCTGCCTTGGAAGCAATGGCCGCCAAGAAATTGGTTGTGTCCGCCAATACCGGAGGACTCGAGACGTTTATCAAGCACCAGCATTCCGGGATTCTTTTCGAAGCAGGAAATCCCGAAAGTTTAACGAAAGAAATCGTCTCTGTATTGAATCATCCAAGTATGATAGATAAACTGGCACAGCAAGGCTATTATACGGCAAAACACTTATACAGCTGGGAAGAAGCCGCGAAGAAAACGAAAAAGCTATATGAGTCCATATGGACCGTTTAATAGAATCGAAGACGAGGGGACCGTTTTATAAAACAATAAAGAATAGGGTGTGAAGAGATGAAAAAAAAGCAGCGACTCGTAAAAAATGACATGGGTAGCACTCATTTTCATTGCTATTGTTTGGTGAATAGTCGGAAATTTTCGAACATAGATAACGACATTTTCTTTGAAATCGAAGAAAATAACGGTTATGACGGAAAAAAGCTTGATTTTCGCATAGAAAGCAAATCTCCGAAAAATAATGAGATTCAAATCATCTTTGTATTGGCGACGTCGCCAATGGCTGAAAAATCCCAAACAATCGGCTATCTTTCGCCCATAGACGGAACGGTTTGGAGTTTTGAACAGAAAAAGAGATGTATGTTATCGGCCGAAGCAACGAATGGAACGGTGCTGAAAAGCGTTTACCCGGTCAATGAACGAAAAACATTTATGAAGTGGTTTGAAGAGCTTCCATACGGAACCGTTCATTATCATCCTTTTGTTTTCGGGCGGCATGCTGTCATCTTGTCCTTTCGCTTTCACCTTTGTGAAGGAGAATCGGGTAGAGGAACCATCTTGCTGTTTGAACAGGAATATGAGGAAAATCAATATTCCAAGAAGGATCTGCGGGAAAAACAGACTAGCATTTCGAAAAAAAAGATGATATTATAGAAAAGTCGTATGGAAAACGAGACTTGCTTTGAGGTTTGGAGGGAAAAAAATGCGCGTAAACATCACTTTAGCATGTACGGAATGCGGTGATCGTAATTATATTTCTACGAAAAATAAGCGTAACAATGCTGATCGTCTTGAGCTTAAAAAATATTGCCCAAGAGAAAAACGCGTTACTTTGCACCGCGAAACAAAGTAAACAGCAGGCTGTTCCCTGCTGTTTTTTTTGTGCATGTCGACTGCGGTTGTTTCCGTTTTTTTAATATAATTAATAGAGACAGGTATTAGAAGAACGAAGGCGGTTAAAAGGAGGAGGATGTTTTGGACAAGAAGGAATGGAGAAAGAAGATGAAAAATACGTTGTCATCTCTTTCTAAACAAGAATATGAGCAATATTCTTATCGTATTTCAAAGTCATTGTTTTCAACAAAAGAGTGGCAGGAGGCTGCTGTCGTCGGTGTAACGGTTTCCATCGCTCCGGAAGTAGATACATGGCAGGTGATCCGTGAAGCATGGAATCAAAAAAAGACAGTGGCCGTTCCTAAATGTCTTCCCGATGAAAAAAGGCTCCAGTTTCATACATTAACTTCTTTTCTGGAGTTGGAAACTGTTTATTACGGGTTATTTGAACCGATTCCGGAACGAACGGAAAAAATGGATCCGGCAGATATCGATCTTCTCCTTGTACCGGGCCTTGCTTTTATGAATAATGGCTATCGATTAGGCTTCGGCGGCGGCTACTATGATCGATTTTTAAAACTATATAAAAAGCAAACGGCGTCGCTGGCCTTCTCTAGTCAAATCGTTTCGCAGCTGCCTGTGGAATCTCATGACATTCCTGTCCAAAAAATCATCACGGAAGAAAGGATCATTGAATGTGACAGCATTTGATTGTTTCGTGATGACTGTGATTGTTCTCGTTGGTTTGGCGGGCGTTTATGGAAATGCCTTATCTGTTTCAGGTGGTATCGCGGCCATTATTACGGGTTTGACGATTTATTGGGCTGCCGATTGGAAAGGGCTCGTCGTGCTGGGTGCGTTTTTTTTCTCTTCAAGCCTCTTGTCTAAGTGGAAATCGAAAGTGAAAGAGCCATCGGAAGAACGTTTAGCGAAAGGATCCAGGCGAGATTGGCAGCAAGTATTGGCTAACGGGGGACCGGCTGTCCTTTTTCTAATCATTTACCATTTCGAAAGAGACATACAATGGCTTTGGGCCTTTATCGCTGCCATTGCTGCGGCCAATGCTGATACATGGGCTTCAGAAATCGGGATTGTCGGTAAAAAGAAACCGATTTCCGTAAAAACATGGAAACAAGTCGAAAAAGGTGTGTCCGGTGCGGTGTCTTTAGTGGGAACAGCGGGGGCTGTCGGTGGCGCGGCGTGGATTGCTGTCATTGCATACTTACTATATTTGCCCTCCCTTTTAAGCGTGATCGGTTTCGCCGCAGCAGGCTTTTTCGGAAATGTAATCGATACGTTTTTGGGTGCTTATTTCCAGAGCGAATATGAATGTCCGAATTGCGGGGTTCATACTGAAAAACGTTTTCATTGCGGGAAGAACACCATCCTTAAGAAAGGGCATCCTGTGTTTAACAATGAAACCGTCAACTTTCTTTCAAGCTTATTGGGCGGCTTGTTGGCATGGATGATGATCTAAATGATTCCTTTTTGTCTTTGCCACTAAGAGATTTTATCCCTTGAAATCTTGAATGAGCGCGTGCTGAAGAAAAGTTGTTGCCGGCTTTTGAAATTAGCTCCATTCATAAGCTCACGAAATGGCGCTGGTCAATCTGTTTTTCTTTATATGAGGAAATCATTCCTTCAATCGGAATAATTGCGACCAATGTATCGCAAATTAATCCTAGGAGGGATGAATATGAGAACAAATTGGACAAAATGGATCGGCTTCGGAGTACTGGCCGTTGTTATATACCGCTATCGTTATCGGCTGGTCAATCTTGCGCTGGGAAGCATGATTCTTAGAAGGGTTGCCGTCCAACTATTCATGCGCATTCCAGGCGTCCAAAACAGAATCATGCGTGTACTGACTCCTGTTACGAGCTATAAATGAATGGAAAATGGATCCTTCAAAATTCTTTACAATTGGATTGTGACTTCGCTATAGTAGAGTCATAATAGATGCGCTCTTTTTGCGCAGTGGCTCAAAGGAATGTGATTTCATGAGTTTTCGCGAAGACTATATTTTTTGGCGCCTTGCTTATTTTTTGTTGATGGAACAAGATTATCGGCTCATGGCAATATCCGATGACCGCCGGGAGTTGTGGTTGGAAAATACGGCAATAAAACGAGCTCCAGTTGTCCGGTTGCTTCGCCATGAACTTGACTGGAGCAATTGGCTGCAAAGGGACATTCAGCTGACGGCAGCAAACGGGGAGAAGATCCGCAAGCGTTTCATGAGAAGAGGGCTCAATGTTGTCAGTATGTATGTATCCAAATACCCACCGGTCGATGATTATGAACATTTGCTGAAAGCACCTTATACTCCGCTCGAGACTTCTCAAACAAACGTCACCCCAATATTGTTCGCTCAAGGTCATGAAGAAGAAGCATTTGATCAGTTGAATACGCTGTTTCAAAATGGAGCTCGACACTGGCATTTTCGTGATGCTTATGAGGAAAGCGAAGTTCGATCCCTTGAACAGCTTGTTTTGACTGGAGCTGTTCAAAAAGAAGAAAAGGATCGAAATTTACTTGAGTATGGCAACCCTTTTTTCACCTACCTTTTTATCGCTGTTCAAGTCGCCGTGTTTCTCTTGCTGGAGATAAACGGCGGGAGTACGAATACGGATACGTTGATTCGATTTGGCGCTAAGTTCAACCCGCTTATTCTCGATGGGGAGTGGTGGCGCTTTTTTACCCCGATTTTTCTTCATATCGGCGTTCTGCATTTGCTGATGAATACGATGGCATTGTATTATCTTGGAACAATGGTCGAGAAAATATTCGGAAGATGGCGGTTTTTATGGATTTATTTGTTTTCCGGTTTTCTTGGTTCGGTTGCCAGTTTTGTCTTTACTCCCAATCTGTCCGCAGGGGCGAGCGGTGCCATATTTGGTTGTTTCGGCGCTCTTTTATTTTTCGGATTTGTAAATCGTAGTTTGTTTTTTCGGACAATAGGGATGAACGTGATTGTGGTCATAATCATCAATTTAATTTTCGGGTTTACTGTGCCCGGAATAGATAATTCGGGACATATCGGCGGATTAATCGGCGGATTTTTAGCTGCCGGTGTTTCCTATGTTCCGAGTCAACGCAACTGGAGCCTTCAGGCGACGTTTTTCCTCCTTTCTTTCCTGCTGACCGTTTTTCTTTTATGGGCAGGATATCATGGCGGATTTTTTCGGATAGCTTAAATTTGGTTTATTATGCCGGTTAAACCCATATCAGCGATAGGCAAAGGAACTATAAAAGATTAAGGGATGATTTGTTTTAATGCGACGATCTCTCCGTCTTTCGTTTCAAAAACGACGTAAAGGACATTTCCTGTTTTAGAGAGAAGAATAAGCGGAATGGTGCTATCGATAGGATCCTCGATAGTGCCATTTTCTTTTTTTATTCCAAGAAAATAATTTTTGTAAAGCCCTTCCCATAAACGGCCGATAATCGTCTTCGATTGAGGCAAAGACAAGTTAGGAAGTTTCATATGACCGTAGGCGGCTAAGTCCGTTAACGGAATTTGGATAAAAGCATTCGGCTGTAGATGGTATTTTTGATAGGCTCTGGAGGCGATCTTCTCCAATTGTTTATTGGTATGTTCGGTTAAAGTTTTGGACCATTTGATTTCGATTGGGTTTCCAGGCGTCCGAAAATAAAGTAACGGGGTTTCGGCGGAATCAATGACAAACAATTGATCCGAAGACATTTCTTGGGCGCTTTTGATCTCACTCTGGTTCTGATGCAGTTCAGCATAGTGAAAAGAAATAGCTTGTAGGAAAGCGGATCCGTTTCCGATGTAATCATCGCGGACCGTGATTTTTTGCGTTTGTTCTTTCCATTTGTTTAAAGTTCCTCGCAAGCGTCCGTTAACAAATAATAGGCTGATATCTTGACGCAAATAGGCCTTTTGGGAAAGAAAGGACTGAATTTCCCAGGAAACTTTGTAAGCTTGATTGACATGTCCTGTTTTGAATTGAAGCTTCGTATAGGCAGAAGGAAAATCTGCAGTGGGATGGAGAGGAAAATACATAATGCTTTCTTCTGTTTGATTCATGTTGCGAATGATGAAAAAAATAATGAAAGAACATAGGATGGCGGCCAATCCCAGATATGTCCCTTTTTTTATCACTTCGGATACCTTCTTTCCTGTTTGTCCATTACAATGTATGATCATTCTTCTTTTTTATGTCTCTCTTTTCATTTTTACGAGTCTCGCACATAAACAACGGTTGTTCTAATCATTATTTAGGCCGTGGAGGGTATGATTTGTACATGGCAGATGGAAATTTGGGGAAAACTGATACTAATGTTTTCCTTCGGTTACAGTCGTCCCTGTACGGTTTTTCTTGTTCTTTTTGGAATCGTCCCCTATACTATTCTTGGAATAAAGTTGTCGTAAGGAAAGCTGGTGGGGAATTTTGAAAACGATTTATGATGTTCAACAGCTTTTAAAACAATTTGGCACCATTATATATATCGGGGACAGACTGGCGGATTTGGAATTGATGGAAATGGAGTTAAAGGAACTGTATAAATCGCAGCTAGTAGATACAAAAGACTTTCAATCCGCCATTTTGCTGCTTCGTCATGAAATTCAAAAAGAAAAAGAGAAAAGAGAGGGTTTAGGCGGATGATGGCGAAAGAAAAATGGATTGCAGCCGTTGACTTAGGAGGAACATCGGTTAAACTGGCTTTTTTGAATATGGATGGGGAGATTTTAGATCATTGGTCAATCCCAACGGATCGATCGTCTAAAGGTCGAAACATTGTTCCGGATATCGCGAAATCGATTTTTGAAACACTTCAGGCTAAACAGGAAACGAAAGACAGGCTCTTAGGGATTGGACTCGGCGCACCCGGTCCGATTGATTATTCTACCGGACGAATTTATAAAACCGTCAACCTGGGTTGGGAAGACGATTATCCGCTAAAACAAGCATTGGAAAAAGAAACGGGTTTGCCTGTTGTGGTTGAAAATGATGCCAACTGTGCTGCTCTGGGGGAAATGTGGAAAGGAGCAGGCAACGGGGCTGCAAATCTTGTTTGTGTCACTCTAGGCACAGGGGTTGGCGGTGGCGTCATTGCCAATGGAGATATTGTTCGGGGAGCAAAAGGTGCCGCCGGAGAAATTGGCCATATCGTCGTGGAAATCGAAGACGGATTTTCATGCAATTGCGGAAAAAAAGGATGCTTGGAAACCGTGGCTTCAGCGACAGGCATCGTTCGATTAGCCAAAGTGGAGCTGGAGCGAGCGGATAGCGGTTCCATTTTAAAAGAAAAATTTAATGCCAATCAAGATATAAGTGCAAAAGATGTATTTGAAGCGGCTGATGGCGGCGATGATTTGGCAAAACGTATCGTGGATCGAGTTGCCTTCTATTTGGGCTTTGCACTTGCCAATATAGGCAATAGTTTAAATCCGGACTATATTGTGGTAGGCGGTGGTGTATCCAATGCCGGAAGCACTCTTTTGGACCCTGTCCGAAAATATTTTAAACAGTATGCATTCCCGCCTGTCGGCGAATCCACAAAGATTGAACGTGCATCACTTGGGAATAGCGCCGGTGTAATCGGGGCAGGCTGGCTTGTGAAGAAAGAATTCAGCCGTGAACAATAGGCACTGTGAAACGGTCTTTCCGGTCAGCGGATGGAAAAATCATTTTGAAGAAAACTTGAATATCTTGCTCTGTCTGTTGAGGGATTTTCCGCTGTTGGTAGAGTTGTATCGCATTTTTGGCTTTTGATCAAGCAAGGGGTGAAGAACATGAAATGGCTGGTCGGAAGGAAGCTTCCGCTGACATGGGCGGCCGTTTTGCTCTTATGGATAAAGACGTTTATCGTTTATCTGGCAAATTTTCATATTGATACAGAAAATACTCTGCAAAACTGGATTTTATGGATGAATCCCCTTAGCTTTCTTTTGTTTGTTTTAGGGTTGGGGCAATTATGGAAAAAAGCCGAAAATCAAATGACTTATGTCGTGGCGATCAGTTTGATTTTGTCTTTGCTCTTATATGCAAACGTTGTCTTTTATCGCTTTTTTAACGATTACCTTACATTGCCGTTGTTATTTCAAACCAATAATTTTGGAGATTTAGGCAATAGCGCATGGGAAGAATTTCAATGGTACGACTTCTTCTTTTTTACAGACGTTCTTTTGCTGTTTCTCATCGTAAAAAGGAAGCCTTCCTTTATCTCTTTTCAACCGTTTTCTACTATCTCGCGCCGTGCCTATTTTTATGTAGCGGCGTCTCTGTTGTGTCTAAATTTAGGCTTGGCAGAGACGGAAAGGCCGCAGCTGTTGACGAGAACATTTGATCGAGAAGCGCTTGTAAAAAACATCGGAATTTACTATTACGACATTTATGATATTTTGCTTCAGTCAAAATCTTCTGCCCAACGCGCTTTAGCAGACAGCAGTGAATTGTCTGATATTGAAAATTATATCCATGCGAATTATGCCAAACCAAGTGACAAATGGTTCGGCATTGCACAAGGAAAAAACGTCATCGTCATTTCCATGGAATCGATGCAAAACTTTGTCATAAACCATAAAGTCAACGGACAGGAGATTACTCCGTTTTTAAATCGCTTGATCAAAAATAGTCTGTATTTTGACAACTTTTATCATCAAACGGGTCAAGGGAAAACATCCGATTCTGAATTTTTGCTGGAAAATTCATTGTACCCTTTAGGCAGAGGAGCTGTCTTCTTTACGAATTCAGGGAATACGTATTACTCAATGGCGAAAAAGTTGAAAAATTCAGGATATTATACAGCTGCCATGCATGCCAATAATAAATCTTTCTGGAATCGGGATATCATGTATCCGGCGCTTGGATATGATCGTTTTTACAGTGCCGACGATTACCATATAACGCCGGAAAATGTCATCAATTGGGGGTTGAAAGACATTCCCTTTTTTGATCAGTCCGCGAAGTTTTTGGAAGAATTACCCAACCCTTTTTATGCAAAGTTGATTACGTTAACGAACCACCATCCGTTTTATTACAGTCCTGAAGATCAGAAGATTAGTGAATTCACATCCAATGATGGGACCGTCAACCGCTATTTTGTTACGGCTCGATATACGGATGAAGCGGTGGAACGTTTTTTGGAAAAATTGAAAAAGAACGGTTTGTACGATCGTTCGATCATTGTTCTGTACGGGGACCACTACGGAATTTCTCAAAACCACAATGAGGCGATGAGCCAATATTTAGGGAAGGAAATTACTCCATTAGAAGCGGTTAAACTGCAAAAAGTGCCATGCATTATCCATATCCCAGGAATGAAAAAAGGAATGACCATTCATGAAGTGGCGGGTCAAATCGATTTGCGCCCGACCATTTTACATTTGCTTGGGATCGAAACAAAACACGACATTCAATTCGGTCATGATCTTTTGTCGCGCGATCACCCGGATTTCGTTGCTTTTAGGGATGGGAGCTTGATGACCGATCATTATGTCTATACTCGAAATCAATGCTACGAGCAAGAAAGCGGCAAATTATTGGACCGCCAAGTTTGTAGTCGATTCAGCAAAACAGCACAAACGGAGTTAAGTTATTCCGATCGGATTATTTATGGCGATTTGCTGCGTTTTTATAAGGACAAATAAAAATCAAAATTGATCCGATTGAAAACATGAGCCATACGATTGGTTATCCAGTTTCAGTAGCTTTTTTCATTTTCCATCGAATCTCTGTTTGACCTTTTCAACGAATTTTTGCCATATCCTTCTTCTTTCATTCGATGTCTTGAAATTTGCACACGTATTTATAAAAAAGATGATTTTTTCCCGACAAAGAACAGCCGTTAGCCCCAAAAGCCGATCTTTTTTCTTTCCGGCATAACCAAATGAAGCGGTTCATACATGTGATAAGAGGCGATTCGAAGGGAGAATGCCATTATGGATATAACGGTGCGAAAAGGGGATACGTTTTTCCGCTACAGCCGATTATTCAGCATTCCTGAGCAGCTGATCGCTGATTCCAATCCCGGTATGGACCCTCAATGCTTGAAAATCGGGGAAAAAGTAAAGATTCCGGGGTTTGTGGCAAAACGTTATCGTATGAAAAAAGGAGATACATTTTGGAAAATGGCAATCGAAAGATGTTTGTCTCCTACTGCTTTGCAAACAGTCAACCCCGACATGGACCCCCAGCATTTACTTCCGGGAAATGAAATTTTCTTGCCGAAACGAGTGCTAAACTTGGAAACATCCTTGGATCAACCGTATGACTCCAAACGATTAGAAGAGGAAATCAACAGGATTGCGGCTATTTATCCGTTTGTCCGTGTTCAAAAAATCGGAGAAAGCGTGGATCAAAAACCGATATGGGAACTAAAGATTGGAAAAGGAAATAAAAAAATTCATATGAACGGTTCTTTTCACGCGAATGAATGGATCACAACGGTTGTGTTGATCACTTTTTTCAAACATTTCTTGCTGTCTTTGACCAACCACTGTTTTTTCCACGGAATTCAAGCTTATTCTCTCTACCCGCATATTACATTGTCCGTTGTACCGATGGTGAACCCGGATGGCGTCGATTTAGTATTAAATGGGCCCCCGGAATCCAAGCGTGAACAATTGATGAAATGGAATGGGGGGAGCAAGGAATTTTCGAAATGGAAAGCGAATATTCAAGGGGTGGATTTGAACAATCAGTTTCCGGCAAATTGGGAGATTGAAAAAAAACGCAAAAAGCCAAAATCTCCTGCGCCGCGGGACTATCCCGGAAAACAGCCATTGACAGAACCGGAAGCTGCAGCGATGGCTGAACTGGCGAAAAATGAAAAGTTTGACAGAGTGATTGCTTTGCATACTCAAGGCAAAGAGATTTATTGGGGGTATGAAGGAAAAGAACCGAAAGAAGCGGAAGTTTTGGCCAAATGGTTTTCCAGAATGAGCGGCTATAAGTCGGTGAGGTACGTGGATAGTCATGCCGGATTTAAAGATTGGTTTATTCAAGAATTTGGAAAATCGGGGTTTACGATCGAACTGGGTAAAGGCTTAAACCCGTTGCCTCTTTCTCAATGGAAGGAAATTTATCGAGACGTTTCAGGAATATTGTTGTGTGCACTGCTTGGATGATAGGAGATTATGGGACAGTGCATCGATTGCATCATTTTGAACAGGCTTTTTGATTATCTGTCGCTTGTATCCGGAGAAAGTAAAAAAGAAAAAGAACAAAAAACCTCGCTTAACAACAGCGAGGTCCACTTTTATACCCCGGGATAACCGCTGTGAAGAACCGTCATAACCGTAAACCAGCCAAATACGCCTAAAGTCGCCAGCCCAAACACAATTCCCAGAATGTTTTTGTTTTTGAGAGCGCTCACAGTTCCGAATAACGCAAGCAAGGTAATAAGAGAGAAGATAATGACCAGACCCATGATTGAATCTCCTTTCCTGTTTATATATGGTATATCTTTCAAAACCAGGAAGCAAATTGTATTTTACCATCATTTTATAGTGTTTTCATCTCTTTGTCGAGTTGAAATAAAATGTTTTGTCACAGGGTTGACTCTCTTTATTTGTGATACGATTACTAATGGAAAAGCGAAAAGGAGGAGAAACGTATGAAATGGAGCAGAATGCCGCTTGGACCTCTGCAAACGAATTGCTATATTTTATGGAACGATGACAAAGATTGTATCATTTTCGATCCCGGCGATGAAGGGGATAAGCTGTGCCGGTGGATTGATCAACACGAGTTGAAGCCGCTGGCAATATTATTGACGCATGCTCATTTTGATCATATTGGTGCGGTTGATCAAGTAAGAGAAACGTATCGGATTCCTGTATATGTCCATGAGAATGAAGCTAAATGGCTTTTGGATCCGACATTGAACGGCTCTCAGCTTTTTTTAAGAGATAAAGCCGTTCGAGTAAAGCCGGCTGATGTGATTTTAACGGTGGAAAAGGAACTGACGCTTGGATCTTTTCGTTTTCAGCTTTTGGAAACCCCCGGCCACTCACCGGGAAGCCTATCTTATTATTCACAGGAATTGGAAGCTGTTTTTTGTGGAGATACGCTGTTCAATGGCAGTATTGGTCGGACAGACCTCCCTGGCGGAAACCATGAAGATCTTTTAAAAAGCATCCATGAACGTCTCCTCACTCTTCCTGAAGAAACCGTTGTATTACCTGGACACGGTCCGGAAACCTCCATCGAAAACGAAATGGATATGAATCCTTTTTTAAATGGATTTTGATCCCATCAGTCACTTACTATGATGCCAGTTGAACGAACAAATATTCAATAAAAGCGAAAAACCCTTCTCAGGTCCGAGAAGGGTTTTTGTGGGATGTTCTTTTCGCAATGGGAGGGGATTTTTGTTACTTTTTACGATAAATCAAGATTTTTATTGTGTCAATAGAAGAGGTAATGAGGTATTTAAGGAAAGCAGATCTTCAATATTTTTGAAAGAACTCTCCTATGCATTGACAGATATCCGCAGCCATCGTATAAAATTCAAAAAGGTGCCAATAACGAATCTCAAAAGATGAACGGGAGAAGCAGCGGCAGCCGGTTTAAAAAGGGGTTTGCAAGAAACGGTGTCTCTTTAAGATATGAAAACAAACGGCAAAAAGCTCTTGCTTTGCAGAACGGGAAACAAGAGCTTTAGCCGATTTTATTGAAAAGTTGATTTCTTTCGTATGACAAGGATGGATCACATCTGAATGGGTTTGATTACTGCCCGCCGCCTAATGGCATCATGAAGTTCGTCCAATACGTGAAGCCTGCAAAGAAAATCGTCAAATAAGCTCCAAAGACATACATATACATACGTTCTGACAGTTTCAAATAGCCCAATAGATAAAAAAACCCTGTCTGTGCCAAGAAAATGAGCGCGGTGATTTTCATGTCTCCCAAATAAAACATGATCGTAAAGATGGCGGTCCAAAAACCAAGTACACGAAACATTCGATCCACAATGCATCCCTCCTTTGTCCCTCTCATTATTAAAAACATTATAATGGAAAGGACATCCAAATGTAAATAACGCTTTCATTACCAAATATGTCAAATTTCGTGGGGTTTCATTATTCTTTTCATACATGAGTGCCATTGTTTTCTTTAACTGGCATTACGGAGAATTTCAAATAACACCAACAACAAATACCCATAAAATATAAATGATCACAGTCAATAAGTTGCCCCACATGGCGATATGGTTCAATACAAGGTTTTTTTTATCCTTACGCTTTCCGACGTACCCTATAAAAGCACCTATTAGCCATAAGCAATAAAAAGATATCCATTTGGATTTTCAGAAAAAATGATCATTAAAAAAGCAATGATCCAAAGACCTATTGAAAAGTTTTTATACAAAAATATCCTTCCCTCTTTGATGCAAAATATAATGTTATTGTTATTTTACGAAATAAAAAAGATGTTGGAAATATATTCGACATCTTTTTACATTCGTCTTTGTCTTTTATAAATATCGACTGAGATGACACGTGTTGTCGCCGGAGGGGAAAAGATCGCTAAAGTGTGTGCCTTCTTAAACTCATTTGATTTTTATATTGCGTTGCAAATTTTTCGTTGTATCATCTAGCAATATCAAAGTTTGTATCTTGGATAGGCATGTATCCAACATGGAATACATATGAAGAAAAATTTGTTTTCTTTCTGACAATGTCAGGTCATACCACTGAATCTTTTCAAACTGTGCTTAAATTGTCATGAAGATATTCCCACTGTGAAAAAGGGTTTGATATACTGAAGAAAATGAAATTTCTGACTATAAGAGAAAGGGTTTTAATATGCAAACAGTGGAGATAGTCATATTGGAAACAAGCGATCTACATGGAAACATATTGCCGATCAACTACGGGACTAACGAAATGGCAGAGAAAGGGTTGGCGAAAGTGGCTGCCCTGATAAAAAAAGAAAGGGGAAAAAATCCTGATGCTGTGTTAATCGATGGCGGGGACGTCATTCAAGGAACCCCTCTGACTTACCATCATGCACGTTTTCAAAGTCATGAACCTAACCCGATGATCAAAATTTTAAATCAATTAGAGTATGATGCCGGAGTCATCGGCAATCATGAGTTCAATTACGGATTGGAATTTTTGAACAAGGCTGTAGATGAATCTGCCTATCCATGGCTTTCTGCAAATATCATAGACAAAGAAACTGAAAAACCTTATTTCGGCAAACCTTATATCATAAAAACCGTTTCTCAAGGAATTCGAATAGGCATTCTAGGAGTAACGACACCATACATACCTAACTGGGAAAAGAAAGAACATATCAAGGGGCTTCGCTTTGATGATGCGGCAGAGACGGCCAAGAAGTGGGTCCGCTTTTTGAAAGAACAGGAAAAGGCTGATCTTGTCGTGGTGGCTTATCATGGCGGATTTGAACGTGATCTTGACACAGGTGAGGCAACCGAAACGTTTACCGGCGAAAATCAAGCGTATCAAATATGTATGGAAGTTCCGGGCATCGATGTGCTTCTCACGGGTCATCAGCATCGCAAGCTCGCTGGAAAAAACATTAATGGCGTAACGATTCTTCAACCGGGATGTAATGGGATTGCTCTTGGAAAAGTAACGGTGGAAATGGAAAAGACAGACGATGGATGCCGCATAAAAGGCAAACATTCAGAACTTCTTTCCGTGAACGGGGTGGAGCCAGATCAAGAAGTGATAAGATTGGCAGAACCCTATGAACAAGCTGTTCAAAAATGGCTTGATCAACCGATTGGGTATGTTCAAGGGGATATGACCGTTTCTGATCCAATGGAAATTCGATTAAAAGATCACCCTCTCATTGAATTTATTAACCATGTTCAAATGGATGCCGCCGGCGTAGATATCTCCAACACGGCTTTGTTTGATAATCAATCTCCGGGATTCTCATCCATTGTGACGATGCGCAGTGTGGTCGCCAACTACATTTATCCGAATACATTAGTTGTATTGCGGGTGAAGGGTAAGGTCATAAAAGACGCGTTGGAAAAATCAGCGAGTTATTTTGAACGGCTTGCCGACGGCTCGATACGGGTAAGCGATGCATTTACGACGCCCAAGCCTCAGCATTATAACTACGATATGTGGGAAGGCATCGAGTATATCATTGATGTTCGCAAGCCTGTCGGACAACGTGTGACCCACTTGAATTATAAGGGTCAGCCGCTTCGTGCAGACCAACAAGTAGATGTCGTGATGAATCATTATCGCGCTGGCGGAGGCGGTGACTATTGGATGTATAAAAACCAGCCCGTTGTGAAGGAGATTCCGATCGATGTCCCCGAGTTAATTGCCAATTATTTTTTAAAACACAAAGTTATTGAGGCAGTCGTCGATGAAAACTGGAAAGTGGTTTATTAGTGATGGACAAAAAACATCGAAAAATTTTAAATATTTTTGAAGGATTTTTGCGGAAATAGTCGAATAGAAAAAAGGAAAGCGGGATAAGAAAGGTGGTGCGAACGTTTTTGTCCTATGAAAGAAATGTGGAACAACTAGTGGAAGACGCGCTTTCCTTGTTTGCAACAGATATTCATTTTGAGCCCAAAACACATGGATATCAAGTTCAATTACGCACTCACGGATTGTTGACGCCTTTTCTGAAGCTGACAGTCAAGGAAGGAGAACGGCTGATTTCCCAATTCAAATATATGGCCTCGATGGATATCAGCGAAAAAAGAAAGCCTCAGAGCGGGTCCCTTCTATTAGAAACGAAGAAAGGAAAAATCGCTCTCCGCGTTTCCACTCTTCCGAGCGTGCTTCAGAGAGAAAGTTTGGCCATTCGGCTTTCACCGCAAAAATCCTTCATGGATGTTTATCGTCTGTCTCTCTTTCCAAACTCCGTAAAAAAGCTTTTAGCTCTTCTCCGTTATTCCCACGGTCTAATGATTTTCACCGGTCCAACCGGCAGCGGCAAAACCACTACACTCTATTCTCTTGTTTCCCATAGAACTCGTCATTTTAACCAGAAAGTAATTACGTTGGAGGACCCTGTGGAGCGCCAGAATGACGGCTGGCTCCAACTTCAAGTGAACGAGAAAGCGGGTCTGACATATTCAGCGGGGCTTAAGGCTATTCTCCGCCATGATCCCGATATTGTCATTGTCGGAGAAATACGTGATGAAGAAACCGCCCGCATCACTATGAGAGCGGCGTTAACCGGTCATTTAGTTTTGACCACGATGCATACAAAGGATGCCAAAGGAGCTATTTATCGGTTGCTTGAATTTGGCATTGAATGGCATGATATTCAACAGACGCTTGTGGCGGTTTCGGCTCAAAGGCTTGTACGGCTTTTATGCCCTTTTTGCGGGGAATCTTGTTCTCCCTATTGTCCTAGTCAGTTTCGTCAAAAGCGCGCTACCATTTATGAGATCATCAGCGGTGCAGTACTGCAAGAAGTTTTAAAGGAAGCCGTTGGAAAGGAAGGACGATACACTTATCCAACGCTGAAACAACTTATACGAAAGGGGATCGGTCTTGGATTTCTTGGGAATGATGAATTGGATCGCTGGGTTTTGGAAGAGGAAACACCGAAAAAGATATGAAGGTGATTTTATCTACAGGCTTGGAGAAATGTTGAATGAAGGATTCAACATTGGAGATTCGTTGGAATTTCTGTTTATGAATCTGTATAAGCGCGATCAGAGCACACTACAGATGGCAACTTCGCAGTTGAAGAACGGAGCCCCGCTTTCTCAAATTCTTCAGCAATTAGAGTTTTCTTCTATGGTTTGTTTGCAGGTGTATTTTGCTGAAAGGCATGGAAAGCTTGCGGATACTTTACTATATGCCGGAAACCAACTGAGAAAAGGAAACAAAACGAAGGAAAAGATGTTGAAATTGCTTCAGTACCCGGCTTTTCTCCTTTTCCTTCTCTTGATCATACTCTTCTTTTTGGATCAATGGATTTTGCCGCGGTTTAAAGTTCTTTATTCCTCCATTGGTTTCACCGCAAGCGGAAGCGCCCGCTTTTTTATGCTATTTCTTCAAACCGCTCCTTCACTCATATTTTTTATAAACATTGTTGGAATGACAGCCGTTTTCCTGTTTCTAGCTTATTATTCTAAACAATCCCCGGGGAGAAAAGGAAAACTTCTATTAAAACTCCCATTTGTCCGCGATTATTTTACCCTTTATTTCACTCAAATATTTTCCAAAGAATTTTCCCAATTGCTTTCCACCGGTTTTGCCGTTAATGAGATTCTCCAAATTTTTCACAAACAGACGGTTTATCCTTTTTTTGCCTATATTGCAAATGAAATTAATCAAGAACTGAAGCAAGGCAGCTCCTTTGCGGATGTGGTGAAAGATCTTCCTTTCTTTGATTCTCATCTGGCAGCCATGATCCGGCACGGGGAAAAATGTGGTCATTTGGAGCAAGAATTAAAGTATTTCAGTCATTTTTGCGAACAACAACTGGAAAAAAAGATTCGGAAAGCCTTAGCGATTTTGCAGCCTGCCATTTTTATCATTGTCGGACTGTCTGTCATTTCGATTTATCTTTCTGTGATGCTGCCCGTTTTTCAAATGATTGAGTCCATATAAAGACAAGGAGGAGAAACAATGTTCAAAAAACAAGATGGCTTTACACTGATCGAGATGATGATCGTTTTGCTGATCATTTCGATCTTGCTGTTTATTACGATTCCCAATGTGGTCAAGCAAAGCAGCAGCATTCATAACAAAGGCTGTGAGGCATTTCAACACATGGTTGAAGGACAAGTTCAATCGTATCGGATGGATCATCAAACGTTGCCATCTTCTGTGGATGATTTAGTAAGCGGGGGCTATTTGCGGCAAGGAGAAACGTCTTGTCCAAATGGAGATAAAATAGACATCGGTTCTAATGGCGAAGTGATTGTAAAGAGAGGCAGTTAATTTTGAAGTGGAATTCTCGCGGATATACGTTGTTGGAAGCCTTGCTCGTTTTGATGATGATTTCCGCCATGTTGTTGATTACAGTGATTCCGTATCCAAAGATGCAAAAACAATTAGACAAACAAATGTTTATCACTCAGCTGCGAGCGGATATGGA
Source organism: Bacillus smithii (assembly GCF_001050115.1). Lineage (NCBI taxonomy): Bacteria > Bacillati > Bacillota > Bacilli > Caryophanales > Bacillaceae > Bacillus > Bacillus smithii. The sequence continues at coordinate 2,224,831 of NZ_CP012024.1, read as the reverse complement.
AAGAGCGCAGATGTACGCATTGTCTCACCAAAAATCTGTATTTTTACGTTTTTATTCCTCGGAAAAATACGTTGCGTCTCTTTCTTCGCAAGAAATATTGTTTACCCGAAAAGTTCCGGAAGGATTTGAGTTTTTAAGGGGCGGGATGGACAGTATTACGTTTCTTCCCACCGGAAATACAAATCAGTTTGGCACCATTGCGATTAAATATGACCATCAAATCATTCAGTTCACCTTCTATATAGGAAAAGGAAGAATCAATGTCAAGGAAGAGTCGCTATAAACATTCAAAATAAAGATATGGGATTGAAAAGGAGAAAGCATGATATCGAAGAATGAAAAAGGTTTTACCTTGTTAGAAAGTTTATTGTCTTTAACCATCGTCGTGTTGTTGGCACAATGGTTGTTTCCACTGATGTTTCACATGGCAATCAAGCTGGAAAGCAGTTCGAAAGAAGGGACAGGGATGAGACTTTTGTACGAAGAGTTGCAGGAACATTTCGTCCAAATAAACGGGAATGCCCAAAGAAAGGAGGGGAATACCGATTATCAGCTCTATTGGGGAGAAAACGAAAAAAGTAAACAATTTGCTTGTGTACAAACGAGCGAAACGAAAAGGTGTCTGGAAGAACAGTAACGGTTTTACCATGATTGAAACATTACTTGCTTTTACTGTCTTTTTAGGGGTTGCCTCGCTGTTTCCTCTTTTTTATCAATCTTTGTATGAGTTTGACCGAACGATTCAACAAGGAAATAAAGAAGAATGGGATCTTTTCCTTATTCAATTGCGTCGAGAATTGCAATCCTCTTCTCAATGGAAACCGGATGAATCGCAACTGACCTTTTCAAACGCCGAAGGGACGGTATTGATTGAAAAATATCAAACGGTTTTGCGAAGAAGAGTGAATCAAACGGGACATGAAGTGATGCTTCAAAATGTGGATAATGCTCGTTTTTATTGGAAAGAAGGGTGTCTGAGACTCGACGTTCAATTTACGGATGGCGAGAGGAGAGAGGCGCGATTTTTCCCGCTATCGGCGCTCGCTGTAAAAAAAGGGGAGGAGAATGATGAATGAAAAAGGAGCTGTTTATCCGTATGTGCTTGTGTTTTTCATCATCTTACAGGCAGCCGTTGTATGGGGCACCGGTATTTATTTGTCCCGCTATCAAACATCGAAGGAATTGGGCGATTATTATGAGACAAAGGTGATGGAAACACTTGCTTTAAAGAAAATTTTAGCCAACGCCCCGGATATCGAGAGCGGTCCAAAGACGTATCCATATTCTGCAGGGAAAGTCGAATATACGACTAAGCCGTACGAGGATCCGCAATATGTGATTTTGCAATTGACCACGATCAAAGGAAATGGGGCTAGTTTTACATCCAGCTTCCTATATAATAAAAATAACGGAAAAATAGAGAAAGCGTTGAATTAAAGGGGAAGATAAAGATGAAACCGGTATTTCTCATCGGGTTTATGGGAGCAGGGAAAACAACCATCGGCCAAGCACTATGTGCCCGCCTAAACAAGCCCGTTTACGATACGGACCAAATGATAGAAAGAAAATACGGCAAAAGTATATCCCAAATATTTGAATTATACGGAGAACAAGAGTTTCGAAAAATGGAAACCGCTCTGCTCAAAGAAATAACAGAGAAAAGCGGCATTATAACGACAGGGGGCGGCATTATTTTAACGAATGAAAACCGGGAATGGATGAAAAAAACCGGTGATGTCATTTTTCTTCAATGCGATTTTTCTTCTTTGTGGGAAAGGCTGGAAGGAGATCATACACGTCCCCTAGTTTATCATCGAAAAAAAGATGAAGTGGAGTCATTGTACAAAAACCGCCTGCCTCTCTATCTGGAGAGCGCGACAATAACGATTGATACCACCGATAAAACGGTGGAAGAAACGGTCGATGAAATTATCCGTCGTTTAAATGGTTGATGGATTGGGCAAAATGAAGCCAAAAGGGAAAAGGCAGGTGTTTTGAATGACGGCGAATGATTTGGTGAAAGATATCGTCAAAACTTTCGTTGCTTACTTGAACCAGCCTCCATCAAAAAGAACTGAACGGCGCCGAACCAAAAAGCAATATCGCCCTCCGTTTCTATACCGATGGTTTGGGCAGATTCCATACGAACTCCTTTCTATATTAAAAAGGAAATAGAAAAGGAAAAATGAAAGCTGGTTTCCGGTAAGGGGACCGGCTTGATTGTTTTTCTTTACAAGAAACAACCTGTCAGCGCTGCCTTAAATAAAATATTCCTCCGTTAATGATATCAATGTTAATGCGCGGTTCGTATTGTTCGCGAAGCGCTTCTTTTTCAATCTGATAAGCATCCGGTTTTTCTTCTGTTTCTTCATAAAAATGATCGAGCAGCGCTAAATCCTCTTCCCATCTCTCAATAGCTCGAGCAGCCCATTCATGGCTCTCTTTCGATATTTTTTGCTCAATAAATCTTCTAATCCGATGGATTCCGCTCACTGGACTGATCATAGGGGTTAGGGTGAATGAGAAATCCGGGATTTTCGGTGTCATGGACAATGTTTTGACATAGTCGAAAAAATGTTCTTGTATTTGGCCATAAATTAAATTAATTCCATACGATCCAAAAATCTCCTTTTTCCGGTCTGCCTGATAAGAAATTTTTACATTTAAGCAAACCCATGGATGAAGGGGAATATGGCCGTGTGGTTTCTCTTCAGATTGTTCATATAAGCGAATAAATCCAGCTAATTTTTTCGTACATTGAAAAATTTGATGCAGTCGGGGGGAGCCGTAATGAATGATTTCTCCCTTTTCATTCGGCGCTTCGTTTTGATCCGTAATAAGCGCCAATTTCATTGGATTGGGGGCACCGCCGGTTTTTTCAATATAATGCCAATAAAAAGGCCGATTCATTAATTCTTTATCCATTTCTTTCGTTAATTGAACATGGAGGAATCCTTTTTTGTTTTCTAATATCGGGCATTTATTTGCTGTGAAAAAACGTTCAAGATATTGATGGATTTGCTTGTTTTCCATGCTTCCACTCCTCTTTTCCCATCGTTTGGGCCCATTGAATCATAGATGATAAATTGTCCATTTTTATTTTCATTTCCCCTTCGGATTTGGAATGGAGGAAGATGTCAGCGAATAATTCTTCTAGATTTCCCGCTTCAAAATGAGTCAAAATTTCATCTAACTCTCCGACAACTTGTTCAAACAAACGAATTTTTTCGTATAGCAATTTTAAAATATGCTCTTCGACCGTTCCTTTAATGGCAAAATTATAAATATGGACATCTTTGGTCTGTCCCAGCCGATGAACCCGGCCGATCCGCTGTTCCAAACGCATCGGATTCCATGGCAAATCAAAATTTATAATGTGATGGCAAAATTGCAAGTTGATTCCTTCCCCGCCTGCTTCCGTGGCGATCAATACTTGAGCGTGGTTTTGAAATAATTCTTTCATCCAATCTTTTTTGCCCCTTTTAAACCCGCCCCGGAAAGGAACAGAGGTGATACCGTGCTGTTTTAAAAACCATTGAAGATACATTTGAGTGGCTCTGTATTCCGTAAAAATAATGACTTTGTCATTGATGTTTTGTATGAGTTCAAGTGCTTTCTCTGCTTTGGCATTCGATTGGACTTCGTTGACAGCTTGAAGCAGCTCATTCATTTTTTCTGCGAAATAAGGAGAGAGGCCTTCATTTTTCTCCAGCATGTTTTTGATTGTGAAAAAGACCGCTTCTCTGCTGCTGCAAGCTTCTCTTTGAAGCGTCAATATGGAAATGGCGCTTTGCACAAAGTGGTCGTATTCTTCTTTTATGGTGGACAGCTGATCGTACAGCTTTCTTTCTGAATCAGAAAACTCAATCAAGATCGTTTGCACCTTACGTTTTGTCCATTCTATCCCTGTATCTTTTCTTCTGTTTCGGATCATGACCTTTTTCACCAATTCTCGTAAATGCACGCTGTTCTGTACAGAACGTTTATCTTTTTTAAAGCGCTCGAAAAAGACGCTTTCATTCCCTAAATGTCCCGGTTTCAACAAAGATACGAGATGAAAGAGTTCATCGATTCGATTTTGAACGGGGGTTGCCGTTAGCAGCAGGCAAAATTTTTTCTTTAAGTTTTGTACAAATTCATAGTTTTTGGTCTTGGGATTTTTAAGTTTATGGGCTTCATCGATAATGACGAAATCATAGTTTTGTTCGTAAATGATCGATCGATGCGGATCGCGTTTGGCCGTATCAATGGAGGTCACAACGACATCGCACTGTTCCCATACATAACTTTTTTTTTGAGCAACGGCCGGAATCAGAAATTTGGTGTTCAATTCATGTGTCCACTGCGATACGAGTGAAGCGGGAACGAGAATAAGCACTTTTTTGGCGAGACCTCGAATCATATACTCTTTTAAAACCAGACCGGCCTCAATCGTTTTCCCCAGACCCACTTCATCTGCCAATATAGCTTTTCCGTTCATTTCTTCAATTACTTGCTGCGCTGCCTCAAGTTGATGAGGAAGAGGGGTAAGATGAGGCAAAAATTTAGGAGCGACCAAGCCTGTAAAGTCAGGAATAATCATATCTTTTTCCATTTCAACGGCTAATTGAAATAGATCCCAATGTCCCCATGGACCGTCCTGTTCGAGTTTGGATGCGAATTCTTGCGACCATCGTTCATCAAATAGAATTTTTAATTCCATATAAGTCATCTCCTTTCAAAAAAAGATTGCTGGAATGGCCTCCTTAATGGTAGGATAAAACCAAAGAAAGTTTAGAAAGTTTTTTATTACAAAATTAGTCCGACAAGTGTGCTAGAGATCATTTCTGTTTTGATTTTCCTAGTATGCCCAAATTTCAATTAAATATCGGCGAATGAAAACAGGGGGAGAGACTGCTTTATGCAGCGCCGAAGGAGCAAGCAGAAGTGCGAATCTCTCAGGCAAAAGAACTCCTGTTGGACGCACCTCTGGAGAGTGTTCCATTTGGAGCCACCAAAGAAGACAACATTTTTGGAAACTTTCAGGTTTAAGGACAGAGAACTCAACTAAACGGGAGTTCTCTGTCTTTTTCTGTTTCACGATCTATGAAATAGGGGGAGAGATATGGAACGTTTAAAAAGGACGGCCCTTTTCCACTTGTACAAAGAATATGGGGCTAAAACGATTGATTTTGGCGGATGGGAGATGCCTGTGCAGTTTACAAGTATAAAGGAAGAACATAGTGCGGTAAGGGAAAGAGCCGGATTATTCGATGTATCCCATATGGGGGAAATTGTCGTAAAAGGGGATGACAGCGAAAAGTTTCTTCAAAAAATGGTAACGAACGATGTTTCCCGTTTAAAGTCAGGCAGGGCCATGTATACAGCCATGTGTTACGAGAACGGCGGGACAGTAGATGATCTTCTGATTTACAAGCTGGATGAAAAAGAATATTTGCTGGTTGTCAATGCTGCCAATACGGAAAGTGATTTTCAATGGCTGAAGGGCCATCTGGAAGGAGACGTAATGGTCGAAAATGAATCGGAGCATTGGGGACAGCTGGCGATTCAAGGACCGTTGGCGGAAAAAGTTTTACAAAAATTAGTGGATATCGATCTTTCTAAGCTAAAAGCTTTTACGTTTCAAACGAATGTGGATATCCAAGGTTCAAAGGCGCTGGTTTCCCGGACAGGATATACGGGAGAAGACGGGTTTGAAATTTATTGCCGCGCCAGCGATTCCCCTGATATTTGGAATCATCTTTTAGAGGCAGGAAAAGAAGAAAAGGTGCTTCCTTGTGGATTAGGCGCAAGAGATACGCTCCGATTTGAAGCTTGCTTGCCGTTGTATGGTCAGGAGCTGTCGGCTGATATCACTCCGATTGAGGCCGGCATCGGGTTTGTTGTAAAACTCCATAAAGACGAGTTTATCGGAAAAGAAGCGTTAAACATTCAAAAAGAAAGAGGGACACAACGAAAAATAGTCGGTTTGGAAATGATCGATAGAGGAATCCCTCGAAATGGATATCCTGTTTTTTCGGATGATCAGCCAATAGGATATATCACATCCGGCACGCAATCGCCGACATTAAAGAAAAATATCGGGCTTGCTCTTCTAAAGAGTGAATTTGCCCATCTTGACTGCGAGGTTCAAGTGGAAATTCGCCAACGAAAGCTGGCGGCCAAGGTAGTCGAAACACCTTTTTATAAGCGTTCGAAATAGAGAAGGGGGAGGAGAATGGAATGAAGCATCGTTATTTGCCTATGACAGAAACGGATCAACAAGAAATGCTGAAAGCCATCGGTGTGGAGTCGGTGGACGAACTTTTTCGTGATATACCGGAAAAAGTGCGATTCCAAGGTGAGTACAATATTAAAAAAGCGTCACCAGAATCGACGTTGAAAAAGGAATTGACCCAGCTTTCCCGTAGAAATGCGAACACAAAAGAGTATATATCCTTCTTAGGAGCGGGTGTTTACGATCATTACATTCCCGCGATTGTCGATCATGTTCTTTCACGCTCTGAATTTTATACCGCCTATACACCTTATCAGCCGGAAATTTCTCAAGGGGAATTGCAGGCCATATTCGAATTTCAAACAATGATCTGTGAATTAACAGGAATGGATGTAGCCAACTCTTCGATGTATGACGGGGCGACGGCTCTTGCTGAGGCGGCGCTGCTTTCCGCTGCCCAAACGAGACGCAATAAAGTACTGATTTCTTCCGCCGTTCATCCGGAATCAAAAGAAGTTCTGAAAACGTATGCGAAAGGACGCCGGCTTGAAGTGGTGGAAATCGCGGCGACTCAAGGTACGACGGACGTACAAGAGTTAGCCAATCAAATCGATTCGAATACTGCGGCGGTCATTGTTCAGTATCCGAATTTTTTGGGCAGAGTCGAACCGCTCGCTGAACTGGCGGATATCGCTCATTCCGAAAAGGCGATGTTTGTTGTTTCCGCCAATCCGCTTGCTCTTGGGGTTTTAGAGCCGCCTGGAAAATTTGGGGCAGACATTGTGGTCGGCGACTGCCAGCCTTTTGGAATTCCTGCAGCATTTGGGGGACCGCATTGCGGCTATTTTGCCGTCACAGAAAAATTGATGCGGAAAATCCCCGGAAGGTTAGTGGGGCAAACGGTAGATGAAGATGGCAAAAGAGGATTTGTGTTGACTCTCCAAGCGCGGGAACAGCATATCCGCCGCGATAAAGCGACATCCAATATTTGTTCCAACCAAGCTTTAAACGCTTTAGCAGCTAGCGTAGCGATGACGGCTCTTGGCAAAAAAGGATTAAGAGAAATGGCGGAACAAAACGTGCAAAAAGCTTATTATGCGAAAAAACAGCTTCAGAAAAATGGCGCCATCGTCGCTTTTGACGGACCCTCTTTCAATGAATTTGTCATTCGTTTAAATAAACCGGTGAAGGACGTAAATAAGCGGCTTTTTCAAAAAAAGATAATCGGCGGGTACGATTTAGGAAAAATGGATTCAATGCTTCAAAATCATATGCTGATTGCGGTAACGGAACTTCGCACAAAAGAAGAAATTGATTTATTGGTCAAAGAATTGGGGGGATTATGATGAACAAAACGGATCAGCCTCTTATTTTTGAAATTTCCAAGTCTGGCCGCATCGGATACAGTTTGCCGGAGCTGGATGTCCCTAAGGTTGACGTGGCGGATATTCTTCCAACGCAATATATAAGGCAGGAAGAGCCGGATTTGCCGGAAGTATCTGAGTTGGAAATTATGCGTCACTACACGGCTCTTTCCAAACGGAACCACGGTGTTGATTCCGGGTTTTATCCGCTCGGTTCCTGTACGATGAAATATAATCCCAAAATAAATGAAGATGTCGCCCGTTTGGAAGGCTTTCGTCATATTCATCCGCTGCAGGACGAAGAAACCGTTCAAGGTTCATTGGAGTTGATGTACGATCTCCAGGAACATTTAAAAGAAATAACAGGAATGGATGAAGTGACTTTGCAGCCGGCTGCCGGAGCACACGGCGAATGGACAGGTCTTATGATGATTCGCGCCTATCACGAAGCGCGAGGCGATGACAAACGGACGAAAGTGATCATCCCTGATTCCGCTCACGGTACCAATCCCGCATCGGCGACCATTGCCGGATTTGATACCATTACGGTAAAATCGAACGAACAAGGTCTTGTCGATTTGGAAGATCTACGGAGAGTAGCGGGGGAAGATACAGCGGCCTTAATGCTGACGAATCCGAATACGTTAGGGCTCTTTGAGGAGAATATTCTTGAAATCGCTGAAATCATCCATCAAGTCGGAGGAAAGCTTTATTATGACGGCGCTAATTTAAATGCCGTTCTTTCAAAGGCGCGTCCGGGTGATATGGGCTTTGATGTAGTCCATTTGAATCTTCACAAAACTTTCACAGGACCGCATGGGGGAGGCGGCCCCGGTTCTGGACCTGTCGGTGTGAAAAAGGAATTAATCCCTTATTTGCCGAAGCCCGTATTAACAAAAAAAGATGGGATCTTTGTTTGGGATGAGGACCGCCCACATTCTATCGGCAGAGTGAAACCGTATTACGGCAATTTCGGTATTCTTGTTCGCGCTTATACGTATATTCGTTCCATGGGGCCGGACGGTTTAAAAGCGGTAAGCGAAAATGCCGTCATTAATGCCAACTATATGATGAGAAAGCTGGCTCCATATTACGAACTGCCATATGACCGGCATTGTAAACATGAATTTGTGCTAAGCGGAAAACGCCAGAAAAAATTGGGCGTTCGGACATTGGACATTGCGAAACGGCTGCTGGATTTTGGCTTTCATCCCCCGACCATTTATTTTCCGCTCAATGTGGAAGAATGTCTGATGATCGAACCGACGGAAACGGAATCGAAGGAAACGCTGGACTCTTTTATTGAAGCGATGATTCAAATTGCGAAAGAAGCGGAAGAACAGCCGGAAATCGTCCAAGAAGCTCCTCATACCACTGTGATCCGCCGCTTGGATGAAACGGCCGCTGCCCGAAAGCCGATTTTGCGATTTAAACGATCATAACGGTTGATGGAGTTTTCGCATTTCCATCCTTCCTTATCAAGGAAGGATGGAAATCAGGAAGACTGCCTACAAGCGACGAATGGACAGAAAAAAGAACGAAACCATGGAAAATGGTTGAACATAAAATAAGTCCGATCGTTTGCAGAAAAAAGAGACTGGTTCAAGAAAAAGGAATATTCGGCCTATTTGCTGCGAACTCCCTTTTCCCGTCCAGTCTTTTTCATGATGTTCGTTTAAAATGACGAAATTTCGTTATTTTCCGGTTTTGATTTTCCCCGTCCATTTTTTGAAGCCGCCTTCTAACTGATAAAGTTGACGGTAACCGTGCCGGTATAGATATTGTGCAGCTCGTCCGCTTCTTAAACCGCTTTGACAATAAAGATACACCGGTTTGTCCGGACGGATTTCCTTCATTCTCATTTTGATTTGTGTGAGAGGAATGTTGCGGGCTCCCAGGATGTGACCGGCTTCAAATTCATTCGGTTCCCTGACGTCGATCAGTTGCGCTTTTCTGTAGCCGGCTTTAAATTCATCTTCTTTTAATGTTTTGACAACTCTTTTTTGTGTAAAATACACTAAGAGAAAATAAATAAGAACAACTACGATAATCGTGGCTAGCGTATACAGCAAGTTTATAGCTCCTTTCCCTTAAGATGCACTAATATTTATTATAGTCATCACTGTTCTTTTAATCAAAATCTTTTCTATGATTTTTTATGCAGAATTCTTTCTTTGTGTTTTCACGGATCGTTTGATAGACTAGAGAAGGAAATTTTCAGGTTAAAGAGGGTGAATGGAATGGAAAAAAAAGAAGTGTGGAAATTTATTGATTCCGGTAAATGTTCGCCTTCTTTCAATATGGCCCTTGATGAAGCTCTTTTGGATTGGCACAGCAAAGGAGACATTCCTCCTGTGATCCGCTTTTACGGCTGGAATCCACCGACGTTATCGATCGGTTATTTTCAAAAAGTGGAAAAAGAAATCGATCTGGAAGCTGTTAAAAAACACGGCTTAGGATTTGTACGTCGCCCTACAGGCGGAAGAGGTGTTTTGCATGAACATGAACTTACATACAGTGTCATTGTAACGGAAGAGCATCCGCGCATGCCGAAAACCGTAACGGAAGCTTACAGGGTGATTTCCGAAGGAATCCTTAAAGGGTTCCAATACCTTGGTTTAGACGCTTATTTTGCCATCCCCCATACGGAAGAAGAAAAAAACAAATTAAAGGATCCGCGTTCTTCTGTTTGTTTTGATGCCCCAAGTTGGTATGAACTAGTAGTGGAAGGACGGAAAGTGGCAGGAAGTGCTCAAACAAGGCAAAAAGGAGTCATTCTGCAGCACGGTTCCATTTTGCTTGATTTGGACGAAGAGAAACTTTTCAGTTTGTTTCGCTATCCGAGTGAAAGAGTAAAAGAACGGATGATGAAATCGTTCAAAAACAAAGCGGTGGCCATTAATGAAATCAGTGCAAATCCTGTTACCATTGAAATGGCAAAGGAAGCTTTTAAAAAAGGATTTGAAGATGGCTTAAATATCCAATTGGAACCATACGAGCTGTCCGAACAGGAAAAGGCGTTTGTGGAAAAATTAGCCAAAGAAAAATACGAATCGGATGAATGGAATTTCAGACGTTAGCTACTGGGGAGAAAGCGGAGACCGCATCCGCTTTTTCTCTTTTTTCGTTGCCGTGCCTTCTTTTTGCTGGAGGGCAGTGGTGATACATGTTGCCTTTCATTCTGCAAGTTTCAGAAATGATCATTTTTCGGCAATTATGGTTGTTTTCCCCTAAATATCTCTATTCTCCCAACGAAACCATCTTTTTTTTTCGCTTGACAAAAAAGCGAATATAAATCAATATATAGTAATAGTGGAAGGTCAATAGCACAATATATTGTGCGGTTCGTTTTTGTGAGTATAATATATGGCTTGGGTTTGTCCAAATGAAGAAACGTTTAAAGCTAGAAAAGGAGTTGTCGATATGTCTGTTGCGTTGAATAAAAACATGACGATTAACAAGGAACGGTTAAACAAGGATATACAGCTTTTCCCTCAGGTTCATCCCATTACGAATGACATGAAAATCACCTTTAAAGGTGTATCCCGGCTGGTCATGATCGATCGATATTCGTTTAAAGATACAGAGAAAATTACTTTGGCAGAAGGGGATTTTGTCGTTTTAACGGTGAAAGAGGATCCAAAATTTCCGGCCCGCGGATTAGGGTATATCGTCGGGATTGATTGGGAAGCCAAAAAGGCAGATGTATGGATTGAAGAGGAATACCGAAGTGCCATTGACGATCCGAAAGAATTGGAAACAGGTATCGTTCGTCGGCCGCTCAACGTCATTGAAAAACCTCTGGAAGTCTATTATGAACAAATCGCAAAGAGAAACGCAACAGGCCTAGCCTCCGTTGAAAAAACGGAAGAAAAAAGAAAAGAATGGTTTGAAAAATTTTATCGCGAGCTCGTCAGTTTGAATTTTGTTCCGGCTGGACGTGTGCTGTACGGAGCGGGATCCGGAAAGGATGTTACTTATTTCAACTGCTATGTGATGCCGTTTGTAAAGGACTCCCGTGAAGGCATCTCCGAACATCGCAAACAAGTAATGGAAATTATGTCGCGAGGCGGTGGGGTCGGAACGAACGGATCAACGCTTCGTCCTCGTCATGCATTGGCAAGAGGGGTAAATGGAAAATCATCAGGATCCGTTTCTTGGCTGGATGATATTGCTAAATTAACCCACCTGGTGGAACAAGGCGGTTCAAGACGTGGAGCTCAAATGATTATGCTGGCAGACTGGCATCCTGATATTGTGGAATTTATTATATCCAAAATGCAAAATCCGCGTATTTTGCGTTTCTTAATTGAAAATTCAAACGACGAACAAATTAAAAAGGCTGCGAGCGACAAACTGAAATTCACACCGCTTACTGAACTGGAAAAAGCGATGTATCAAGGGATTCTCAATTATAAAAACATTCCGGGACAAGGCGGTTTTGGCGAAAAAATTATTCAAGAAGCCGAAGAAAAGCTTCGTACAGGTGGAGTATATTCTGTCCATAATCCGGACTTTTTGACGGGAGCGAATATTTCGGTCTGCTTAACGAAGGAATTTATGGAAGCAGTCGAAAAAGATGAAGAATATGAACTCCGTTTTCCGGCTGTGGAATCTTACGATGAAAAAGAAATGGAAATTTACAATAACGAATGGCACAAAGTCGGAGATGTGCGCGAATGGGAGAAAATGGGCCACAAAGTGAAAACATACCGTAAAATTCGTGCACGTGAATTATGGAACTTAATCAACATTTGTGCTACATACTCTGCAGAGCCGGGCATTTTCTTTATTGACAATGCTAATGAAATGACGAACGCGGTAAGCTACGGACAAAAAATAGTGGCAACCAATCCGTGTGGTGAACAGCCGCTGGCTCCGTATTCTGTGTGCAACTTGGCAGCAGTCAACCTTGCCGAAATGGTGGATAAAGAAAACAAGACGGTTGATTTTGAAAAATTAAAACAGACGGTGGAAGTGGGCGTTCGCATGCAAGACAATGTCATCGATGCCACTCCTTACTTCCTGGAAGAGAACCGAAAACAAGCCCTCGGCGAACGTCGTATCGGTTTAGGCGTGATGGGCCTGGCGGATTTGCTGATCTACTGCGAGAAAGAGTACGGTTCGGAAGAAGGCAACAAGCTGGTTGACCGGGTATTTGAAACGATTGCAACGACGGCTTACAGAACATCGATTGAATTGGCGAAAGAAAAAGGAAGCTTCCCATATTTGGTAGGAGAAACGGAAGAAGAAACGAATAAGCTTCGCGAGTCCTTTATTCAATCCGGTTATATGAAAAAAATGCCGGAAGATATCCGTCAAGATATTTTGAAATACGGAATTCGCAATTCTCATTTATTAACGGTGGCGCCGACTGGATCCACAGGAACGATGGTGGGCGTATCCACAGGATTGGAACCGTATTTCTCCTTTACTTACTACCGCAGCGGCCGGTTAGGAAAATTTATCGAGGTAAAAGCGGATATAGTACAAGAATATTTGGATCAACATCCAGAAGCTGATCCGGATCATCTGCCGCACTGGTTTGTAACGGCGATGGATTTGTCTCCGGAAGCTCATGCCGATGTACAATGTGTGATTCAACGCTGGGTAGACAGCTCGATTTCCAAAACGGTCAACGCTCCTCGCGGTTATACGGTTGAACAAGTGCAGAAAGTGTACGAGCGTCTCTATAAAGGCGGGGCAAAAGGCGGAACCGTTTATGTTGACGGAAGCCGTGATTCACAAGTATTAACGTTAAAAGCAGAAGAAAACCATCCAGAGGAAGAGCCGATTGTGAATGATGCGGAAAAATCGGAACAACATGTCGTCATACTAGATACGATTCAAGATGTTCGTTCAACATCTGTGAAAATAGGCAACGAAGTCGGCGATACATGCCCTATCTGCCGCAAAGGGACGATTGAAGAAATCGGCGGCTGCAATACTTGTACAAACTGCGGTGCACAATTAAAATGTGGACTATAAAATAAAATTTCTGCTGTTTTTCAGAGAAATCTCTTTCTAAGAGGCTGATTCGCATTTAGAGTCAGCCTCGTTTTTTATATCCGGAAGTTCTAATTGTCGTGCCCCATTCTTAAACATATAAAAGAAAGTTTGCATCGAAGGAGGGGCCGTATGAAAATCGATGGGGTTTTTTCCGGAGGGGGAATAAGAGGTTTTGCGTTAATTGGCGCTTATCAAGAACTGGAAGAGAAAGGATATCAATTTATCAGGCTTGCGGGTACAAGCGCCGGTTCGATCATTGCCGGTTTTATAGCGGCCGGTTATAGAAGCAGCGAAATTTACCAATTAATAGATGAAGTGGACTTGAAGGATTTGTTGGACGATTCTCCACGATACTTTCCGGCATTTTTAAATTGGCTAAAAGTCTATTGGAAATTAGGACTTTATAAAGGAGATTCATTAGAAGCATGGTTAAGCGAAAAATTGGCGCAAAAAGGTGTTCGGACATTTGCTGATTTACCTCCCGAGACACTGAGAGTCGTCGCTTCCGATTTGACAAACGGCCAGTTAATCGTTTTGCCGGATGATCTTCAGCCCTACGGCATTTCGCCTGAGAATTTTTCCGTCGCTCGAGCGATTCGCATGAGCTGTTCGCTCCCTTATTTTTTTCAGCCGGCAAAGCTTAAAACAGCTAAGGGAACAGCGTTGATCGCGGATGGTGGCATTTTGAGCAACTTTCCCATGTGGATTTTCGGCCAGGAGGGTAGAAAACGTCCGGTGATCGGGATTAAGCTGGTTCCGCGAGATTCCGATATTCAGGAAAAAAACATTCATAATGCCATTGAGTTGTTTAGCGCCCTTTTTAAAACGATGAAAGATGCTCACGATGCCCGTTATATATCCCGTAAACTGGAGAAAAATATTGTATTTATTAAAACGAATGGAATTAGTTTGACGGAGTTTGAATTAAATGATAATGAAAAACGCGTCCTTGTGGAATTAGGACGCGAACAAACTCGGCGGTTTTTAAAAAACTGGAGCTATGGTTAATGGAAGCGAGCCAAGGGTTAAGCTCGTTTTTTCTTTTTCCCTTTTTTTCCTTCGATGACGGTCAGATGGACGTCGTTTCTTCTGCGAATCGGTTTTCTTTTTTGGGTAGAAAGTCGGGATGATTGACGTTTCCTGATTCTTTTCTTGGATTTTTTAGCTGCTCTTAAAAATGCTTGCTGGTCTTTGCGTACCGGCTTTTTGATTCCCATTCTGTAGACGATATACAGAAGACTTGCAACAAAGATTAAAAACAGGATTCGCTTTCCCAGTGCATTAGGAGAGCCTGCAAAGAAAGACAATAACCCGATGGCGGCAAGACCCGTGATTAAAAAGAAAACGAAAGTGCGAATCTTCAAGAAACCCACCTCCCTGCCAGGCATGAAATTCATTGTCGATGGATGATCTATTGATAGTTTAGACAATTTTCTGTTCTTTTAATCTTTTTTCTTCCATCATTTCCAAACGGAGTAGTTCGTTAAAGGAAGCGATGGCCACTTCTACTTGATCATCACTCGGTTCTTTTGTCGTCAGCAATTGAAGCCATAAGCCAGGATAGCCTAAATATTTTAATATCGGCACTGTTCGCAGTTTGTTGGTGATCTGCAGCATTTCAAAAGACAGACCCAGCACAACAGGTATCAGAGCAATCCGGTTTACTACTCTCAGCCAAAGAGGGTGAACCGGAACAAACATATATACAAATATTCCGACAATTACGGTAAAAAGAAGAAAACTGCTGCCGCAGCGATAATGCAAGCGCGACTGAGATTGAACATTTTCAACGGTTAAATCGAGACCATTTTCAAAGGCATTGATCACTTTATGCTCTGCTCCGTGATATTGCAACACTTTTTTTACAAGGGGAGTCAACGAAATAAAATGAATATATGCTAGAAGCAGTAGAAGTTTAAACATACCTTCTATGAAAATTTGAGTCAAATCTCCGGGAAAAATGGGACGGGTGAATTCTGCCAAAAACACGGGCACAAGGGTGAAGACAAATTTGGCAAACAGAAAAGACAGAATACCGACGATCGCTGCATTTAAGGCCATCGTCCATTTTTTTGTTTCTTTTTTTGGAGCTTCATCATCCATGTCTTTTTCCCAATTGGATTCATACAGATCGGAAGAAAATTGGAGATGTTTTGAGCCGGTGGCGGTTGCGATGATGATGGCCGCGATACCCCGCAGCAATGGGATGTTTTTGATTTTTTGAAAGATCGGTTTTTGTTCTCGAGGAAGGCGGTAAAACTCCATTTCACCGTCTTTTTTCCTGACAGCGGTGACCGTAAAGTGTCTACCCCCAAACATCACTCCTTCGATTACGGCTTGGCCTCCATATAAAGGCTTTGTTTGTTTCAATGGAATCCCTCGCTCATCGTAAACTTTTGTTATCCCTATTTTAACTTTCTTTTCTGAATAAGGAAAGGTCTGCACGAAAGGACGAAAAAGTTTTTTTAGATAGGGCATATTAAAAGAGGACTTCAATAGAAGAGGCTTCGTGGTGAAGGAGGAAATAGCTTTGGTCTTGAATCATGCGTGTTTAGGAACTTCACGATGATAAATAATCCTTCCAAACGACTTACAGATAGGTTAGCGAATTCATTTTGGTCATTATTCACAAAATAATCAAGGGAATATGTCAGATGCAAGTAAGGTGAGAATCTTTATGATGAAGCGAAACGTTCACGTCAAATGGAGGTGAGCAACATGGACGGAAATGCAAATGGAAAGAATCAATCAGAACACAGTCAGCCAACGATGTCAATGTTTGCATATGTGGCCGTTACAGGCTTTTTTGGAGGATTGTTATGGAGTTTTGTGGCTTATTTTGCCTACTGGTTTCATTTTACCACGATTGAACCGAATGTTTTGCTGGAACCGTTTACTGTAGGAAAATGGCGGGAAACATGGATTGGTTTTTTCATGACATTGTTCGCTTATGGAATCGTTTCGATTCTAGCGGCCTTTATCTACTATCTTTGCTTCAAAAAAATAAAATCTATGTGGATGGGAGTAGGATATGGGATTGCCTTGTTTTTGGTTGTCATATTTATTTTCAACCCAATTTTTCCCGGCATAAAACATTGGAAACACATTTCTTTTCATACTTATGTGACAAGTCTTTGTCTCTATTCGCTTTATGGCTTATTTGTCGGATTTTCCATTTCTTATCAATATGGAGAAGTATATGGTCAATATTATAAAAAGCTTCAAAAACAAGAAAATCAATAATAGGTCATAGTTAAAAGCTTCCTGTTTATTATACGCTCTCCCCCAACGGAAAAGTGTGGTCTTTCAGAGAAGGCTAATGAAAGATATGGGATATTTGTGATAAAATGTTTTAAAGAAATCTTTTTCAATAAGGTGGTCGCTGTGCATATACTTTTATTAAACGGCCCGAACTTAAATCGTTTAGGAAAACGAGAACCGGCGATTTATGGAACCGAAACATTGGATTCCATTGAGAAAAGAGTTCGGGAAAAAGGAAAAGAGTTTGGAGCAGAGGTGGTTTGTTTCCAATCTAACTATGAAGGGGCCCTGATTGACCGCATTCATCAAGCAGAAGACGAAGGGATAGAAGGCGTCATTTTCAATCCAGGGGCTTTTACGCATTACAGCTATGCGCTAAGAGATGCAATAGCTTCCGTTCAAGTCCCGGTGATAGAAGTTCATTTGTCAAACATACATCGACGTGAATCCTTTCGACACCATTCTGTCATCGCTCCCGAAGTCATTGGTCAAATTGTCGGATTGGGGGCACTGGGTTATGAGTTGGCGCTTCAAGCCATTATTCAGTACATACAGGGGAGAGAATCTTAATGGAAAAAATCAAAAGACTTCGTGAACAATTTGCTCAAGCCGGTATTGATGGGATGCTAGTGACAAGCCCCTTTAATCGACGCTATATGACAAATTTCACCGGAACGAGCGGAGTAGCGCTTATTTCTGAGGAAAAAGCTTTATTTATTACCGATTTTCGCTACGTGGAACAAGCAGGGAATCAGGCAAAAGGATATGAAATTGTCCAACATGCCGTTCCCATTCATGAAGAAGTGGCGAAACAGGCTGAAAAGCTAGGCATTCAAAAATTAGGCTTTGAAAAAGATTACTTAACCTTTTCCAATTATCAAGACTATCAGAAAGCTTTTAAAGGCGAGCTAGTTCCTGTCGGTGATATCATCGAAAACTTGCGCTTGATTAAGAGCGAATCAGAGATTAAGATATTAAAGGAAGCTGCCGATATTGCCGATGCTGCGTTTAAACATATTTTGGACTTTATCAAACCGGGAATCACTGAGCTTGAAGTCGCCAATGAACTTGAGTTCTTTATGAGAAAGTGCGGGGCAACTTCTTCTTCGTTTGATACGATCGTTGCTTCAGGAAAAAGATCCGCTTTGCCGCACGGAGTGGCCAGCGATAAAATCATCGAAAAAGGGGACTTAGTCACTCTTGACTATGGAGCCCTTTACAAAGGATATGTTTCCGATATTACTCGCACGGTAGCCGTTGGCGAGCCTTCCGACGATTTGAAAAACATTTATCAAATTGTTCTCGAGGCTCAATTGTTGGCGGTGGAAAAAATAAAACCGGGAATGACCGGGAAAGAAGCAGACGCGATTGCGAGAAACTACATAGCAGAAAAAGGTTTCGGCGATCGATTTGGCCATTCTCTTGGTCATGGAATTGGATTGGAAGTTCATGAAAAGCCTTTATTGTCTATGCGTTCGGATATTGTGCTGCAGCCGGGAATGGTTGTAACGGTTGAACCGGGGATCTATGTGCCCGGTCTTGGCGGAGTCCGCATTGAAGACGATACGATTATCACGAGCAGCGGCAATGAAACGATCACGCATTCAACAAAAGAATTGATTATTTTGTAAATTACAGGAGGAAGCCATACATGATTTCAGTAAATGATTTTCGAACAGGTTTGACGATTGAAGTTGATGGAGAAATTTGGCGCGTACTGGATTTCCAGCACGTGAAACCGGGTAAAGGAGCGGCATTCGTTCGTTCGAAGCTGCGCAACTTGCGCACAGGCGCCATTCAAGAAAAAACGTTTCGCGCCGGCGAAAAAGTAGAAAGAGCACAAATTGATAATCGAAAAATGCAATACTTGTATGCAAACGGCGATCAACACGTTTTCATGGATAATGAAACATACGAACAAATCGAATTAAGCAGCTCCCAAATCGAGTACGAATTAAAATTCTTAAAAGAAAATATGGAAGTTTTCATTATGATGTATCAAGGAGAAACAATCGGTGTGGAACTTCCGAATACAGTGGAATTGACGGTCGTGGAAACGGAACCAGGAGTTAAAGGAGATACAGCATCAGGCGGTACAAAACCAGCAACGCTTGAAACAGGGCTTGTCGTACAAGTTCCGTTCTTTGTAAATGAAGGCGACAAACTCGTTATTAACACATCAGACGGCTCATACGTTTCAAGAGCGTAATCATACTACATTTTAAGTTGAAGGAAGCCAGATCAAGATCCTTTTATGGATTTTGATCTGGCTTCTTTTTTTCCTGCTTTTGGATTTGGGTGAAATGAAGTCATACTTCCTTCGATCGAAAATATATTTGTAGTAGAGGGGGCTTGTACTAGGAGGAATGAATGTGGAAGAAATTTTTGATTATTTGCCAAAGACAATTGCGGATGAAATGAAGCGACTGCCCGACAACTATTGGATGAAAGTGGAAGAAATCCGTATGAGAATTGGTCGTCCGCTTGAGATCGCTGTCAAGGGACGCCCCCTGTTTCTTTCTCATGTTGTCACGAAAGAGGACGGGGAAACGTTTATGAGTAAAATAAGCCACCATTCTTTTTATACGCTGGAAGAAGAATTGAAACGGGGGTACATTACCATCGAAGGAGGGCATCGAGTGGGGCTGGCGGGAAAAGTCATCCTTGAAAATGGACAAGTCAAGGGATTGCGCCATTTGTCCTCTTTTAATATAAGAATTGCCCGGGAGATCATAGGGATTTCACGTCCTCTTATCCCTTTTTTATTTGAAAAAGGATGGAAACATACGATGATTATCGGGGCTCCCCAGACAGGAAAAACGACTCTTCTCCGTGATATCGCCAGAGTCGTTTCGACCGGTTGTGACCAATTGAATATTCCACCCTTAAAAGTAGGAATTGTCGATGAACGTTCCGAAATCGCCGGCTGTATGTTTGGGATTCCTCAGCTTTCCTTTGGACCAAGAGTGGATGTGTTGGATGCATGTCCAAAAGCGGAAGGCATGATGATGATGATTCGTTCGATGAGTCCGGATGTTTTAGTAGTAGATGAAATCGGGCGGGAAGAGGATCGAATGGCTGTGCTGGAAGCGGTCAATGCAGGGGTAAAGCTTGTCATGACGACACACGGAGATTCTCTTGAAGAGATTCAAAAACGCCCTCTTCTTGCTGATATTGTCAATCGGCAATTAATCGAAAGGTATGTGGAACTGACACGAGAAAAAGGTCCCGGTACTATTTCCGTCATTAGAGGAGAAAAAGGGCAACGGCTGTCCCGCCAAATGAGGGTGGAAAAAGGATGAAATGGATTGGTGCCATCTTGATTCTGGGGTCCGCTTGCTGGTTCGGATTCGAACAAGCAAAACAATTAGCCGATCGGACGAAGCAATTGAAAATGATGATCGCGGCGTTGCAGTCGTTGGAGGCGGAAATTATGTACGGGCATACCCCTTTGCATGAAGCAGCGAGAAAAATCGGTCATCAGTTCGGATTCCCTGTCTCCCAGTTGTTCCTTACTTTTGCAGAAACGATTTTATCGACAGAAATTTCAGTCGATGAAGCATGGAAAAACAGTCTCCATTTTATCAGAAATAAGGCAGCCTTTAAGCGGCCGGAATATGAAATTATAGAACAATTTGGCGGATCGTTAGGCAAACATGACCTTCTGACCCAGCAGAAGCACATTCTTCTGACCCTTGCCCATTTGCAAAGAGAAGAGGAAGAAGCGCGGGAAAATCAAAAAAAATACGAAAAAATGTACAAAAGTTTAAGCATTTTAGTAGGGCTGCTTTTGGTCCTTTTGCTTTTCTAAAACCAGGGGGAATCGTACATGGGGATAGATGTGGATATTATTTTTAAAATCGCCGGTGTCGGACTCGTTGTCGCCTTCTTGCATACGATTTTGGACCAAGTAGGAAAAAAAGAGTATGCCCAGTGGGTTACATTATTTGGATTTATCTATATTTTGTTTGTTGTTGCCACCATCGTTGGGGATTTGTTTGAAAAAATCAAATCTGTATTTTTGTTTCAGTAGAAAAGGGGGAGAGGAAGATTGACATAATCAAAATTGCGGGGATCGCGCTTATTACAGTATTTTTAACTCTCCTCTTAAAAGAACAAAAGCCCAATTTTGCTGTGTTGCTTGTTCTATTTGTCAGTGTTGGAATTTTTTTGTTTTTAATCGATCAAATTCAATCCATTATTCAAATGATTCGTGAAATTGCTTCCAAAACAGACATCAACATGGTGTATGTGGAGACGATTTTGAAAATTATCGGGATCGCCTATATTGCCGAACTGGCTTCTCAAATATCAAAGGATGCGGGACTTTCGTCTCTGGCATCAAAGGTGGAATTAGCAGGAAAAATCTTGATATTGGCCATGGCTGTTCCTATTTTATCAGTCCTGCTCGAGACGATTATTTCTTTAATTCCGGCAAAATAAAAATCAATATTCATCGTCGACCATTACTCAAGAGGAAAAACGTCATCTTACTTTTAACCTGAATGCGTTATCCGGGACTTTTGTTCCGGTCGAGGAAAGCAGGACAGAGCCCTTTTAGGATGGTGAAAAAGATTGCGTGTCTATTCAATGCTTTTCGTCTTCGCTCTCTATTCTTTTGCCTTTTCTGGAACTGTTGTCCAGGCGGAAGGTTCTTCGGATTCTCGTGAACACCCTTCCCAAAAGGAAATGGTGCAAACCCAGCTGGAAAACCTAGGGGTAGATGAGTTGATGAATTACTGGAAAGAAGTAGTCAATGAATATGGCGGATATCTTCCTGAATCTCAAACAGGATCCCTTATGGATTATTTAAAAGGCGAAAAGCAGTTTTCCATCCAAGCATGGTTTTCGGCCATAGTCAAATTTTCTATTCAAGAAGTGTTAAAGAGTGGAAAACTTTTGGGATCGTTGATCGTGCTCACTGTTTTATGTGCCCTTCTGCAATCGCTTCAAAATGCTTTTGAGCAGGGGACCGTCAGCAAAGTGGCGTATGCCGTTGTTTTTATGGTGCTGATTGTCATTGCATTGAATAGTTTTCACATTGCCATTCAATATTCAAAAGAATCGATTGAACGGATGACTCATTTTTCATTGGCTCTTATTCCTTTGCTTCTTGCGCTTATTGCTGCATCGGGGGGAGCTGTTTCCGCTGCCTTTTTCCATCCCGTTATGATCTTTTTAATGAATACGAGCGGGCTGTTTATTCAAAACATTGTGTTTCCCCTGCTTTTTCTATCTGTCGTAGTCAGCATGGTCAGTTTGTTTTCAAAAGAGTATAAAGCCACTCAGCTTGCCTCCTTATTAAGAAATTGGAGCATCGGTCTTTTAGGGATTTTTATGGCCGTTTTTCTGGGGGTCGTTTCCGTTCAAGGGACCGCCACCGCTGTGACGGATGGCCTGGCTGTGAGGACCGCGAAATTTGTAACGGGTAATTTTGTCCCTGTTATCGGACGGATGCTCACAGAAACGGCCGATACCGTCATCAGCGCATCCGTGTTGTTAAAAAATACGGTCGGTATAGCCGGTATGGCGATCATACTCATTATTGCCGCTTTTCCAGCAGTAAAAATTTTGCTCATTGCCTTGATCTATAAGGTGGCCGCCTCTGTTTTGCAGCCGATTGGAGCAGGCCCCGTCATAACTTGCTTAGATATTATGAGCAAAAGCATTCTTTATGTCTTTGCCGCTTTGGCGATTGTTTCCATCATGTTTTTTCTCTGTATTACGATAATTGTGACAGCCGGAAATATCACGATGATGATGCGCTAGGAGGTTGACATGGATTTTTTTGCGAAATGGATTGCCAACATCATTCTTTTGCTTTTATTTGCTGTCACCATCGAAATGCTGCTTCCCTCTTCGACTTATCAAAAATATTTGAAAATCATCGTTGGACTTATTTTAATCGTTGTCCTGTTAACGCCGCTGCTCTCGGTGTTTTCCGGCCAATTCCAGCAAGAAATCGTTTCGGCGATCAAAACGAGCGGCGGAGAAACCTGGGAAGCAGAAAATCAATTGAATCAAAAGAAAAATGAAATACAAGCGTCTCAGCGTGAATATATTTTAAAACAGATGGCTGTCCAATTAAAACATTCGGTGGAAAAGGAGCTGATGAAGAAGTACAAAAAAGAAATTGTGGATATTCAAGTGGAAATGAAAGATCAACATGGGTATAAGCAGGAGGATATAAATAAAATCAAGGTGGTTTTAAAAGACGCAAAAGACGGAATGACAGAATCTGTTCAAGAGGTCAATATCGACATTCACGATTCTCGAAGTTCAAAGCCGCATGAAGAAGAGAAAAAAATCGCTGCTTTTTTAGCCAAACAGTGGGGAGAGGATCCGGAAAAAATCGTGGTACTGGATGAAGAGGGGACGGATGGGCATGGATTCTAAAAACAGTTCTGATAAAAAATGGCTCCCGCTAAAACTAGGCGATGGGAAGAACGATAAGAAAAAGAACAAATTGCTGTTTTTGGTGGTCGCTGCCGTTATTGGAGCCGCCTTGATGGCCGCAAGTGATATGTGGAACAAGAAAAATCAGGCAGTTACGACAACTGTGCAGCCCCCTTCGCAAAAAGATGTGGAAACCTTTGCGACAGATAAGAAAACAAAGCCGAAAAACATCCAAGATTACGAAACTCAGTATGAAAATCAACTAAAAGAAGCACTTGATGAAATGCTGGGCGTCAATAATGTCACGGTTGTCGTAAATGTAGAAGCAACAGAAAAAAAAGTACTGGAAAAAAACACGAAAACCCAAAAGCAAACAACGGAAGAAAAGGATAAACAAGGAGGGAAAAGAACCATTCAAGATGAAACAAAAGAAGAAAACGTGGTGATGGTGCAAAAAGGTGAAACGGATGAACCGCTCGTCGTAGAAACGATGAAACCGAAAATACGCGGGGTTCTAGTTGTAGCGGAAGGAGCAGAAAACATTGAAGTCAAAAAATGGATTATTGAAGCGGTTACGAGGGTATTGGATGTTCCTAGCTACAGAGTGGCCGTAATGCCTAAAAAATAGAAGGAGGATTCTGAAAAATGCTTTTAAAAAAACAGACTGTATGGCTATTAACCATGCTTAGCCTAGTTGTGGTGCTATCGGTATATTACATTACTTCTCCCGAACAGCCGAAAAACGGCGGCGAATTGGCAGAACAAAAACAAACCAATCCAGCAGCGGATGAATCGGCAAAAGATAAATCGGCCAAAAACCATAATGTGGAAGTCATTACGAAATCTGCGGGGGATGAAGCTTTCGAAGCTCTGCGTCTGGAAATTCAAGATGAACGCAGCAAATTGCGGGAAGAGCTGACCAACAAATTAGCTTCCTCTGATTTGTCTCCTGAAGAAAAAAACAAGGCTTATGACGAGATGGAAAAGCTGACGGAAATGGCAACAAAAGAAAATGTTCTTGAAACGCTGATCAAATCGAAAGGATATAAAGATGCGCTGGTTCGCGATGACGGAAAGCAAATATTAATTACAGTAAAATCGAATGAACATTCCGCTAAAGATGCGAACGAGATCATTCACCTTGTTGAAAAAGAAATGGATAATCAATATTTGCCAATTGCCGTGGAATTCCAGCCTTCTAAATAGCATATAAGAACAGTCTATAGGAATGGAAAACGGCGGACGATAAATCAGTGATATTTCTCAATAGATTTTGAGAGAGGGTATGAGGTTTCACTCACCTGATTCATCTATCTTTGCTTATGAACTTGTTTTTCGGATTGTATGAAAAAGTCCTCAAAGCGAGGAATGAAGAAGAAATCTCATTGAAGTCAAAAGGGATTCAAACAACAAATGTTTTCTGAATATTCCGTGTTATGAAATGGAGCCTTGTCATTCATTTTGAGACAAGGTTTTATTTGTGGGCTGAATGATTTTTCAACGTATTTCTGGTTTTCAAAGAGGGGGACATGATCGCCTTATGAAAAAAAGTATTTGAATTTTTTCTTTTCCGAAAAGCAGGATTGTCATTTGTTTTGGCGAAAACTGAAAAAGTCCGGGAGGAAGAAAAACAATCCTGATCTTTATTATTGCATGAAAAACAGCTAAAATAGGGATATTCATGGAAACATGAATAAAGCTGTTCTTGTCTTTTCACAAATTCTTATCGTATGATGTTATTAATTAGGCTTATTATTTAGTCATTATTTAGGAAAGGGTGCTAAAAATGAAAGTCCAAGAAATTAGGGAGCTAATTAAGCTTGTCGATCAATCAAGCATTGACGAGTTTGTATATGAAGAAGACGGCGCTAAAATCCAAATGAAAAAGCGTGCCGGTGTTACATATGTACAGCAAGAGCCTGTTTCTGTTCAACCTGCTGCATCCCTGCAGCCTGCTGCCGCACAAGCAGCGGCGCCAAAAGAACAGGCGGCTGTGGAAAAAGCTTCGACAGAGGCGGCGCAAGAGAAAGCAGAAACATCCAATACGGATTCAGCATTACATAAAATTACATCTCCAATGGTCGGAACGTTTTATCAATCTCCGTCTCCAGACGCTGATCCTTACGTAAAAGTAGGATCAAAAGTACAGAAGAATACAGTGGTTTGCATTATAGAAGCCATGAAGTTATTTAATGAAATAGAGGCAGAAGTAGACGGAGAAATTGTGGAAGTGCTAGTAAAAGACGGGCAATTGGTGGAATATGGGCAACCGTTGTTTCTAGTGAAAACAGAATAAGGAGAGATCGGCATGATAAAAAAACTACTGGTTGCGAACCGTGGGGAAATTGCGGTCCGAATTATTCGCGCTTGTCGGGAATTAGGTATAGAGACCGTCGCCATTTATTCGGAAGCAGATAAAGAAGCGCTCCATGTCCAGCTTGCGGATGAAGCTTATTGCGTTGGTCCGAAGACATCAAAAGAAAGCTATTTGAACATGACGAATATCATCAGCGTAGCCACCTTGACTAACTGTGATGCGATTCACCCTGGATATGGATTTTTGTCGGAAAACGCCGATTTCGCAGAATTATGCCGTGAATGCAATATCACGTTTGTTGGCCCTTCACCGGAAGCCATTTCTAAAATGGGAACGAAAGACGTAGCGAGAGAAACGATGAAAAAAGCCGGTGTTCCAATCGTTCCGGGATCTCATGGGATTATCAAAAACATCGATGAAGCCCTATCACTGGCTGAGGAAATTGGCTATCCTGTGATTATAAAAGCGACCGCAGGCGGTGGCGGAAAAGGCATTCGCGTTGCCAGAAATCCACAGGATCTGGAAAAAGGAATCAATATTACTCAACAAGAAGCGGCTACTGCTTTTGGCAACCCCGGTGTATACATCGAAAAATACATTGAAGATTTCCGTCATGTAGAAATCCAAATTTTGGCGGACCAATACGGCAACGTCATTCATTTAGGTGAACGGGATTGTTCGATACAAAGACGTCTGCAAAAATTGTTGGAAGAATCTCCATCACCTGCTTTAGACGGTGAAATTCGAAAAGAAATGGGAGAAGCGGCCGTGAAAGCGGCAAAGGCGGTTGATTATACAGGAGCCGGTACGATAGAATTTATTTATGATTATCGTAACCGCCAATTTTATTTCATGGAAATGAATACCCGGATTCAAGTGGAGCATCCTGTAACAGAACTGGTTACTGGCGTTGATCTTGTGAAAGAACAAATTCGTATCGCTTCTGGAGAACAACTTTCCCTTAAACAAGAAGACGTGACTTTTCATGGATGGGCGATTGAATGCCGTATCAATGCAGAGAATCCTGAGAAAAATTTCATGCCTTCCCCGGGCATAATCCAAATGTATTTGCCGCCGGGAGGGCTTGGAGTTCGTGTGGATTCCGCTGCGTATCCAGGCTATATGATTCCTCCTTATTACGATTCTATGATCGCCAAATTAATTGCTTACGGCGATACCCGCGAAGAAGCGATCGCCCGGATGAAACGTGCTTTAAGCGAGTTTGTCATTGATGGTGTTCATACAACCATTCCGTTTCATTTGAAATTATTAGCGCATGAAAAGTTCGTGGAAGGAGACTTTAATACAAAGTTTCTTGAGATGTATGATGTGATGAACACATAATATGCCCGGAGGTGCAGAAAATGGTTGAAAATAACCAACTGTTGGAAATGAACAATGATGAAAATGAGCTGGGGAAAATAGAGATTGCGCCTGAAGTCATTGAAGTGATTGCCGGAATTGCCGCTTCTGAAGTAGAGGGCGTTGCTCAAATGCGCGGAAGTTTTGCGTCGGGTGTAGCGGAACGTTTAGGACGGAAAAACCATGGGAAAGGTGTAAAAGTGGAGTTGACAGACGAAAGCATGAAGGTGGACGTCTATTGTGTCGTCCATTTTGGCATCTCCATCCCGTCTGTAGCTCAAAAAGTTCAAGACAGTATTCGCCAGGCGCTGCTCAATATGACATCGCTTGAGGCTGATGAAGTAAATGTCCATATTGTAGGAGTACAATTTGAAACGAAAACGAATGACGGCGAAATTGAACAAGAAGTGTAAAAATAGCTGACCCCATGCCGAGGATCATGTCCCTCCTCATCTTTGTCTGAATAAAGACAACAATTCTTGAGTGATAAGGAGGGGCGGGTCTTTTTGGGTCGGCCTCTTTTTGTACGTGCCGTTATGCGAATGGTCGCTTAATTGGTCGGAACTTCTTTTCTCATTTTTGATTGTCTTGATATAATACCAGCAAGAAATACATAAAAAGAAGGAGAGCACGAATGAACAGAAGAGAAGCGCGCGAAAAAAGTCTGCAAGCGTTATATCAGATCGATGTAAGCGGTGCGGATCCAGCGGAAGCTATCCGAAATGTAGTCCCTGAAGAAGTGGACGACAGTTATGTGCATCAATGTGTACTCGGTACATATGAACATCTGGATGAAATAGATGGCTGCATTAAACAGCATTTGGAAAATTGGTCATTTGACCGCTTGGCAAAAGTCGACCGCAATATTTTAAGATTGGCTGTCTACGAAATGAAATATCGGGAAGATGTTCCCGCCAATGTGGCAATCAATGAGGCAGTAGAAATCGGCAAACGATTTGGAGACGAACGTTCAGGAAAATTTATTAACGGTGTTTTATCAAGAATTAAAAAGTCGCTAGAGAATAAATAGGAGGCGAAAAGCATTGGCAGGCAAACTAATTGATGGGAAAGCGGCGGCAAAGGAAATTCGTGAAGAAATAAAAAAAGAAGTGGATGAATTAAAAGCGCAAGGTGTTGTTCCGGGTCTTGCCGTGATACTGGTCGGAGATGATCCCGCATCCCATACGTATGTAAGGAATAAAGAAAAAGGCTGTAAGGAAGTAGGCATTCATTCGGAAATTTATAAATACCCTGCTGCCATTTCGGAAGCCGAGCTGCTCGATAAAATCCGCGAATTGAATGAGGATAAGCGAATTCATGGCATTCTTGTTCAGCTGCCGCTTCCTGGTCACATTTCCGAATCAAAAGTCATTGACACGATTTCTCCAGAAAAAGATGTCGATGGGTTTCATCCGGTGAACGTTGGGAAAATGGTAATAGGAAAAGAAGGGTTTTTGCCGTGTACCCCATATGGCATTATGAAACTGCTGGAAAGAGAACAGATCGATTTGCAAGGAAAACGGGCAGTTGTCATTGGGCGGAGCAACATTGTTGGAAAGCCTGCCGGACTTTTATTACTTCAGCGTAATGCGACTGTCACTTATTGTCATTCTAAAACAGAAAATCTTTCGTATCATACGAAACAAGCCGATATCATCATAGCGGCAGTTGGAAAAGCGAAATTTTTAAAAGCAGAAGATGTGAAAGAAGGGGCTGTCATCGTTGATGTCGGTATGAACCGCGACGAAAACGGAAAGCTTTGCGGGGACGTTGACTTTGAATCCGTTCGAGAAAAAGCAAGCTTCATTACTCCTGTGCCTGGTGGAGTTGGACCGATGACGATTACGATGTTGCTTTACAATACGGTTCAATCAGCCAAAAGAATGGTAAAAGATCGCATTTCCAATTGATTCATAGTACAATAATAAAAAAGAAGGCTGCCTTCCAGCGATTGGCGTGGAATGCAGCTTTTCTTATGACATTCCGGCAGCCGTAGCCGGGAAAAAGACGAAAAGGTGATTTTTTATGAATCAGCCAGCGTATTTAACGGTGAAGGCATTAACGAAATATCTCAAAAGAAAATTCGATGCGGATCCGTACCTTCGAAACGTCATGGTAAAAGGTGAAATTTCCAATTTCAAACAGCATACGAGCGGACATATGTATTTTACGTTAAAGGACGACCAGGCGAGAATTTTGGCCGTGATGTTTTCCACGATGAATAGACGATTAAAATTTCAACCTGAAAATGGCATGCAAGTGTTAGTTAAAGGGGAAATCACGGTATATGAAGCGAGCGGCCAGTATCAAATTTATGTCAAGGAAATGCAGCCGGACGGGATTGGCGAATTGTTTCTGGCCTTTGAACAATTGAAAGAAAAATTGGAAAAAGAAGGCCTCTTTCGTCCGGAAATAAAGAAAAAAATCCCGTCATTTCCTGCGGCTGTTGGAGTCGTTACTTCTCCGACGGGAGCCGCCATTCGTGATATTATAACGACTATTAAAAGACGATTTCCCATCACTAAAGTATATGTTTATCCGGCGCTTGTTCAAGGAGAAAATGCCGCTAGTTCTGTGGCGAAAGCCATTGCTGAAGCGAATCGCAATGAAGAGATTGATGTCCTGATCGTTGGGCGCGGCGGTGGATCGATCGAAGAGCTATGGGCATTCAATGAAGAAGTGGTGGCCAGAGCCATTCACCATTCCCGCATCCCGGTTATATCCGCCGTCGGACATGAAACGGATTTCACCATCGCGGATTTCGTTGCCGATATGAGAGCGCCGACGCCAACGGGAGCCGCTGAATTGGCCGTACCGCAAATAGAGGACGTATTGGAGAAAGTGTTGACGAAAAAAATGCGCTTGATTCGGGCCGTTTCCGAAAAGGTAAATAGAGAACGAAAACGTTATGAAGCGGTGAAGGATTCTTATGTTTTGCGCAATCCGGCATCGATATACGTTCAGAAAATGGAGAAAGTGGACAGGCTGACGGAAAAATTAATAAGGGAACAGAGATTTCAGTTTCATCGTTTGCAAGATTATTATTCTTATTTGAGCAAACAACTATTCAAACATCATCCGGGAAAACGAATTCAACTAGCTTCAGAAAATGTAGAACATCAGCAGCTTGAGCTTCACAAACAAATGGTTCGCTATTTGAATGAGCATAAGAAAAAGCTGGGAAATACTTTATCGGTTTTTAGCGCCCTCAATCCTATGAAAATTATGGAAAGAGGTTATGGCGTTGTGTTTTCGGAAGATCAAACGGTCATCAAAAGCACCGAACAAGTGGATCGAGGAGACAATATTCAAATCCGTCTTTCAGACGGTCAATTGGATTGCCGAGTAACGGAAGTAAGGAGGGATCATAATGGCAATTGAGCAGGAACTATCATTTGAACAAGCGATGGAACAATTGGAGGACATTGTGAGAAAGCTGGAAGAAGGAAATGTTCCGTTGGAAGAAGCGATTTCAATCTATAAAAAAGGTATGGAACTTTCTAAGCTTTGCCATGATAAATTGCAAGATGCGGAAGAACAGGTAGCAAAGCTCATGACTGAAGAAGGCGAAAGAGAATTTCGCATTCAAGAGGAGGAGTAGAAGACATTGTCCCAATCTACGTTGGCCGATTTTATGAAAGAATACAAACAAAAAATAGAACAGAAATTAAGATTTTATATTTCCTCTTTGGACTCTCCTCCCGTTTTAAAAGAAGCAATGGATTATTCTTTACAGGCGGGCGGAAAAAGAATACGTCCGGTTCTTTTATTTGCTGCTATTAACAGTTTTGGGAAAGACCCTGAAAGGGGAATGGATGCAGCAGCCGCTCTCGAAATGATTCATACTTATTCTTTAATCCATGATGACTTGCCAAGTATGGATGATGACGATTTGCGCCGCGGAAAACCGACGAACCATAAAGTTTACGGAGAGGCAAACGCTATTTTGGCAGGAGATGCGCTATTGACGTACGCTTTTCAAATTATCGCTCAATCACCTGACTTGTATGAAAAAGAAAAAGTGGCTATCATAGAGCAATTGGCTAAAGCGGCGGGACCGGAAGGAATGGTAGCAGGGCAAGTCGCAGATATGGAAGGTGAAAAAAAAGCTCTTACTTTAGAGGAACTAGAAGCCGTTCATAGAAATAAAACCGGGCGATTGATTGCCTTTAGCGTAAGAGCCGGGGCTTTGATCGGCGGGGCAACGGAAGCAGAATTGGCTGTTTTCGAAAGATATGCCTACCACATCGGAATTGCGTTTCAAATTCAAGATGATATATTGGACATAGTCGGCTCAGAGGAAAAACTCGGAAAAAGAGTCGGAAGTGATATAGCGAACCACAAAAATACGTATCCGGCTTTATTAACCGTTAGCGGGGCGAGAGAAAAATTAAAAGAACATGTCCATCAAGCAATAGAAGAGTTGAACCGTTTAAACGTTGAGACAGCTCTTTTAAAAGATATTGCCCTAATGATTGCCACCAGGGACAGCTAATGACGTGAAATTTCCATCATCGGGAGTGTTTGCATCCTTCTCTGATGATGAGTCGAACCAATCGGGTATATACGGTTAGTCTACATTGTTTTTCAATGGAGATTCGAGTCTCTGGATAAAGGGTTACACTATCTCTCAAAATGGTTTGTGGGGTCATTCGTTTTGTGATATGATCAAATACAAAGTGACATTGGCGTCATCGAGATGCTGTTTATTCGCTCAGGTTCCAGTCATATCAATCAATAGAGGCACTGCCGAAAAATGAAGTTTCTCATACGCAAAAAAGCGGATAAGGCTTAGTGGACGGAAGCTTTAGGAAAAGACGGCAGCTGAAAAGCCCGATTTGAATATCGGGATGATGCGGACGTTTAAGCGGTCGAAGAAAAGAGCTGCTGTCATAAAGGTGTGAGCGTTTTTGCCCAACGTTCTTGTGCTTTCCGTTCGATGTATTGAGATTTATTGCTTTGAGTTTTTGAGGCAAGTGCTCCTAAACAAATGGCTTCTTCCAATGTTTAGGAAGCGGTCTTAATGCCTGTTTAAGCAGAATCATTGAAATCTGAACAGAATGAAAGCGAGTGATCCTCTTGGATCTATTATCAATAAAAGACCCTTCTTTTTTACGAAATTTAAGCATACAAGAATTAGAAGCATTAAGTGCTGATATACGTCAATTCCTGATCGAAAAACTTTCTAAAACAGGCGGGCATATCGGACCCAATCTCGGGGTAGTGGAGTTAACCATTGCGCTCCATCGTTGTTTTCAAAGTCCACAGGACAAAATTCTATGGGACGTCGGCCACCAGTCTTATGTCCATAAAATTTTGACGGGACGCGCCGATCAATTTGATACGCTTCGCCAATATAAAGGCCTCTCTGGTTTTCCAAAGCATTCTGAAAGTGAACATGATGTTTGGGAAACGGGCCATAGCTCCACTTCGTTATCTGCAGCGATGGGAATGGCCATTGCCAGAGATTTAAAAAATGAATCGTCTTATATTGTACCCGTTATTGGAGACGGAGCGTTAACAGGAGGAATGGCATTAGAGGCGCTGAATCATATTGGTCACGAAAAAAAAGACATGATCGTCGTCTTAAATGACAATGAAATGTCGATCGCTCCAAATGTAGGCGCTCTTCACAGTATGTTGGGCAGATTGCGAACAGCGGGGAAATATAATCGAGTGAAGGACGAATTAGAACAATTATTGAAAAAAATCCCGGCTGTAGGCGGAAAGATTGCCCAAACGGCTGAGAGGTTAAAAGACAGCTTGAAATATTTGGTTGTCAATGGCGTTTTTTTTGAAGAACTCGGATTCAAATATTTTGGTCCGATTAACGGCCACGATTTTCATGAATTGATTGAAAATATTCAGTATGCCAAAAAAACAAAGGGACCTGTGCTTCTTCACGTCATTACGAAAAAAGGGAAAGGGTACCAGCCTGCCGAGTCGGACAGAAAAGGAACATGGCATGGAACCGGACCATATAAGATTGAAACAGGGGATATCATCAAACCGGTAGATGCTCCTCCGGCTTGGAGTGCAGTGGTCAGTGAAACCGTCCGAAAATTGGCCAGAACGGACAAACGAATTGTGGCGATTACTCCGGCAATGCCGGTCGGATCGAAATTGCTTGGGTTTGCCGAAGAATTTCCGGATCGGATGTTTGATGTTGGAATTGCAGAGCAGCATGCAGCCACGATGGCCGCCGGTTTGGCTACACAAGGCATGAAACCTTATTTAGCTATATATTCCACCTTTTTGCAAAGAGCATATGACCAGGTAGTTCATGATATATGCCGTCCTAATTTGAATGTGTTCATTGGTATTGACCGCGCCGGACTTGTGGGCGCAGACGGGGAAACGCATCAAGGCGTCTTTGATATTGCCTTTTTAAGGAGCTTGCCTAATCTTGTTTTAATGATGCCAAAGGACGAAAATGAAGGCCAAAACATGGTGTATACCGCGTTGCAATATGATGATGGCCCCATTGCGATGAGATTCCCCCGCGGAAACGGGCTAGGCGTACCAATGGACGAGGAATTTACAGCCATTCCGATTGGAACATGGGAAGTGTTGAAAGAGGGCAAAGATGCGGCTATTCTTACTTTTGGCACGACCATTCCTATGGCATTGGAGGCAGCGAAAGAATTGGAGAAGCAGGGGCAGTCTGTCAAAGTGGTCAATGCCCGCTTTATTAAGCCGCTTGATGAAGAGATGCTGCTCTCGATTTTAAAGGAAAACATCCCTATTCTCACGATCGAAGAAGCGGTTCTTCAAGGGGGATTTGGAAGCGCGGTGATGGAATTTGCCCACGACCGTGGTTTCCACCATACCGTCATTGAACGCATGGGAATACCGGACCGTTTTATTGAACATGGCAGTGTCAACAAGTTGCTGGAAGAAATGGATCTTACTTTTGAACATGCAGTGAAGATTCTTCATTCCATCATTCCAGAAAAAAAGAAAAGGGCTTGATTATGAAAGTAAAAAAACAGCGACTAGATGTGCTACTTGTGGAAAGAGGATTAATAGAGACAAGAGAAAAAGCAAAAAGAGCAATCATGGCGGGAACCGTTTTCTCCAACGAGACTAGGCTTGAAAAACCGGGAGACAAGGTTCCGGAGGACATTCCTTTAGAAATAAAGGGAAATCCGTTGCCATATGTTAGCCGTGGAGGTTTAAAGCTAGAAAAAGCGTTAAAAGAATTTGATGTGGATATAAAAGGAAAAATTTTATTGGATATCGGAGCTTCTACCGGAGGATTTACGGATTGTGCTCTTCAAAACGGAGCAAAAATGTCGTATGCATTGGACGTCGGATATAATCAATTAGCATGGAAATTGAGAAAAGATGAACGCGTAGTGGTCATGGAACGTACTAATTTTCGCTATGTACAGCCGGAAAATTTTACAAAAGGCTTGCCTAATTTTGCTACCATTGATGTTTCATTTATCTCATTGCGATTGATTTTTCCGGTGTTGAAAAAAGTGCTGGTGCCTTCCAGTGATTGCATTGCCTTAATTA
Source organism: Bacillus smithii (assembly GCF_001050115.1). NCBI lineage: Bacteria > Bacillati > Bacillota > Bacilli > Caryophanales > Bacillaceae > Bacillus > Bacillus smithii. The sequence goes on along the minus strand of NZ_CP012024.1, from coordinate 2,190,384 downwards.
AACCGCAGTTTGAAGCGGGAAGGGAACAAGTAGGAAAAAAAGGAATCGTTCGTGATCCTCGCGTTCATCAAGAAGTAATCGAACAAACAATCGATTTTGCTGCCAAAGAAGGATATATAGTCAAAAATTTATCGTACTCTCCCATTACAGGAGGAGACGGAAATATTGAATTTTTGCTCCATCTTTTTTGGCCGGGAGAGAGCCGATCGATCGAGCAAGAGGATCAAAAATATCCTTTTTCGATTGAATCGATCGTAAAAGAAGCTCACGAGCAGTTCAAAAAATCGAAAGATCCATCTTAAAAACAGGAGACGGACGGAATTGCCTTGCTTCCGGGAGGCGGCCGGGTCTCCTTTTCAGTGTAATGGCGGCTCTTTAATGGTAGGCCGTTTTTCTTTTTGTTTTCGCATATTTGTTTTACACAACAGGAGATACTACAATACAGATTCTCGGCATCGGCCTTTAGAAAAGAACGCGGCAGACCCGGATGCCCGGGCGAAGAACTATGACTATACTTCCTCGTTCATTTAATATATGATAAATGTATAAACAAGCATGTTTATACAAAGTTTATGGGGTGTTATACATGAATAAAGGACAACGCCATATTAAAATTCGCGAATTTATTGCACATCATGATATTGAGACTCAAGACGAGCTTGTTGAATATTTGCGAAAAGCAGGATTTAATGTTACGCAGGCGACTGTTTCCAGAGATATAAAAGAATTGCACCTTGTCAAAGTGCCATTGCCGGATGGCAGATACAAATACAGTCTTCCGGCTGATCAGCGTTTTAATCCGTTGCAAAAATTGAAAAGAGCTTTGCTTGACGCTTTTGTCAGCATTGATTCCGCAGGGCATTTTGTGGTGTTGAAAACGCTCCCCGGCAATGCTCATGCTGTAGGAGCTCTGCTTGATAATTTAGATTGGGAAGAAATTTTGGGAACCATCTGCGGCGACGACACTTGCTTAATTATTTGCAGAGAACCGGAACATACAGAGTTGTTGAAAAAACGATTTCTGGAAATGTTGTAATAACAGGTTTGGAGGGATGTAATTGCTGCAAGAATTATCCATCCACAATTTTGCCATTATCGATGAACTTTCCCTCTCCCTCGATAAAGGATTGACGGTTTTAACCGGTGAAACCGGGGCCGGTAAATCGATTATTATTGATGCCATCTCGCTGTTGATAGGCGGAAGAGGTTCTGCTGAATTTGTCCGGCACGGAGAAAAAAAGGCAGAAATTGAAGGGTTGTTTTTGCTGGATAATCCCGATCATCCTTGTTATCAAAAAGCAGAGGAATTGGGAATCGACATTGAAGATGGAATGATTGTCCTTCGCCGGGAGATTTCGACTTCTGGAAAAAGTGTCTGCCGAATTAATGGGAAGCTGGTCACGATATCCATTTTGAGGGAGATTGGCGCCTCCCTCGTCGATATTCATGGTCAGCATGAGCATCAAGAACTGTTAAATCCCGCTCTCCATTTGCAATTGCTGGACGAATTTGCAGGCAAAGAATTGGAGAAAGCCAAGATGAGCTATCAAGAGCTGTATGAGCAATACGTAAAAACGAAACAAAGAATTAGCCAATTAAGCGAGAATGAACAAGAGATGGCTCATCGACTCGATCTCATTCAATTCCAACTGAATGAAATTCAAAGCGCTGACTTGCAGCTGAATGAAGATGAAAAGCTGCTGAATGAAAAACGAAAACTTTCCAATTATGAAAAGTTATATGAAGCCATTACGACAAGCTACGATGGCCTGCAAGGGGAAGGAAAAGGACTCGATTGGGTCGGCCTTGTCATGAGCTATTTAGAGACAGCTGCTGAACTGGATAGTGAATACGAACCCGTTTATAAAAATGTGTCAAACGCTTATTATATGCTGGAAGACGCAGCAAGGCAAATCAGCGGAGAAATGGATACGATCGAATTTGATCCTAACAGATTAAATGAAATTGAAGCCCGATTGAATGAAATCAATCTTCTGAAAAGAAAATACGGACAAAGCATTGAAGAGATTTTGGAGTACGGGGCCAAAATAGAAGAAGAGATCGAAACTTTAACCCATAAAGAAACCAGGCTCGAGGATTTGGAAAAAAAATTAACGTCCATCAAACAAGATCTGTTATTGGAAGCGAAAAACTTGAGCAATTTGCGCAAAAAATGGGCAGAAACACTGACTGAAGCGATTCACCACGAATTAAAACAGCTTTATATGGACAAGACTGTATTTGAAATTCGATTCCTACCTGTGGAAGAAGACACATTCCATAAAGACGGGATCGATCAAGTGGAATTTTATATTTCTACCAATCCGGGCGAACCCTTGAAACCTTTAGCAAAAGTGGCTTCTGGAGGAGAATTGTCGCGGATTATGCTGGCGTTGAAAACGATTTTCTCCAGCCACCAAGGGGTTACTTCCATCATATTTGATGAAGTGGATACAGGGGTTAGCGGCCGCGTCGCACAGGCGATCGGCGAAAAAATTTATCAAGTATCTGTTCAATCCCAAGTTCTGTGCATTTCTCATCTGCCGCAGGTCGCGGCCATGGCGGACACTCATTTATATATTTCCAAAGAGACCGACAAAGGACGGACTAGAACGTCTGTCAAACCGTTGGAATATGAAGAAAAAGTAAAAGAGATCGGCCGGATGATTTCGGGAGTAGAAATGACCACTTTGACGAAGCAGCATGCAAAGGAACTGCTTGACTTGGCCAAATCCATTAAACAAGTTTGAAAAGCTATCCTAAATTGGATAGCTTTTTGCTGTTTACACAGTTATAAATCCATTCCGGAAAGGTCAAATTAAAAGTGTAGCCTAATAAGAAGCGAGGAGAGTGAAAAGATGAGTTTGGATCGTCTAAGGAAAATAATTGGTGGAATTCTCCTTGTTTCTTTGATCATGGCTTTGGTGTGTCAGCCTGTTGAAAAATACATGTCCATACCAAAATCGATATCTTTGCCAGAAGGAGAACAAATTTCTTTCGGCAAATCTCAAGCAGTGAGTGCATTTGCTTCTTCAAAGGACCATGTTGATGTTCATAATCGAAAAAGTGCGTTTTCTATAAAAGGAAAGGATATAGGAAAAGAAGAAGTATTGCTGGAATATGCAGGATTTCCAATGAAAAAAGTGGATATACGAGTAGTCAAAAACATTAAAATCATACCCGGCGGCCAATCGATAGGGGTAAAATTAAATTCGCTAGGCGTCCTCGTCGTAGGTCATCACTTGGTAGATTCTGCATCTGGGAAAAAATCACCTGGTGAGGAAGCCGGTATTCGAGTCGGTGACATTATAACGGAAATCAATGGTCACCCCGTAGAAAAATTAAACGATATTTCTCGATTAATAAAGCATGCCGGCATTGAAAAAAAGCCGCTGGAAGTCATAGTGATAAGAGATAACCAAAAAATCAAAACAAAACTTCTTCCACTAAAAGACAAAAACGAAAATACCTACAAACTGGGGCTTTATATCCGAGATTCAGCAGCAGGAATCGGTACGATGACCTTTTATGATCCAAAAACAAAAAAATATGGCGCTTTGGGTCATGTCATTTCCGATATGGATACAAAAAAACCGATCCTTGTTCATGATGGCAATATTGTACGATCGACCGTGACTTCTATTGAAAAAGGACGTCATGGCGATCCTGGAGAAAAGTTAGCCCAGTTTTCAGAAGATCGCCAAACGATCGGCGATATTCGCAAAAACAGCTCGTTTGGCATTTTCGGCAAATTAAATCAAAATATCTCGAATGGAGTATTAAACAAGCCGATGCCAGTGGCTTTATCTTATCAAGTAAAAGAAGGACCGGCTAAAATATTGACGGTTTTAAATGGTGAAAAAGTGGAATCTTATGATATTGAAATTGTCAGCACGATTCCGCAAAAATATCCCGCTACCAAAGGAATGGTGATCAAAATAACCGACCCGAGACTACTCGATAAAACAGGTGGAATTGTTCAAGGGATGAGCGGGAGCCCCATTATACAAGATGGAAAAATTGTGGGTGCCGTAACCCATGTTTTTGTCAACGATCCAACTTCCGGCTATGGCGTTCACATTGAATGGATGTTGCATGAAGCGGGGATCGATATTTACGGAAATAAAAATAAAAAAGCAGCAAGTTAAAAACCAGATGGAGCAATCCACCTGGTTTTTTCTTTTCAAAAACGAAAACTGCTAAAATCTTCATTAAAAATTTGAAAACTTAAAGGATTTTTTTTGGATTTGTCGAAAAAATAATTCAGAGAATGAATATAATGAGAAATATAAAAGAGAGAAATCAGGATTGAGGAGGAAACCTGTAGTGAAAAAAATAAAAGTGGCTGTTGTTGACGATAATCGCGAATTGGTGAATTTGTTGGTAGACGCTATTTCTTCTCAAGAAGATATGGAAGTAGCGGGGGTTGCTTACAATGGACATGATTGCTTGGAAATGCTCCCAAGAACGGCTCCCGATGTGTTAATATTGGATATTATCATGCCTCATTTTGATGGATTGGCTGTACTGGAAAGTATCAGAGAGAATCCTTTGGAGAAAACGCCGAATGTCATTATGCTAACAGCTTTTGGACAGGAAGATGTGACGAAAAAAGCTGTTGAATTAGGAGCTTCTTATTTTATTTTAAAGCCTTTTGATATGGAAAATTTGATCAGCCATATTCGTCAAGTAAGCGGATCAGCACCATCGATTCTAAAAAAATCCACTCATTTTTCCCGAATGGCCTCCGAGCAAAAGCCGAAAAATTTAGATGCAAGCATTACGAGCATTATTCATGAAATTGGTGTGCCGGCTCATATTAAAGGCTATTTATATTTGCGCGAAGCCATCGCAATGGTGTACAACGACATTGAACTGCTGGGATCCATTACCAAAATCCTGTATCCGGATATCGCTAAGAAATACAATACGACCGCAAGCCGAGTGGAGCGGGCGATCCGTCATGCCATCGAAGTTGCTTGGAGCCGTGGAAATATAGAATCCATTTCTTCTTTATTTGGTTATACGGTGAGCATGTCGAAAGCAAAACCTACGAACAGTGAGTTTATCGCGATGGTAGCCGATAAGCTGAGATTGGAGCATAAAGCTTCTTAAATATCCGTTTGGACGATCATTTTAACGATCGTTGCAATGTCTGATCCATTTTTACTCAGCGTTAAAGACTTCTTTCATTTTTATGTATGAACATTCTTTTTTGGTCAAATGGTAAGCCTCTGAAAGAATGTTCTTTTTTGTTCCAAAGGAAAAATGGATTAAGGGGATGAGTGGGTCGTGACTCTCATATTTGCCCATAGAGGGTTTTCCAGCATTGAGCCGGAAAATACGATGTCGGCTTTTCAAGAAGCGGAAAAATGCGGTGCTGATGGAATCGAATTAGATGTGCAATTGACAAAAGACGGCGAAGTAGTGGTTATTCATGATGAAAAGGTGGATCGTACCACCAATGGAAAAGGGTATGTAAAAGATTACACGTTGAGCGAGCTGCAGCAATTGAACGCACACTATATTTTTAAAAAACAGAACGAAAAAGTGCGAATTCCAACGTTAAAAGAAGTGTTTGACTGGTTGGCCGGAAATCATTTGATTTGCAATGTAGAAATAAAAAGCCACGAATTTCAGCAATTCCATTTAGAGGAAAAAGTCATTGCATTCATCCGCCGCTATGGATTTGAAAAACGAGTGATTCTTTCTTCTTTTAATCATTACTCGATCGTTCATTGTTATCGGCTGGCGCCCGATGTGGAAACGGCCCTTTTGTATTCCTACGGGATATATTTACCGTGGGTCTATGCGAAAGGATTACATGCAAGAGCCATTCATCCCCATTATCAGACATTAACGGAAGAAATCGTTCAAATGTCCCGTCAAAATGGAATTAAAGTACGTCCTTATACCGTTAACCGTGAGAAAGACATGAAACGCCTTTTTGCGATGGGGTGTGACGCCATTATCACGGACGAACCGAAGAAAGCACTCCGGTTGCGGCAAAGTGATGGCCAATCGTTTTCATCATAAAAAAAGAACGACAATGTGGATATTTTATATACTCAATGGAAATGGATTAGATCAGTTAAATGAAACGGCTTCGAGGGAAACATTCCCTTGAAGCCGCTAATCTTGTTTGTGGACAATCTTTTCAAGCAAAATCCATTTTGCGAACACGAAGAGCAAGATGGTCATTCATGAATCCATTCTTTTTATCTTTTTTGGAATCGTTTTTGTACTTTGTTTCTTTTACGGTCGCGGTAAAAAACAAAACCCCCTACAAACGAAAGCCCGGCTCCAAACAGTAAAAAGCCGATAAGAAATTGCAGCCATAATGAAAGAAAGGGCGGGTGTAGAATACCGAATACCGTATCTCTCATCCACTTTATTCCCAGACCCGCAAGAAGCGCGGGAATGACCAATATTAATAGCGCAAAAATACGAGCCATGACTTTCTCCCCTTTTTGTCCGTATGACCAAATAGTATCCAACTTTTCGAAATTGTCAAGCGGATATTTTCCATTAAAATGTAAAAGATGAAAAAACCTCTCAAAGCGTGGTGAAGCGACATTGCAAAAGGTGTTAATTGTCGGTGCAGGAAGAGGCGGAATGACGATCTTAAAATTTCTTCGGGAAACATCGCTGTTTCAAATAGCGGCCATTGTCGATATCCATGAGAATGCTCCGGGTATGAAATGGGCCAGAAAGATGGGGATACGGACAGAATCTGATTGGAAGCCGCTTTTAACGGATGAAATCGGAATGGCTGTCGAAGTGACAGGGGATGAAAAGGTACTTCAAGAGATGAAAGAAGTGTGCGGAAAGCAAACGGTCTTGATTCCCGGCAATATCGCTCATATGATGGCCCGTCTGTTGCAAGAAAAAGAATCGCTCATTCTCCAGCTGAAAAATGAACAAAATAAGCATAATGTCATTTTTGATTCCACAGATGAAGGAATGGTTGGAATTGATCTTCGCGAAAAAATTATTCTCTACAATAAAAGCGCGGAACGAATCATCGGAATCAAAAAAGAACAAGCGATAGGAACTCCCGTACGGCAAATCATTCCCACAAGCCGGCTTCCTCGTATATTAAGGACAAAAAAAGCGGAAGTCAATCGAGAACAAATATTGGCGAACGGCTTGAAAATTATTACGACGCGAATACCGATGATGGACGAAAATCAAAATATGATGGGAGCGTTCGCTGTCTTTCGGGATATTACGGAAGTAATGAACCTCGCCGAAGAGATCACCAATTTAAAAGAATTTCAAACCATGCTCGAAGCGATTATCCATTCAAGCGACGATGCCATTTCCGTAGTGGATGAAAAAGGAAGAGGCATTTTAATCAATCCTGCCTACACAAGAATCACGGGTTTAACGGAAGAACAGGTGATCGGAAAACCGGCCAATGCGGACATATCCGAAGGGGAAAGCGTCCATATGGAGGTATTGAAGAAACGAAAACCGGTTCGAGGAGTGAAAATGAAGGTTGGTCCGAAACGGAAAGAAGTAGTGGTGAATGTAGCGCCTATTATTGTCAATGGCACCCTGAAAGGAAGCGTCGGTGTGATCCATGATGTTTCAGAAATACAGGCGTTGACTCAAGAATTAAATCGGGCTAGACAAATTATTCGTACGTTGGAAGCGAAATATACGTTTGAAGACATTGTGGGTGAATCAGAAGAAATCAAATTCGCGATTGAACAGGCCAAGCTAGGTGCGAATACCCCTGCTACCGTACTATTAAGAGGGGAGTCGGGCACAGGAAAAGAATTGTTTGCCCACGCCATACATAATGCCAGTGATCGCCGCTACAATAAGTTTGTCCGCGTGAATTGCGCTGCGATATCGGAAACGTTGTTGGAAAGTGAATTATTTGGCTACGAAGAAGGAGCTTTTTCCGGTGCGAAAAGAGGGGGCAAGATTGGACTGTTTGAAGAAGCAAATAACGGCAGCATTTTCCTGGATGAAGTTGGAGAATTAAGCCCGAATACACAAGCCAAATTATTAAGAGTTCTTCAAGAACAAGAAATTGTTCGTGTAGGCGGCACAAAACCTATTCCCATTAATGTTCGGGTGATTGCCGCGACAAACGTTTCTTTAGAAAAAGGCATTGCGGAAGGAACATTCAGGGAAGATTTATATTATCGTTTAAATCGAATGCCCATTCAAATCCCTCCATTGCGCCGAAGGAAGACGGATATTCCATTGCTTTGCCGATACTTGCTGGCAAAAATCAACCAAGATTACGGACGAAATGTGGAAAGAATTTCTTCGGAAGCAATGAAAAAGTTAATGGATTATGACTGGCCAGGGAATGTAAGAGAACTAGAAAACGTATTGGGAAGAGCTGTGATTTTTATGAATTATCATGAGACGATGATGGATGTCGATCATTTATTCTTTTTGCAATCCCAGCCAAAAGAATATCCTCTTGAATCCCCGATTCATGGCTTAAAAAAAGGGACAACCCTATCTTCTTTGATGGATGAATATGAAAAAAACATTATTCAAGAAACGCTTATGCAGACGGGAGGAAACAAAACCGAAGCTGCGAAAAGGTTAGGAATTTCCATTCGTAATTTGTATTACAAAATTGCAAAGTACAAACTGCAATAATTTGCATGCAAATGATGACACTTTTGCAAGAAAAGGCAAAATCAAGGGGAAAGGACGACTGGAAAAACGATTTTTTCTTATTGGCATCCATTTTGCATGACAATGAATGAAGAAGTTAGAAAATAGAGCAGGAATCGTCTTTCTTTTTTGCGCTCATTCAGACAGTAAAAAATGGAATTAACCATGAGCGATGCTACGATTTCGGTGATTCGTACGATATCCTTTGTCGGATCTTATTCTCGATCACTATTGTTTATGCGCATACGAGCAATGGAATGATAGTCAGGAAATCCTGCATTCCCATGTAGGGACGACAAAGACGACAAGTAGTATGTTTTTGTCCTTTAGCTTATAATGGATTCAGCATCATGAGGGAGGAATAGAGAATGGAAATATTTCGCTATATGGAAAAATACGATTATGAGCAGCTATTGTTTTGCCAAGATCAAAATTCAGGTCTAAAAGCTATTATTGCCATACATGACACGACGTTGGGACCTGCCCTCGGCGGAACGAGAATGTGGACTTATGAATCGGAAGAAGCGGCAATCGAAGACGCCCTTCGATTGGCAAGAGGCATGACATATAAAAATGCAGCAGCAGGATTGAATTTGGGCGGAGGAAAAACCGTCATTATTGGCGATCCTCATAAAGATAAAAATGAAGAAATGTTTCGTGCGCTCGGACGATTTATTCAAGGTTTAAACGGGCGTTACATTACCGCGGAAGATGTCGGCACAACGGTAGCGGATATGGATATCATTCACGAAGAGACCGATTTTGTCACCGGCATTTCACCTGCTTTCGGGTCTTCAGGAAACCCCTCTCCCGTTACAGCGTACGGCTGTTATGTCGGAATGAAGGCAGCGGCAAAAGAAGCATTTGGATCAGACTCATTAGAGGGATTAACCATAGCGGTGCAAGGAGCAGGAAATGTTGCTTATCATTTATGCAAATATCTTCATGAAGAACGGGCGCGTTTGATTGTAACGGATATTCATAAAGAACCGGTTCAACGCATTGTTCAAGAGTTTGGGGCGGAAGCGGTTGATCCAAATGACATCTATTCTGTAGAAGCGGACATCTTTTCACCTTGCGCCCTTGGTGCCATTCTGAACGATGAAACCATTCCGCAATTGAAAGTGAAAGTCATCGCTGGTTCTGCCAATAATCAACTAAAAGAGGCGAAACACGGGGATATGTTATATGAAATGGGCATTGTTTATGCTCCGGATTATGTGATTAATGCCGGTGGAGTAATCAATGTTGCCGATGAACTTTACGGCTACAACCGCGAACGCGCATTAAAAAAAGTAGAACAAATTTATCAAAACATTGAAAAGGTATTCGAAATTTCTAAAAGAGACGGGATTCCGACTTATATTGCGGCCGACCGTATGGCAGAAGAAAGAATTGAAAAAATCCGCCATTCTCGGAGCCAATTTTTAACCAACAGCAAACATATACTCAATCGCCGTCGCTAAGAGATTTAAAAAGGCAGCCATATGGGCAGAATTTGTAACAACCATAATCCATAACGGAAAAATCGATCCTTTCTATAGAACGTGAATCAGCGGCCAATTTGGTTTTGATAAGGAGGATTTCCTGATGGCAAAAGAATATGACATCGTGATTTTAGGAGGAGGGACGGGTGGATACGTAGCAGCCATACGGGCTTCCCAACTTGGATTGAAGACCGCGGTTGTCGAAAAAGAAAAACTTGGAGGCACTTGCCTTCATAAAGGATGTATTCCAAGCAAATCCCTTTTGAGAAGCGCGGAAGTTTTTGCGCAAACAAAAAACGGTGAAGAATATGGCATACTTGCCAAAGAAATTAAACTCGATTTTCAAAAAGTACAAATACGAAAGCAACGGATTGTGGATCAGCTGCATCGTGGTGTTCAACAGTTAATGAAAAAAGGAAAAATTGATCTGTATCATGGGGTCGGAAGGATTTTAGGCCCTTCCATTTTTGCTCCGGTTGCCGGGACGATTTCCGTTGAAATGAACGATGGGAATGAAAACGAGATTTTGATTCCTAAACATGTCATCATCGCTACTGGTTCACGGCCAAAGACGTTGAATGGTTTGGAAATCGATGGGGACTTTATTTTGTCTTCCAACGAAGCATTGGAGTTATCCAATGTTCCGTCCTCCGTTTTGATTGTTGGTGGAGGGGCGATCGGGATAGAATGGGCCTCGATGCTAAAGGACTTTGGATCGGATGTCACGATCATCGAATATGCCAACCGTCTTCTTCCATCTGAAGATCACGATATTTCAAGAGAATTGGAAATAAGGCTGAAGAAAAAAGGAATCCGAATTGTAACAAATGCCAAAATTCTCACGGATACGGTTCAAAAAGAAAAGACAACGGCTACGGTCCAAGTAGAAGTAAACGGGGAACGACTGGCGTATTCAGCTGAAAAAATTCTGGTTTGCGTTGGTCGTCAAGCGAATATTGAAGATATCGGTTTGGAAAACACCGATATTCAAGTGAATCAGGGGGTCATTCAAGTCAACGATTATTTTCAAACAAAAGAACGCCATATTTATGCGATTGGGGACGTCATTGGAGGATTGCAATTGGCTCACGTGGCTTCCCGTGAAGGAATGATTGCAGTCGAGCATATTGCAGGCTTGAATCCTGAACCGCTTGACTATTCGCTTGTTCCGAAATGCATTTATTCATCCCCTGAAATCGCCAGTGTTGGCTGGACGGAACAAGAAGCAAAGGAAAAAGGACTGAATTTGAAAATTGGAAAATTTCCGTTCCGAGCTGTTGGAAAAGCGCTTGTTTACGGACAGTCCGATGGATTTGTCAAGTTGATTGTCGATCGGGACACGGATGACGTATTAGGAGTTCATATGATTGGACCGCATGTGACCGATATGATATCCGAAGCCGGATTGGCGCGCTTTTTAGATGCTGCTTCTTGGGAAGTGGCTCATGCCATTCATCCGCATCCGACTTTGAGTGAAGCGTTGGGAGAGGCGGCCTTTTCCGTTGATGGAAAGGCGATACATCTGTGATGAAGAGAAGGAATGGAGGGTTTCAAATGGTTCAAAACCGACATAAGGAATTGGGCCTCAGCGACGATAGAGTTTTAGAGATGTATAAAACGATGCTTATGGCTCGTAAGATAGATGAACGTATGTGGCTTCTGAATCGTTCAGGAAAGATTCCGTTTGTCGTTTCTTGCCAAGGACATGAAGCAGCCCAAGTGGGAGCAGCCTTTGCGCTTGATGCAAAAAAAGATTATGTACTCCCTTATTACAGAGGTGTAGGGATTGTACTGTCCTTTGGAATGACGGCGAAAGATTTAATGCTTTCGGGTTTTGCGAAAGCGGAAGATCCAAATTCAGGGGGCCGACAAATGCCGGGGCATTTCAGCCAAAAGAAGCTGCACATTGTCACCGGATCCTCTCCAGTCACCACGCAAGTGCCTCATGCAGTCGGCATTGCACTGGCGGGAAAAATGGAGAAAAAAGATTTAGTAGCGTTAGCAACGTTCGGAGAAGGTTCATCCAATCAAGGTGACTTTCATGAAGCGGCTAATTTTGCGGGCGTTCATAAGCTTCCAGTTATTTTTATGTGCGAAAATAATCAATATGCGATTTCTGTTCCGCTAGAAAAACAGCTTGCCTGCGAAAGAGTGTCCGATCGCGCCGTCGGTTATGGAATGCCGGGCTATACGGTGAACGGCATGGATCCGCTCGAAGTTTACAAGGTGGTAAAAGAAGCTGCGGACCGTGCCCGCAAAGGAGAAGGTCCGACCTTAATTGAAGCATTGACCTATCGGTTGACGCCGCATTCTTCAGATGACGATGACCGCAGCTATCGTTCCCCGGATGAGGTGGCGGAAGCGAAAACAAAAGATCCGATTATCGTTTTTGGCGCTTATTTAAAAGAAGCAGGTGTCATGGATGACCAGCTTGAAAAGGAAATCCATAACGAAGTAATGGAGATCGTGAATGAAGCAACGGAGTATGCGGAGCAAGCACCATATGCTTTGCCGGAAGACGCACTGAAATATGTCTATAAGGAATCATTGTAAGGGGGATTCAACATGCCTGTCATTTCCTATATTGAGGCTGTGACCATGGCGATACGCGAGGAGATGGAACGAGATCCTCGTGTATTCGTGCTTGGAGAAGATGTCGGCAAAAAGGGCGGAGTATTCAAAGCGACCCAAGGATTATTTGAACAATTTGGGGGAGAACGAGTAATCGATACCCCGTTGGCTGAATCGGCGATAGCCGGTGTAGGAATTGGAGCGGCCCTTTATGGGATGCGGCCCATTGCCGAAATGCAATTTGCTGATTTTATTTTGCCCGCTGTCAACCAAATTATTTCGGAAGCGGCTAAGATTCGCTATCGCTCGAACAATGATTGGAATTGTCCGCTTGTGATAAGAGCTCCATACGGTGGAGGAGTTCATGGCGCTCTTTACCATTCTCAATCGATGGAAGCCGTTTTTGCCAACCAGCCGGGTTTAAAAATTGTGATGCCTTCCACTCCTTATGATGTGAAAGGTCTGTTGAAAGCGGCTGTTCGCGACGATGATCCCGTTTTATTTTTTGAACATAAGCGGGCCTATCGGCTGATCAAAGGAGAAGTGCCTGAAGAGGATTATGTGCTTCCAATCGGAAAAGCGGATGTAAAACGAGAAGGAGATGATGTGACCGTTATAACGTACGGTTTATGTGTTCATTTCGCTCTTCAAGCCGCAGAAAGACTCGCGAAGGATGGAATCGAAACGTATATATTGGATTTACGAACTGTTTATCCTCTTGATAAAGAAGCGATTATAGAAGCAGCCAAAAAAACAGGAAAAGTGCTGCTTGTTACAGAAGATACGAAAGAAGGAAGCATCATGAGTGAAGTATCGGCCATCATCGCAGAGCATTGTTTATTTGATCTTGACGCTCCTATTAAGCGGCTCGCAGGACCTGATATTCCGGCAATGCCTTATGCCCCTACCATGGAAAAATTCTTTATGGTAACTCCTGAAAAAGTGGAAAACGCCATAAGAGATTTAGCTGAGTTTTAACCGCACTTTCTTTAGAACCCTTTTTCGGAAGTGCCGACATAATGCAAATCTTATCTTTTTGGAGTCTATTACACATCTATTTTGAGTGAGTCGCATGGTTTAAGGAGCAATGAAGATACAAGGAGTGGTTACGATGGCACGGGAAAAAATGACGATGCCGCAGCTAGGCGAAAGTGTGACGGAAGGAACCATTAGCCGGTGGCTAGTAAAACCGGGTGATCATGTCAAAAAATACGATCCGATTGCGGAAGTTTTAACCGATAAAGTAAACGCTGAAGTCCCTTCTTCTTTTACCGGCACAGTCGTTGAACTTGCTGCCGATGAAGGTGAAACGCTCGAAGTGGGGAAAGTGATCTGTGTCATTGAGACAGAAGAAGAAGGTTCGACACAGAAAGAAACAACAGAGCAAGAAGTGCCGGCAGCCGGAATGACAATGAAACAGAAGGCGGTGGTTTCGGAGGCAAAGACCCGTTTCTCTCCGGCTGTATTAAAGCTTTCACAAGAGTATGGGATTGATTTGTCAAAAGTTCAAGGCACCGGAAAAGGGGGGCGTATTACCAGAAAAGATGTATGGAAATGGATTGAATCACATCATCATTCGAAAACTTCTGGGGAAGCACCTGCAACTGTTCATTCGGATGCTGTGGAAGAACGACCATTGAATGATCCTGAAAAGAACGACATGAAAAAGCACTTGCATTTGTCCGGAGCTCACGGTGATTTGGAAATACCGGTGACAGGAGTACGCAAAGCCATTGCCCAACATATGGTTCGAAGCAAACAAGAAATCCCTCATGCTTGGACCATGATGGAAGTCGACGTTACCAATCTTGTTCAGTACCGCGATTCCATCAAAGAAGAATTTAAAGAGAGGGAAGGTTTTAATTTAACGTATTTTGCCTTTTTTGTAAAAGCAACAGCTCAAGCCTTGAAAGAATATCCGCAAATGAATTCGATATGGGCAGGGGATAAAATCATTCAGAAAAAAGATATTAACATTTCGATCGCTGTAGCGACGGATGATGCGCTGTATGTACCTGTCATAAAGCATGCAGATGAAAAAACGATCAAGGGCATCGCAAGGGAGATTCATGAATTGGCCGTGAAGGCCCGTAACGGCAGCTTAAAGCAAGAAGATGTGGAAGGGGGCACGTTTACCGTTAATAACACAGGTTCCTTTGGTTCCGTGCAATCCATGGGAATTATCAATTATCCGCAAGCCGCCATTTTGCAGGTGGAATCGATCGTCAAGAGACTCATGGTAATGGATAACGGAATGATTGCGGTTCGCGATATGGTCAATCTTTGCCTCTCTATCGATCATCGAATACTGGATGGGCTTATTGCCGGGCGTTTTTTGCAAAGGGTGAAACAAATTCTCGAAAATATTTCGAAAGAGAATACACAGATTCATTGATCATTATCTCGAATCAAATACCTTTATCTTTCGAAATTTTAATCAAAAAATGATTTCTATCAAGTAAAAGGCCAGACTCAAAAAAAACAGGGCTGATTCCTCCTATCCACGATAAGGAGGAATCAGCCCTTTCATAATGGGTCGGCCTTTTTAGAGATTATTTAAAAAGGCTTGCAATGGAGTTAACGATCGATTGCAAAAAGTCGATGATCGATTGGAGGAAGCTTTTTCCTTCGTCCGAATTTTTAAATTCATTCCATTTCTCTTTTGCTTTTTCAATTTGAGAATTGACTGCATTCCAGTTGATGTTTAAGTTTTTCATTTTGTCAAACAAAGAGACAAGCTGATCCTTTTGATCCGGTGTCAAGGAAATATTTAATTCATTGGCAACGTTATTGACGATCACTTGAATATCTTCTTTTGTTTGAGGATGTTGTTTAGCGATTTCTTCTTTGATTTTTTCGATTAATTGTGTGGCATCGTTTTTCCCGATATCATCGGCTAGTTTGGCGGTTGTCACCATTTCTTGGTTGGCCACTTGCTTTTGTGCTTCCGGAATTTGTTTGCCTGTTGTGGATTCATAAGCTTTAATGATTCCGGTAAGCGCAGCCGTTCCGGATACGTCAAAAGGTGCCGTGATATAAATATCGGCATCTTTCACACCGGCCGTTGTCAACGCGTTCATATACATTTCTTTCGATACCCACGTAATATGATTGGTTTGCACTTTCAGGCCATATCCACTTTCTTTAGTGGTAATTTTGCTGGAAGAAATGGCTTTCGTGCCAATTTGCGAATTGGGAATATAGTTCCCCAAATATTTATGTTCTTCGGCGTTCGTAACCGTGATCGTATTGACATCACCGGATACGCCCATTTCATTTAAAACTTGTTCTTTTTGCTGAGGGGTTAAATCCGCTCCGAGAGTTACGGTTGTTTCGCCCGTAATGCTGTCAGCCTGCACAGACATGGTGAAACCCAATGTAAAGATGGCAAGCAACAAAAATAATTTTTTCATAAAATCCTCTCCTGTACAATTTACCTTTCGTTTTGGAATACAATGAGACTTCAGCTACGCTAAACTAAAGCAGTCGCTGAATGTTCATGGCGGAAGGTTGATTTTGACAGATTTGATCAAACCCGGGATTCCGCCGGCATCGTTCTTTCTCTCAGCTTTCGCATTTATTCGGATCAGCGAGGGAAAAGGACTTTTCTAATTCTTTATTTTAATCGAAATACAAATGGTTCTACAACTTTTTCTGCAATCCATCTTCCAAGTCGCTACTTTCGTCCTTTGCAGGAAATGATTCCTATAATGAAATAAGCAGGTATTTGTATGCGTATATTCATGAATGGAAAAACGATCGTTTTTTTTCGGAAAGAAGATGCCAAAGACTTACACATTGGCCCAATGATATAGCTTCCATTTTTTAAAGAGATGAGAATCAGGAAAAACTTTGCCGGCTAAAAAAGGAGCGCCGTAGATCGACGCCCCGATGATAGGGAGTTTAGGGTATGGATCTCGTTGTACCATGATTTTACCCTAATTTTTGATGGATAAACCTTTTATCATACCATAAAAAATTTGAAAATAAAGGTAAATTCCTTTATGATAGGTACATGATACGGAAAGGAGGAACGTTCCATGAGCATGAATTTTAACATTTTTATGAATGATATCGTGAATCAGTCTCGTAAAGAAATTGTCGACGCTGGTTATAGAGAACTTAGAACTCCGGAAGAAGTGGATGAAGCGTTGCAGAAAAAAGGCACGACTCTTGTGATGGTGAATTCGGTTTGCGGCTGTGCCGGAGGAATTGCACGTCCTGCTGCCGCTTATGCGATCCACTACGATAAACGTCCGGATCAGCTTGTTACAGTTTTTGCCGGACAGGATAAAGAAGCAACAGCGAAAGCTCGCAGTTATTTTACCGGCTATCCACCTTCTTCTCCATCTTTTGCACTTTTAAAAGATGGGAAACTGGTTGCCATGGTTGAACGACATGAGATTGAAGGACATGAGCCTTTGGAAGTCGTTCAAAAATTGCAAGCGGCTTTTGATCAATATTGCGACGAAGTGTAAGAAGTGTAAGATGGCAGCGATTTCGTTCTGCGATCACAACGTTTAAACGAAAAACGTGCCAAGGATGGAACAGAAAAATCCATGTCCGATAGATCCACTTTCATGCTGGCTCAACAAGGTCAGCCCTTTCAAATGGGAGATTTTTTTATTCTGCATTTGAAAAGGCTTTTGAGGCTCCTTGTGATCCAGCTTTTTTATTGATTATCCGGTCCAAAGTGTGATCTTGCTTGAAAACAAAGAAAGGGTTGAGCATACTAGAGGAGAAAATAATGGATTTGAGGTTATGGATATGTTTCGAATCGGTTATCGAACGATCAAAACAGCGGTAGGTACAACATTGGCGATCATGATTTCGCAATGGCTTCACTTGCATAATTTTGTCTCTGCCGGGATCATTACAATATTATGTATCAAAAATACGAAAGTGAAATCATTTGAGGCAGCATGGACGCGTTTTTTCGCTTGTGTGCTGGCGATGATTTTTTCTGCTTGTTTCTTTGAAGGAATTGCTTTTCATCCAGTTGTGATTGGTCTCATGCTATTGTTTTTTATTCCAACAACCGTAAAGCTAAAAGTAACAGAAGGCATTGTTACAAGCAGTGTCATTATTCTTCATATTTATTCAGCCGGTCATGTCACCCTTTCTTTGTTGTTGAATGAGCTGTGCCTCATTGTTGTCGGCATCGGCATTGCTTTATTGATGAACCTTTATATGCCCAGTGCAGATGAAACGTTGTATCGCTACCAGGAAGAAATTGAAAAGAACTTCCGGAGGATTTTTGAGGAAGTGATTTCGTATTTACGCAGTCATAAAAATGATTGGGATGGAAAAGAAATAACGGAAACGGCGCGTCTGTTGAAAGAAGCAAAATCACTCGCTTTAAAAGATGCAGAAAATCATCCAACAAGAGAAGAAAACTTATTTTATCACTATTTTGTCATTCGTGAAAAACAATTTGAAATACTCGAACGATTGTTGCCGATTTTAACGTTTGTCTCCTACCAAACAAAACAATCCCACATGGTTGCCGATTTTTTGGAAGAGTTAAAAGACAATATTCATCCTGGAAATACAGCTCATTTTTATTTGAAAAAACTATACGATATGAAGGTGGAATTTGAAAGAATGGAGTTGCCTAAAACAAGGGAGGAATTTGAAACAAGAGCGGCTCTTTTTCAATTTGTCCGAGAAATGGAACAATACTTGATCATCAAAAGTTCGTTTAAGGGTTTAAAACGAAAGGCGAATAAAAACAGCCAAAAATCCGCAACATACTCTTAAATAAACCCATCCCGGCAAGCAAAGATTGCGCTGGGGTGTTTTAGCAACATTTGATTTTCCGTTTTCCGACTGTTTTTCCATTCAAGCATCTAACGGTCGGTGAAGTTGGAAAGAAAAGTGGTGATCAAGTTGAAAAAACTTTGGTTAATTCTATTCATATTCGCTTTTTTGTTTCCGAATTCGACCTTTGCACAAGGCTCTCCTCTTATTGTCATCAATAAAAAAACAAATGAATTAGCCTTTTATAACCATGGCAAGTTGCAAATGAGGGAAAAAGTGGCCACTGGAAAAACGAATGAACTGACACCGGAAGGGCTGTTCACTGTAACGGTCAAAGCGAAAAATCCTTTCTATCGGAAGAAAAATATTCCCGGCGGGCATCCAAATAACCCGCTTGGAACGAGGTGGATCGGATTTAATGCCAAAAATACCGGCGGTCGAATCTATGGTGTCCACGGAACTAATAATCCATCTTCCATCGGGCACTATATTTCCAACGGCTGCATTCGTATGAACAATCAGGCGATTGAAAGATTGTATGAAAATGTTCCCATTGGAACGAAAATCAAGGTGGTCACATCCACACAATCGTTAGACCAGATAGCCAGGCAGTACGGTGCCATTCATTAGGAAAATAACCAAATGAAAAGCAATCGGCTTTCCAGCTGATTGCTTTTTTCGTTTTTACAAAAACATTGTAAGCCCGGCGAGGACCGTTGTGGCAATCATTGCCAATAACATGATATAGACAACGACTTTTTGGAATTTCTTATTTCTCATGATCTCCTCTCCTTCAATTCCGCTGTCTTTATATTATCGATTTTTCCAGTTGTCATCAACATGATCCTATAGAGGGATGGGTAAGATTTTTTGAAAAAAGAGGAGTTTTTAAAAATCATATCGAATATTAGAATGAAAAAATACTTGAACGTTGTCGCCCCTTTTGCCATTGACTTTTTATGCCGCCATACCCTAAAAATCCGAGAAAATTGATATTATTCGAAAAATAAAGCCATATGATCAGAATCTACCTTTCGTTTGTAGACTTTTTTTCAAAGGAGTATACTGAATGGTGAGTACATAAATTGGAGGTAATTTTTGCTATGGTGAATAAAGAAAGATTAGTCAATGAATTTTTGGAACTTGTACAAATTGACTCGGAAACCAAAAACGAAAGCGAGATTTCTAAAGTTTTAAAACAAAAATTTACAGAATTAGGCTTGGATGTCTATGAAGATAATGCGAAAGAAAAAACAGGGCATGGCGCCGGAAACTTGATTTGTACTTTACCGGGAAATAAAGAAGGCGTGGATCCTATTTATTTTACTTCACATATGGATACCGTCGTTCCCGGAAAAGGGGTGAAACCGTCCATTAAAGACGGTTACGTCGTCACGGACGGAACGACGATTTTAGGTGCTGATGATAAAGCCGGATTGGCGGCCATGTTTGAAGCAATCAGAATGATCAAAGAACAGAACATTTCTCATGGGACGATTCAATTTATCATAACGGTGGGGGAAGAATCCGGCTTAGTGGGAGCCAAAGAGCTTGATCCATCGCTTATTAAAGCGAAATATGGGTATGCTCTCGACAGCGATGGGAAAGTGGGAAATATTGTCGTGGCAGCTCCAACACAAGCAAAAATCAAAGCGGTGATTCTTGGAAAAACGGCTCATGCAGGTGTGGCTCCTGAGAAAGGGGTTTCCGCCATCACGATCGCCTCAAAAGCTATTGCAAGAATGCCGTTAGGACGAATCGACGAAGAAACCACTGCCAATATCGGCCGATTTGAAGGTGGGCAAGCAACGAATATCGTATGTGACCGTGTCGATATTTTGGCGGAAGCAAGATCGTTAGTTCCTGAAAAAATGGAACAACAAGTAGCCAAAATGAAAGAAGCTTTTGAAAGTGCCGCCCAAGAAATGGGAGGACGGGCAGAAATTGATGTGCAGGTTATGTACCCTGGTTTTAAATTTGGCGAAGGAGATAAAGTGGTGGAAATTGCGAAAAAAGCAGCGGCGAAAGTGGGCCGACCTTCTGAATTGCTGCAAAGCGGCGGCGGAAGCGACGCGAACGTGATTGCCGGATTAGGGATTCCTACTGTCAATTTAGCTGTAGGATATGAGGAGATTCATACAGTGAATGAGAAAATGCCTATTGAAGAACTAGTGAAATTGGCAGAAATGACAGTGGCTATTGTGGAAGAAGTAGCAAATCCATCGTAATTTCTTTTGAAAAGAGAGCTCTCCAGCTCTCTTTTCGACCGTTTTCAAAAGGGGGCACAAGAAATGGAAGAAACAAAAATGGTTGTTTTTCAATCAGGCAAGGAAGAATATGCCGTTCCGATTCAATATGTCGTTTCGATTGAAAAATTGGATCATATCAATCCCATTCCTCATTTGCCTGCTTATTTAAGGGGAATTGTCAAAAATCGTGGTGAATTGATTCCGGTCATTGATTTTGAGCAAGTTCTATATTCTCAATTTATCGAAAATTTGTCTGAAAGCCGTCTGATTGTTCTTCAAGTAGAATCATTCTTTTTCGGAATATTAGTAAAAGAGGCGAAAGAAATCATTGACATTCCGATTGAACTCCAAAAACAGATCGGCCTAATGGCTTACGAGGGAACCCGTTATTTTTCAGCAGTGGCAAACATGGAGAAACGCTTAGTGACCATCATTGATCCTAAAATTCTGGTGGAATCGCTAGAAGGCATTCAAGACATACAAGAATATATGAAAACGATGCAAAATGCCTGACGGTGGAACTTCCTGTTGTTATATCCCCGTTTTATCGCTGATCATAATATAGCAGATTCCTGCAGGCCACTTGTTATAACAGAAAAAATTGAATATAAGGAATAGCTGTTTATTTTGTCATTTGATAGAAGAAGGGAGCTAAAAGTTCCCTTCTTAGGATTGGCTCATAAAATTTGGTTGCGAAGCTACGATTCCATTTTGTTTATCGCGATAGGCGAGTAAATGCATGGCGCTACAAGCACTTGAAAGAATAGGTGAATCTTTATTCATTCAGCTTGAAACGGAATCCTCTGTGAACGGCCATGCGGGGAGCATTTTATGGAGCGGTTTATCCTGTCGGTAGCCGAGAGCGTATTCTGCTTGCATGATCGTATGAATCTCCCTCGTTCCTTCGTAAATAACCGGTGCTTTGGAATTTCTTAAATATCGTTCCACGGGATATTCATTGGAATATCCGTATGCGCCATGAATTTGCACCGCGTCATCCGCCGCTTTGTTGGCAAAATCACAGGCTTGCCATTTGGCTAAGGAGGTTTCGCGTGTATTGCGTCGGCCTTTGTTTTTCAATTCGCCGGCTCGATAGACAAGAAGCCGACTTATTTGCAGTCCTGCTTCCATGTTGGCGATCATTTGTTGAACGAGCTGATGGCGGCCGATTTCTTTTCCAAATGTCCTGCGTTCGTGGCAATATTTGACGCTTGCTTCCAGGCAGGCCATGATGAGGCCGCAGGCTCCGGCTGCGACAGTAAATCGACCGTTGTCAAGAGCCGACATAGCAATTTTAAATCCTTCACCTTCTTCGCCAAGCAAGTTTTCTTTTGGAACCCGGACGTTGTCAAAAAACAGTTCTCCCGTATTTCCGGCTCGAATTCCCAATTTTCCTTTAATCGCTTTGGAAGAAAATCCGGGCATGGTCCGTTCAACAATAAAGGCGGAAATCCCTTTATGTTTTTTGCTTTTGTCCGTATAGGCGAATACAAGAAAATGATCCGCCACGTCGCACAAGGAAATCCAAGTTTTTTGTCCGTTTAAAATATAGTCGTCGCCGTCTCGAGTCGCTGTCGTGCCTAAAGCGGCTACATCAGATCCTGCTCCAGGCTCAGTTAATCCAAAGGCGCCGATTTTTTCACCTTTCGCTTGAGGAACAAGATAAGTTTGTTTTTGATATTCGTTGCCCCATTGAAGAAGAGTCAGGCTATTCAGTCCGGTATGGACCGACACGGCTGTCCGAAATGCTGTATCTCCTCTTTCTAGTTCTTCGCACACAATCGCAAGCGAGTTGTAATCCATTCCGCTTCCACCATACTGTTCGGGAATACAGACACCCATCAAGCCGAGTTCAGCCAATTTTTTAATGATGTTTGTTTCAAAATGATGGTTTGCGTCCCATTCGCCGATATACGGCATGATCTCTTTATCCACGAACTGGCGCACGGTTTTTCTTAATAGTTGTTGCTCTTCCGAAAATTCAAAGTTCATGGGCTCATCGCTCCTTTAAATAATTTGATTCGTTTTCAAATCTTCAATCTCTGCATCAGAATAGCCTAAATGGCTCAAAATGAGTTCGTTGTGTTCCCCGGGCAAAGGAGGATATTGATTTTGTTTTACGGGTGTTTTCGAAAGTTTTAAAGGACTGCCAACGACTTGAATAGTCCCTGCTGTTGGATGTTTCATGGAAAGAAACATTTCCCGTGCTGTCAGCTGAGGGTCACAAACCATTTCATCCAATTTTTGAATAGGTCCGCACGGTATTTTTTTCTGTTGACAAGCTTCCATCCAGTAGGCGGTTGATTTCATTTGAAACCGTTTCTCTAAAATTGGGATAAGCTCTGTCCGGTGCTTCACCCGCTCCGGGTTGGTGGAAAAACGCGGATCGCTGGGAAGTTCCCGCATTTCCAACACGCTGCATAAATCTTGAAACTGCCGATCGTTCCCTACCGCAATGACCATTTCTCCATCGGCTGTGCGAAATGTTTGATAAGGTACGATATTAGGATGGCGGTTTCCCATTTTGGGCGGCACCTTTTTAGTCATGAGATAATTGCTGGCAACGTTGACTAGTGAGCTGACAGCGCAGTCATATAAAGAGAGATCGATCTTTTGCCCCCTTCCTGAACGGTCCTTTTCTAACAATGCTGCTTGAATGCCAATGCAGGCGTAGAGCCCGGTTAAAATATCCGTAATGGCTACTCCGGTTTTGAAGGGAGGCGTATGTTCGTCACCGGTAATTGACATAAGCCCACTCATTCCTTGAATGATAAAATCATATCCTGGCAGATTTTTATAAGGACCTGTCTCGCCAAATCCGGTAATGGAGCAGTAGATAAGTTTCGGATTGCATCGGGACAACTCCTCATATCCCAAACCGAGCCGGTCCATTGTGCCTGTTTTAAAGTTATGAATGACAACATCGCTTTTTTCCACTAGTTGATAAATGATCTTTTTTCCTCTTGGATCTTTTAAATTGACAGTTAGGCTTTTTTTATTTCGATTGGCGCATAAATAGTATGCGCTTACACCGTTTTGAAACGGAGGCCCCCATTTTCTTGTTTCATCGCTTCCGCCGGGGGCTTCTACTTTAATCACTTCCGCGCCTAAATCGCCTAAAATCATCGTACATAATGGTCCCGCAAGCACTCTTGTCAAGTCGAGAACTTTTACACCGTCTAACGCGCCAACCATCGTTATCACCCCTTTCATTCGTTATAAATGAAAAAGCCGGCTTCTTTCCGGCTAATAAACTGCGGAGCGAAAGAAATGGGCTCTTATCTGCCTGAATCGTTCGGACAATCAAGGTTGAAAAAATGAAAAGTTTTTTGCTTCAAACTGCCTTACCATGGCGGTAAGCTGAGATGAACAAGTATAGGCGGTAAACTATTATCCCGTTCTTTTTGTACTTTTCTACTTTATATTATTCTGAATAGCAAAAAAATAGTATGGGATATGTTGAAAAGGAACGGAAAATCCCTTGATG
The DNA here is from genome assembly GCF_001050115.1 of Bacillus smithii. Taxonomy (NCBI): domain Bacteria; kingdom Bacillati; phylum Bacillota; class Bacilli; order Caryophanales; family Bacillaceae; genus Bacillus; species Bacillus smithii. The sequence goes on along the minus strand of NZ_CP012024.1, from coordinate 2,166,181 downwards.
GTAAGCAGGAGAAGGAAGGAAATCTTTTAGTCGCTTTCATTCATCGGAGGAGCGCTCCATTGTTTTCTTCAAGCTGACAATTGGTATAATAAATTACAGAATGAATGGAGGTGGACGGAGGTGAAGCGGTATTACCCTAAAAACGGTCGAGTGATTTTACATGTCGATATGAATAGCTTCTATGCTTCGGTTGAAATGGCCTACGATCCATCCTTAAAGGGTAAACCATTAGCGATTGCAGGTGATCCTAAGCAACGAAAAGGGATTGTCGTCACATGTAGCTATGAAGCTAGAAAGTTCGGAGTAAAAACGACTATGCCAATATGGGAAGCGAAAAAGCGGTGCCCGGAACTGATTGTTAAACCGCCGAATTTTGATCGGTATCGGACCTTATCTCAGGCGATATTTAATATTTTGCGTGAATACACTCATCTAGTAGAGCCTGTTTCCATCGATGAAGGGTATATGGATATTACAGAAAGCTATGAATGGGGGACGCCGATTGAAATCGCCGAAGACATCCAAAAAAGACTTCAAAACGAATTGGACTTGCCTTCCAGCATAGGGATTGCTCCCAATAAATTTTTAGCGAAAATGGCTTCCAATATGAAAAAGCCGATGGGCATCACAATATTGCGCAAAAGAGATGTGCCTGTTCGATTATGGCCGCTTCCTGTTGAGGAGATGCACGGTGTGGGGGAGAAGACGGCCGCAAAATTACGAACGATTGGCATTCAGACGATTGGCGATTTGGCAAAAGCGAACGATATCCAGCTGAGATCTCTTCTAGGCATCATCGGGGTGCGTCTTCGCGAGCGGGCAAATGGTCGAGATGATCGAAAAGTGGATCCGGAGTCAGTGAATGAGCGCAAAAGCATTGGAAATTCAATGACTTTGCCTCAAGATGCGGAAAGTGAAGAGGAATTGTCCGAGGTGACTCACAAGCTGGCTGAAAAAGTCTCATCTCGTCTTAAGGAGCGGGGACTGCTCACGACCCATCTTTCGGTTATGATTCGCTTTCGAAACAGACATACGATCACGAGAAGCAAGAAATTGGACAGTCCGACGGATTCAGTGGGAGACATTCAGCGGATTTCTCGGGCGTTGGTTTTAGAACATTGGAATGGCACCCCTGTTCGTTTGCTTGGCATCACAGCACAAGATTTAGTGGAAAAAGAAGAGGCTTACAAGCAGCTGGATTTATTTACGTACCAAAAAGAAGCCAAAATAGAGCTTCTGTTGGAAACGATGGAAAAACTGAAAGAAAAATTTGGCAGCCAAATCATTCAAAAAGGGTTCCCGCGTTCTTAACAAATGAAAAAGTGGCGTTTTTTTTTAAAACATCCCGATTTGAAATGAATAGTGAGAAAGGCGATTCTTTCACCATCGGGAAATATTGTCAGAAGAAATCATGGTCTCTATTTGAACGTTTTTCCGTTATATAGGAAAGACGATGGTCTGATTCAATCATTTGCAACCCACGTCGAAAATTGATACAGTAAAATAGCGATAACAGCTTTAAATATAGTGCAGAAGGGGCGTAAGAAATGATGGCAAAACAACAAATTGGTGTAATCGGATTAGCTGTTATGGGAAAAAATTTAGCACTCAATATTGAAAGCAAAGGGTACTCTGTTTCGGTTTATAATCGTTCAAGAGAAAAAACAGATGCCTTATTAGAAGAAGCAAAAGGAAAAAATATTGTCGGAACATATAGTATTGAAGAATTTATTGATTCCTTGGAAAAACCGCGGAAAATTTTGTTGATGGTCAAAGCTGGAGCTCCGACGGATGCAACGATTGAACAATTAAAACCGCATCTCGAACCGGGCGATATTTTGATTGATGGAGGAAACACTTTCTTCAAAGATACACAGCGCCGCAATAAAGAGTTGAGTGAATTAGGCATTCATTTTATCGGCACTGGGGTATCCGGAGGAGAAGAAGGAGCATTGACCGGTCCTTCCATTATGCCCGGTGGACAAAAAGAAGCATATGATCTTGTTTCGCCCATTTTAAAGGATATTTCGGCTAAAGTGAATGGCGATCCATGTTGTACATATATTGGTCCAGACGGTGCCGGCCATTATGTGAAAATGGTTCATAATGGCATCGAATACGGCGATATGCAGCTGATTTCAGAAGCATACTTTTTACTGAAGAATTTGCTTGGTTTAAATGCTGATGAACTGCATCAAGTTTTTGCCGAATGGAATAAAGGTGAGCTGGACAGCTATTTGATTGAAATTACTGCTGACATTTTTACGAAAAAAGATGAAGAAACCGGAAAACCGCTGGTAGATGTGATTTTGGACAAAGCGGGTCAAAAAGGAACAGGAAAATGGACCAGTCAGAGCGCGCTCGACTTGGGAATTCCGCTCCCGCTTATTACCGAGTCGGTTTTTGCCCGCTTTATTTCTGCGTTGAAAGAGGAAAGAGTAAAAGCAAGCAAGCTTTTAAAAGGGCCGGAAACAAAAGGATTCGAAGGCGATCGCAGCAAACTGATCGAATCGATCCGCAGAGCGCTTTATATGAGCAAAATCTGTTCTTACGCCCAAGGATTTGCACAAATGAGAGCAGCTTCGGAAGAATACAATTGGAATCTTCGCTACGGTGACATCGCCATGATTTTCCGTGGCGGCTGCATCATTCGCGCGCAATTTTTGCAAAAAATTAAAGAAGCATATGATCGAGATCCAAACTTAACGAATTTGCTATTAGATCCTTATTTCAAAGAGATCGTCGAAAAATATCAGTCTTCTTTGCGTGAAGTCGTTTCGTTGGCTGTCCTTCAAGGAATCCCTGTTCCTGCTTTTTCTGCTGCTTTGGCTTACTATGACAGCTATAGGACAGAAACATTGCCTGCCAACTTAATTCAGGCGCAAAGAGACTACTTCGGCGCTCACACTTATGAAAGAGTGGACAAAGAAGGCATTTTCCATACAGAATGGATAAGCAAGTAATTTTGAAAAAGAAACTTTGTTTTCATATATGAAGAGAGTCCCCTCATAGCAGAAAAATCTGTTTGCTATGAGGGGATTTTTCTATGGGAAATTTGATCGTCTTTTAGAGTCCATTTTTTTAACTGCTGCAGATCAGCGAAGATTTTTCAATTGAGAATAGAGAAGTTTTTTGTGGAGCAGTATTTTAAGTTTAAGAGGATTTTCGAATATCACAAAATCCCTTTAAAATCACTTTCATACTTGATAATGAAGAATCCAAACAGAATGGAATTTTAGGCAACAATAGCTTTGACAACAGTCGCAGCAATGCTTGGAGTAGCATAATGAATAAAAAATCATACGTATTCATTTTATCCGAGCGCCTCAAAACAAATATACATACATACTAATGGGCTACACATGTAGAAACCTCATCCATCCCTTTTTTAACGCTGCCATAAGAAGGTTTTCAACATTCAGCAGTTTTATGATTTCGTCACACATGAGAATTTTTACTTTCCCAACATGTCATTCTTGTTATATTATTTAACAATTAAATCATAAAAAATGGTTGTCTGTTTTACGCATGGAAGATCCATTTATAAGCATTTTACATTGGGGAATCAGTATGATTGACTGATTTTTTACTTTGAAATGAAAGGAGTTTGAACGAATGTGGTGACTTTAAAAAAATGGTCAATTTACCTGATTTTCAAATGCTTAAGTTGGTTGCCGGAGAAAAAGGGATGGATCGTATGATCACAGGAGTAAACGTAACGGAAAGTGTAGATTGGGTGGATTTTTTCAGACCAAATGAACTAATCGTGACAACCGGAATTAATATGGAAAATAATCCGGAGAAAGTGGTGGAAATGGTTCGATCTGCCTATCGGCGCAAGGCTGTTGGCATTGTGTTAAATACGGGGCCATATATCCCCGATATTCCTGAAGAAGTTTTGCATTTTGCTGAAAAATATCAGTTTCCTGTTTTTCAAATGCCTTGGGAATATCGTGTTGCCGATTTTATAAAAATGACCGTTCAATTTTTAATTTCGGAACAACACAAACAAACGAAAGCTGAACAACTTCTTTCGGATCTGTTATTTAACCATGATATTCATGAAGGAACAGTGGCGAAAGAACTGGCCCAACTCGGATTTAAAGAAGATGCCGATTTCGGAATCATCGTATGTACACCATCCCAACGCTCTAATAAATCTTCTTCTTTCGTTCAAATTATTGAACATGCCTTTACAAATAGATATGAAAATTTTCTTTCGACCATTTATCAAGATGAAATGATCTATCTTGTAGATCGTTCAAAAGTTCGTACACCGGAAATTCCTTTTATCAAAACGGTAGAACATATACAAATGATGATTAACAAACAAGAAGCGAATGTAAAACTGTTAGTTGGGATGGGGAATTTTTATAGAAATATTTTCGATATTCCTAAAAGTTATTTTGAAGCCAAAAAGGTTATTCATCTTGCCCGGCGTCATTCTGCCCCATTCATTTGTAAGTACAAAGATATTGGCGCTTATAAAATTATTATGGCCGTGAAAGATCGCAACATGATTGAGATGTTTCATCAAGATATGTTAGGTCTTCTTTATCGTTATGACAAGCTGCATAAAACGGATTATGTACATTTTCTTCGTGTATTTCTTGAAGAGGACGGCCAGACGACCAATATCAGTCGAAGAGAGTTCATTCATCGCAACACGGTGCTTTATAAAATGAAAAAAATAGAGTCAATATTAGATGTGGATTTATCACACTCTTATACAAAAACGAATTTATTACTCGCGTTTATGATTGAAGATATTTTGAGATAATATTCTCCTTGTCATATGTGCAAATGCACAATTTATTTTGTTTGAATATTCATTGTTTTCTGAATGATAAATAATGTATTCTTTATATGTAAGAATTAATAACATTGAATGGAGTTGCGAATCAAATGAAAACGATGGATGTGATTCAAACAAAAAAAGAAGATCAACAGTATGTCTTGCATTCATGGTCCAAACAAAAGAATATTCATCCGAAAGTCATCACGAAAGCTGAAGGCATTTTTTTCTGGGATGATGAAAACCGAAAATACTATGATATGTGTTCACAACTCGTTTACTTGAATGTTGGACATCAGCATCCTAAATTGTTGGAAGAATTTAAGCATATGGATGAAATTCCTATCGCTGCACCTTCATTTGCGACACCATCAAAATCAGAACTCGCTCGCAAAATTATTGAAGTTGCGCCGGACAACATGGCGAAAGTATTTTTTGCAAACGGTGGAGCAGATTCAAATGATCATGCTATTAAAATCGCAAGGATGGTCACAGGACGTTATAAAATTTTTTCAAGGTATCGTTCGTACCACGGTGCCACATTCGGCGCCGGCAATTTAACCGGTGAAAATCGTCGATTTGCTGTTGAACCTGGGATGCCGGGTTTTATTAAATTTGATACACCTTATTTGTACCGGGAGTCTATTAATTTTGAAAATGAAGAAGCGGCAGCAAAGTTTTACCTTGATCGGTTGCACAATCAAATGCTATATGAAGGACCGGAATCCATTGCTGCTGTATTTCTTGAACCCATTCCGGGCAGCAATGGTGTTCTCATTCCGCCAAAAGGATATCTTGAAGGGGTGCGTGAATTATGTGACCGCTACGGAATTCTTATGGTTTGTGATGAAGTGATGTCGGGATTTGGAAGAACAGGAAAAATGTTCGCGGTCGATCATTTTAACTTCCAACCAGATATGATGACGTTTGCTAAAGGGGTAACAAGTGGTTATAGCCCGCTTGGCGGTGTGATTGTCAGCCGAAAAGTGGCGGAGTTTTTCGATGACCATGTATTAATGACAGGTTTAACATACAGCGGACATACCGTTTCAACCCAAATCGGGTGTGCAACGCTTGATATTTATAAAGAAGAAGGTCTCATTGAAAATGCTTCTGAAGTAGGTGAAGTGCTAGGAGCAAGATTGGAAAAACTAAGAGCGTTTAACTCAGTTGGTGATGTTCGTCATATCGGTTTATTCGCAGCCGTTGAACTTGTTAGAGACAAAAAGACAAAGGAACCGATTATATCGTATGGGATGGATTATGGAAAAGATGAAGCGGGATTAATGAAAACATTCATTCATTTATTGAATGAAAAGGGATTTTATACGTACTCGCATGAATCCAGTGTGATCATTGCACCTCCATTAATCATTACAGAACAACAGATAAATGAGGCGATGGATCTTTTCGAAGAAGCATTGACCAAGTTTGAAAAGGAGCATTTATTCTCTGCTGGAACATTGGTAACTAAATAAATGAAAGGAATTCACGGAATGGAAAAATTTTTTTATAAACAACCAGTACCGATTGATTTTGGCCCAGGCAAAATAAACTTATTACCACAAATCATAAAACGATTAAATAGGAAGCGCGGGATATTAATTAGTGCCCCGTCGATGGTTCGCAACGGTACGGCACAAAAAATTATGGATCAAGCGGAGGGGCGTATTGTAACGATATTTTCGGATATTCAAACAAACCCGACTGTGTATAACACGGATGCCTGCGCCCGCATCATTCGCGAATACAAATGTGATTTTGCCGTGGCTTTAGGAGGAGGGAGCATTTTAGACTGTGCAAAGGTTGCTTGTTTTGTGGCCGAAACGCCCTATAGTTCTGCTGACTTTTTATCTCGTGAACGTTCAGTGACGAAGCCTGGAATTCCTTTAATCGCTGTACCGACAACGGCTGGAACGGCGAGTGAAGTGACATCTGTTTCAGTGCTGACAGACACGGAAAGAAATGTGAAGGCTCCTCTCTCAAGCGATTATTTCTATCCGGCCTATGCGTTAATAGATCCTGAACTAACGGTCACTTGTCCGCCCGATGTGACTGCATCGAGCGGTCTGGATGTCCTGGCCCATTCACTGGAGGCATACTACGGAAAAAAGCATCAGCCTTTCACCGATATGGCGGCGGAAAGAGCAGCGTCGATTGTTTTCAAATATTTATTAACCGCCTATCATGAGCCTGAAAATATGGAGGCAAGAGCAAAAATGAGTGAAGCTTCCGTTACGGCAGGTCTGGCATTTAATATGACACAAACGGCTGCTGCGCATGCATGTTCTTATCCACTGACACAAGAGTTTCATATTCCTCATGGCGAGGCTTGTGCTTTTACTCTTCCTTCCTTTTGGAAAATCAATAGCCGGCTTGGGTTCGAATCGGAGCGTCTTCAAGCGTTCAGTAGGAGGCTGGGTTTCAAAGATTCGGAAGACTTGGCGGATCGAATAGACGAAATGAAAAAGGAAATGGGGTTAAGAATGACATTGGAAGAAATAGGGGTGTTGACAGAAGGAGATTTAGATAAACTTGTATCTCATAGTTTTTTTCCTAATATGATGAATAATCCAGTTTTGATGACGAAAGAAAGTTTAAAAGAAATGTATAATGCTTTGCGGAAAAAAACTAAAAAAATTGTGTGATGAAATATGACATTAATTCAGCAGTATGGAAGTTTTCTTGGTTTGAATTATCGTAATTTTCTTTAAATGATTTTAGGCTGGCTATTTCTTCAATGAAGGAATAAGGAAATAGATCAAATAAGGCGATCAATACGACAATTTGAAATTGTAAATAAGGAGGACTGCCAAATGCAACAACAAAAGATCTTAATTCATTCGGACAGATTGAAAAAGACGTTAGAAACGTTTGCGGAATTTGGCCGTACAAAAAATAATGGGGTCACACGATTATCTCTTTCAAAGGAAGATATAGCGGCTAGAGATTATTTTGTTTCGTGTTGTAAAGAAATAGGAATGACAGTAAAAATGGATGATATGGCTAACATTTATGCAACGATGGCAGGTGTTGAAGACAAACCTCCTCTTGTGATGGGTTCCCATTTAGATTCGGTAACGAAAGGCGGGAGGTTTGACGGTGTTCTTGGCGTGGTTGCTGCATTAGAAATTGCTCGTACGCTTCATGATCATCATATTCAACCAAAGATTCCATTTACGATTGTCAATTTTACAAATGAAGAAGGAGCAAGATTTGAACCGGCCATGATGTCTTCAGGTGTACTTTCCGGGAAGTTTGAGAAAACGGAAATGATGAAGAGCCGAGATACTGACGGGATAACATTTGGTGAAGCCTTAGCTGCTAGTGGATATAAAGGTGATATTGAAAATCGTTTGAAGGAAGCTACCGCTTTTTTAGAAATGCATATTGAACAAGGGCCGGTATTAGAAAGTGAAAATGTGAAGATTGGCATCGTAGAAGGTGTAGTTGGAATGGTGAATTATGAAATGGAAGTAACCGGTGAATCAGATCATGCCGGCACAACACCAATGAACATGAGAAAAGATGCCCTCTTTACAGCAACGGATATTATGACTGATTTGCGTAAAAAACTAAATCAATTAGACAGTGATTTAGTGTACACGGTGGGAAGAATGAACGTTCTTCCCAATATACACACGGTGATTCCGAATAAAACTATTTTTACGCTTGAAGCAAGACACAAAGATCCGAAAGTCATCCATCAAGTTGAAGAAGCCATTCAAGATTTACCGAAATCGCTAAAAGGCTGCGCTATATCCGCAAGAAAACTATGGGGGCGTGATACGGTAGTGTTCGATCAAAAACTATGTGATCGACTGGAAAAATCAGCTCAATCGCTCGGTTATTCAAGTAAAAGAATGTACAGCGGAGCGGGGCATGATGCCCAATTTATTGCCAGTTATCTGCCTACAGCTATGATATTTGTACCTAGCGTCAATGGAAAGAGCCATTGTGAAGAAGAGTTTACATCTTATGAAGAATGTGCGAATGGAGTGAATGTCGCTTTGGATACGGTTCTTTCCATTTTGGATTATTGATTCGTACCGTTGAAAAATATGTATAAATCATTGAGTGTTGATTTTTAAATCTGAATATTACGTTTATTCAAAAAACAATTTATTGATCATCATAAATTGATTAAAGGGTGAAGTCTATGAAATCGCAAATAGAAGAAAATGGCATAGTCACTTTAACCAATGAAGCAATGGATAGTATAAAAGGGAGCAACTTATGGAATGAAGACTTAAGGCCAACAACGAAAGAAGAACATTCATGGTCGGGCATGAATTTTGCTACTTTGTGGATGGGGATGTGCCTTATCATTCCTTCTTATACAATGGCCAGTGGCATGATTTCCCTGGGAATGAACTGGTGGCAGGCATTGCTCACTATTTTTCTTGGGAATTGTATCGTCTTGATTCCCATTTTATTAAATGCACATGCTGGAGCAAAATTCGGTATCCCATATCCGGTGTTTGCCAGATTATGGTTTGGTTCCAAAGGAACTCACATCCCCACCTTGGCACGTGCCATTGTTGCGGCTGGTTGGTTTGGAATTAACACATGGATTGGCACAACAAGTATAGACGCTCTTTTTGCCCGTGTTTTTTCGGGATGGGTGAATTTTCCTTTTCATACAGCGATTGTATTTATGATTTTTTGGGCGCTGAATGTTGGCATAGGAGTGAAAGGGCCTGAAGCGATCAAATGGCTAACGATCATTGCAAGTCCGATTGTCGGTCTTTCTTCCATCATCTTATTCATTTGGGCAATGACCCATATTCATGGTTGGGGGCCGATTTTAACAGCACCAAGTAAATTTCATTCTCTTGGAGAATTTTTGTCCACTTTCTTCCCTGCTTTAACGGGTGTTATAGCTTTTTGGGCAACCTTAGCCCTAAATATTCCTGATTTTGCTCGTTATGCCCGACAACAAAAATCGATGATGGTTGCACAAAGCTTGGCTCTACCCATAACTATGACGGTATTTTCTTTTATTGGGATATTTGTCACATCCGCAACCGTTGTGATTTTTGGAAAGGCTATTTGGGAACCCGTTGAATTATTAGCAAAATTTCCGACATTCATTGTTTTCCTTGGAGCCATTGTCATTGTTATTTCATCCATAACCGTAAATGTAGGGGCAAATCTTGTCGCTCCTGCCCGAGCTGCAGAAAACTTGTGGCCAAGGAGAATTACATTTTCCATTGGTGCTATACTGACCGGTTTATTTGCTATAGCGATGCAGCCATGGTATCTCATGTCGAATTTTCAAAACTTGATTTTTGGTTTTCTTGGAGGATACGGCGCTCTTCTCGGACCTATCGACGGTATTGCCATCGCAGATTATTGGATTGTTCGTCGACGCCGTTTGGCGTTGAGAGAATTATATCAAGTGAATGGACGTTATAGTTATTCTTCAGGAGTGAATAAAAACGGCATTTACGCTTTAATCATTGGAATTGTGATTCCGCTGGCAGGTTTAGTTATTCCGAGTTTGTCTTTCCTATGGAGCAATGCTTGGACGATAGGTTTGCTCGTGGCAATGGCGGTTTACAGTTATCTTATGCGCGACGATAAAAGTCTTCTATCATTAAAAGAGTATGAGGAAATAACCCTTTTTATGAACAACGATGAAACAAGTCAGAATCAATCAGCTGCGGTGAATGAGCTAAATTAAGTGACAGAGAATGAGGTCAAGGTAACAATAGATTATCAGATATTATGAAAGTTAGGAAAGGATTTAAAAAACCAGATAAAAGGGGTGTTCGAATGCAATCTTCAGTGACGTTGGATGATTTGCCATTGAATTTTCAAGAAGTAAAAAAAGATTTAAGTCCTAAAGAAGCGGTTGATGAAGCAAACCGATGTTTATATTGTTACGATGCCCCATGTACGAAGGCCTGTCCGACTGGTATTAACATTCCTGCTTTTATCAAAAAGATCGCTTCTGAAAATTTAAAAGGGTCTGCTCGTGTTATATTAGATGCTAATCCATTGGGAGCGACGTGTGCAAGGGTCTGCCCGACAGAGGAATTATGCGAAGGAGCTTGCGTTTTAAATGATATTTCAGTTCCTGTTATGATTGGGCAGTTGCAAAGGCATGCAACGAATTGGGCAATCCATCATCATCAACCGCTTTTTAAAAAAGGAAATCCTAATGGTAAGAAAGTGGCCATCATCGGAAGCGGTCCGGCGGGATTGTCCGGTGCCAGGGAACTTGCCCGATTAGGATACGAAGTAACGATTTTTGAGGCAAAAGAAAAAGCCGGAGGCTTGAACACTTATGGTATCGTGCCGTTTCGATTGCCGCAAGAAATTTCACTTTGGGAGGTAGAACAAGTAAAACAGCTGGGGGTAGAAATTCTGACTAATACAATTTTTGGTGAAGATATTATGGTAAACGAGGTGATGGAAGATTATGATGCAGTATTGCTGGCTATTGGAATGGGAAAGGTTCCGATGCTCGGCATCCCGGGAGAAGAGCTGCATGGAGTGTATGATGCGATTCAATTAATTGAAGAAATTAAAGATGGTGATATCACTGATCGTTTTATTGGAAAGCGTGCAGCAGTGATTGGAGCGGGAAATACAGCTATCGATGCGGCTACTTGTTTAAAACGTATGGGAGCATCTAATGTAAAGATCGTTTATCGAAGAAGTGAATCTGAGATGACGGCTTATGCCAGTGAGTATGAATTTGCCAAGCAAGAAGGAGTGGAGTTTAGATGGTTGACCCAACCGACAGAGATCATTGACGACGGGAACGGAAATGTGGGGAAATTGAAATGTTCTCGAACGAAATTAGGAGAACTTGATCATTCGGGAAGACGTTCCGTTGAAATAATTGAAAATTCCGATTTTTCGATGGATGTAGATATTGTCGTGAAAGCCATTGGTCAAACCCGTCATAAAAAATTGATTGAAGAACTTGGTTTAGAACATGATCAAGGCATCGTCAAAATTGATCCCGTAACCCATCAAACCTCTAATAAAAAATTATTTGCCGCCGGGGATGTCGTTGTTGGGAAGGGACAAGGTGATGCAATGGTTGTCAGTGCCGTTGAACAAGGAAAAAAAGCAGCACGCGCCATTCATAGGCACATACAAAGCAGCTTGTAAAAAAGGGGGAAAACGAATTGGCAGATTTACGAATTCATTTTGCCGGAATTCAATCAATGAATCCTTTTTGGTTGGCATCCGCGCCGCCAACCAATTCAGGATATCAAGTTCAGAGGGCTTTTGAATCAGGTTGGGGCGGAGTCGTTTGGAAAACGTTGGGCGATCCGATTCTGAATGTTTCTTCACGTTTTGCTGCATTCAATTATAACGGTCAAGTGATGGCGGGCTTTAATAACATTGAATTAATCACTGACAGACCGTTGGAAGTCAACTTAAAAGAAATTTATGAAACAAAAAAGAAGTTTCCTAAACATGTGATCGTTGCTTCTTTAATGGTAGAACCAAATCAAGAAAAGTGGCATGAGATTGTAAAAAGGGTGGAAGACGTTGGCGTTGACGGACTTGAATTAAATTTTGGCTGTCCGCATGGCATGGCAGAAAGAGGGATGGGAGCTGCCTCGGGGCAAGTCCCTGAATTGGTTGAAAAACAAACGTATTGGGTAAAAGAAGTAGCTCAAACCCCCGTGATAGTGAAATTAACCCCCAATATTACGGATATTACAGCAACGGCCTATGCTGCTGTTCAAGGCGGCGCTGATGCCATCAGCTTGATAAACACTATTAATAGTTTGATGGGGGTTGATTTGAATACATGGAACACGATTCCGAATGTAGCGGGAAAAGGAACGCACGGCGGTTATTGCGGTCCGGCTGTTAAACCTATTGCATTAAATATGGTGGCTGAATGTGCGCGTCATCCGGATATTTCTGTACCCATTTCGGGGATCGGAGGCATATCTACTTGGAAAGACGCAGCGGAATTTATGTTGATGGGAGCGACAAATATACAGGTATGTACAGCTGTCATGCAGCATGGATTTAGTATAGTGGAAGACATGATTGATGGGATGAATAACTATCTTGAAGAAAAAGGCTTACATTCAGTTATGGATCTTATCGGCCAATCTGTACCGAAGTACACAGATTGGGGCGATCTGGATCTCAATTATAAAGTAGTTGCCCACATTAATAATGAATCATGCATTCATTGCAATAAATGTTACATTGCCTGCGAAGACGCTTCACATCAATGTATTGAAATGCTATCAGATGAAAATGGTGAAAACATCTTAAAGGTAAGAGAGGAAGATTGTGTCGGTTGTAATCTTTGCTCCATCGTTTGCCCGGCAGAGGGGGCTATTGATATGGTGGAAAAACCAAGTCCAATCCCTCTCACATGGAATGAACGGCAGAAATTAATTGACCGTTTCTTATCCAATCAAAAGATGATTAGTTAAAAGATATGGAGGGAAAAAGATGAAAAAATTAATTAAAAATGGAACTATTGTAACGGCTGTTGATACGTATCAAGCGGATATTCTCATTGAAGGAGAAAAAATTGTTCAAATAGGTTCTGACTTGCTTGCCGATGGTGCAGAAGTAATCGATGCAGAAGGCGCATACGTATTTCCTGGGGGCGTAGATCCACATACACATTTGGATATGCCGTTTAATAACACGGTGACTGATGATGATTGGGAAACGGGAACGATTGCTGCCGCGTTCGGCGGAACCACTACGATTCTTGATTTTTGTCTTTCAACGGAAGATGACACTTTGAAAAAAGCCGTTCAAAGATGGCATGAAAAGGCGAAAGGAAAAGCGGCCATTGACTATGGATTTCACTTAATGCTATCCAATTTAGATGAACAAGTCGTTCAAGAATTGCCTGAAGTGCTTGAAAGCGAAGGAATCTCTTCTATAAAAATTTTTATGGCATATGCCAAGGAATTCCAAGCAGATGATCGGACGTTGTTTCGAACTTTTCAAATAGCTAAAGAAGCAGGAGCATTAGTGATGGTTCATTGTGAAAACGGAACAGTCATTGATGAACTTGTTAATCAAGCCTTGTCGGAAGGACACACTGAACCTATCTACCATGCTCTAACCAGGCCGCCTGAAGTTGAGGGAGAAGCAACTCACCGAGCCATTGAATTGGCTAAAATCGCCGATTCACAATTGTATGTGGTCCATGTTACATGCCTGGAAGCAGTCAAACAAATTGCTGAAGCACGCGCTAAAGGATATAAAGTATGGGGAGAAACGTGCCCGCAATATTTGGTTCTTGATCAATCTTATTTAGAGAAACCGGATTTCCAAGGGGCAAAATACATTTGGTCGCCGCCTCTTCGTGAAAAATGGAATCAAGATGTTTTATGGAATGCATTAAAGTCAGGCGTGTTGCAAACAGTGGGTTCTGACCATTGCTCTTTTAATTTTAATGGGAAAAAACAACTTGGTCGCCATGATTTTTCGAAGATTCCAAATGGCGGACCCTTTATTGAGGATCGATTCAGTATTTTATTTTCTGAAGGCGTGAAAAAAGGTATTTTGACATTAAATCAATTTGTTGATATTGTTTCCACTCAAGCCGCTAAATTATTTGGAATATTCCCTCAAAAAGGCACGATCGCTGTAGGAAGTGATGCGGATATTGTCATTTTTGATCCTAATGCAAAACGCTCGATTTCCGCTAATACCCATCATATGAACGTTGATTATAGTGCGTTTGAGGATATGAAAATTGTAGGAGAACCGATTTCGGTGCTTTGTCGCGGTCATTTTATTATTAAAGATAAGCAATTTGTAGGCACATTAGGAAGCGGTAAATATTTAAAACGCAGAAAATTCAACCAGGAAATAACGCCGACGGTATCTCAAGCAAAGATATAAAAAACGTATTGATTAAAAGCTACAGTTGGTCTTACCTGTTAAACAGGAGGTGTTCGAGATGTTTGATTCTGAATTATTCAGGGATGAAAAAAGAGAGATTGATACATTATTAGAAAAAGGGTATCAAATTGTAGCTGTGACGGAAAATTTAAGCGGTGCTTTTGTCGATTTTCGAATAACAGACAATCACAAACAAACTGAAGAAATAAAAACATTGCATATTATGACACCGAATGGTAGAAAATACTACTCAACAAAAATGCTTTTAAGAAAAAAGTTTTCTGAAACGATATAAATAACTATAAAAAATAAGAAAGAAATAAATTCCCTTATAGCAGATAACTATTATTTGTTATGCTATGAAGGGAATTTTTTTATGCTCTTCAAAATATAAGAGATTCCTAGTGAAGACGAACTTCGTTTACGGTTGTTTTTCAATGTTTGAGTTTGTTTTATCGTAGTGTTCCCGCCAGCAAATCCTGTATAAGCGTATCCTTGATCTGAAACAGGATTAGTTGTTTATCTTCTCTGTTGGATCGTATTGTAAAGTGCTTATGTTGCTTTTCCAAGAAGAGAGGAATCGACTGCAACGTTGTTGAAATATTTAGCGATAGAAGGAGTTGATTGGAGTGGAGAAAAATCGCCAAATACAAATGGACAATTGGAAAACTTTTTGGCAGTTAATCCGGAGCACGGATCCTCCCAAATGGATTTTGTTTTTGGCTGTAGCTTTCAGTTTGATCGAGACAGCGGTTGGACTCATAGTACCGTGGTTTACTAAATCTCTTGTTGACCAGATTTCTGAATCCGCGTTAAAGCCATCCATCATTCTTATACTTGCTGCTTCATTTATCGTTCAAACGATCACTTCCGGTTTTTCTTACTACTTCCTTACCTATATTGGAGAATATGTGGTGGCGGCGATTCGTAAAAAGCTTTGGAATCAGGTTTTATTACTGCCTGTTCCTTTTTTCGACAATCACGAATCAGGAGAAACGATGAGTCGAATTACTCAAGACACCAATACGGTGAAAATGCTGATCACCCAACATTTCGTGACGTTTCTGACCGGATTCATTTCGGTGGGAGGGGCAGTCTGTATTCTCCTTATTATCGACTGGAAAATGACCCTTATGATGGTGACGGCAGTTCCGGTTTCGCTTCTTCTCCTTTGGCCGCTTGGACAAAAAATGTACAAAATTTCAAAAGCCACCCAGGATGAAATGGCCGGTTTTTCCGCTCATCTTGGCAGAGTTTTGTCCGATATTCGTCTTTTCAAAGCTTACAGTGCAGAGAAAGAGGAACAAAAAAACGGGGAACAAGGGATTCATCATTTATTTCAATTCGGTCTAAAAGAAGCGAGAATACAGTCTGTCATTTCCCCTTTTATGACATTTGTGATGATGCTTGTTTTAGTTCTATTAATCGGCTATGGCGGCGTTCGTGTAGCCTCGGGCACGCTTTCATCCGGCTCGCTTGTCGCCATCATTATTTATATGGTTCAAATCGTTGTTCCTTTTAGCCAGATGGCTGTATTTTTCACCTCATTTCAAAAAGCGATGGGCGCAACAGAACGAATCCAAAGCATTTTGTCCTTTGAGAAAGAACCGATCGACAGATTGCCGGCAGTACAAAATTACGATCAAGACATACATTTTCGAAATGTTTCCTTTTCTTATAAAAAGGGAGAGCCTGTACTCAAACAAATAACACTCACTATTCCTTCAGGAAAAACAACAGCGATCGTTGGTCCTAGCGGCGGTGGAAAAACGACT